>CAYWSJ010000083.1:0-13643 GCA_964461045.1 uncultured Bacteroidales bacterium | reverse complement strand
AACTTTTTTCAGATTGTAATAGAGGGTTAACAGAAACAAAGCAATATAAAGCGTATCACAGATGTAATATTAGAGGGTTTTTACCAACCGAATTTTAATAGACTAATTTTTTTTAATTTTGAATAATAAAATGGTGGAGGCGGCGGGAGTCGAACCCGCGTCCGGCAACATTCCACAATGGCGTCTACATACTTAGCCTGAAGCCTTGTTTGAATTGGTTCTAATATCCAACAAGTTTTTAAACAATTGGTAAGTCAGCTTTTATAAAGATATATTTTTATAAGTTCCTACCAGAATTGTATCTTCAGCCATCTGCCAAATAACCCATCTTTAGCCCATTTTTTCAATTTGGATAGCAAGTTTGGACAGTAAGTGTCAAGATGAATGACGAATTATCCTTTGGAGTATGCTTGACATAACTTTCAATATATATTACGAAAATCGATAATCTTCATACGTTAATATCTGCCATTTGCTGTTTTCTTTGGGAGATCCGATGACTTCAATTTGTATAGTGGCAAGTCTCCACCACATTCGTTGGCTTATCGCTTTCCTTCTTTTGTCTCTTTCAATCTCTGCCTCCTCTTGGTCCTGGGAAACCACAGTCGACAAAGTCCATGATGGAGACACAATCGAGGTAAGACGCAAGGGCCGTGAGATAGACATCCGCTTCTACGGCATTGACTGTCCAGAAAAAGACCAGCCATACGGCATTAAAGTAAAGCGATTTGTTCAGAAGATAGTCAATGGCAGAACCGTTGATATCGTTCCATCCGGTCAAGACAGGTATGGCAGGGTCATTGGTCTTGTCTATGTAAATGGCAAGATCCTGAATGAAGCACTTATCATTAACGGCCTTGCTTGGGTTTACGACAGATACTGCCACAAGCGCATTTGTGATAAGTGGGACAGGCTTGAGAGGAACGCTCGACAAGCTGATGTCGGCCTTTGGTCAGACCCAAATCCGATTGCTCCATGGGATTGGCGGCATGGGGGACGTACTTCAGGTTCCTCAAGGAAATCCAAAGACAAGGACTGTAGCGACTTCAGGACACAAGCAGAAGCCCAAAGATTCTTTGATGCTCATGGCCCGGGAGACCCGCACAGGCTGGATGCGGATGCGGACGGGGTGCCTTGTGAGGGGTTGCCGTGAGATAAGATTTTTATAAATTTCTAAAAATAAACATTAATCACTAATTTCATAATGCAAGCTGCTTAGACCCAATAATACATGAAAAAGGCTTATTAAAGAGGATCAGCAATGAAAGATATCCCATTAGGCTTAAGACATTCATTGGAATCAGGTGAATGCGTTTTGTTTGTCGGATCTGGAATAGGTGATAATTTGAAAGCGTTAGACGGAGGAAGTCTACCAACTGGTTATACAATGGCAAAGGAGCTTGCAGATGAATATAAGATTGAAGCAAAAGAATATAAATTGCCTGACATCTCCAAACTCATAGAAATTCGAAAAGGAAGACCAGAGCTCATGGCATTTTTAAAAAGAAGACTCGAAATTCTTGAACCCGATGAAACTATGAAATGGATATGCTCGGTTAAATGGAAAGCTATTTATACTACCAATTATGATAATGGGATACAAAAGGCATATGATGCTGTTGCTAATCCAAAGCAAAATTACATAACTATTACTGCTACTTCTGAAGTTACTCCTTATGATACAAGATTCGATTTGCCAATCTTCCATCTCCATGGAGCTCTTTTTGGCACTGGCAAACCAGAGATTGTTATTACCAATGATGATTACACAAAGTTCAAAGAAAAAAGAAGGATGTTATTTGAGCTATTAAAGCATGACTTCTCAACATCAAATTTCCTATACATTGGCTACGCAAATTTAGACTTGGATTGGCAACTAGTTTTAAATGAAATAGAAGAAGAGTTTTATCCATCTGAAATGCCCGATTCATATAGAGTAGCCCCTGAGACAGATGATGTCTATAGAGAAATATTAGAAGACAAGCGAATTTATACATTAGATATGGATTGTGATGAATTTGTAACAAGAGCTACAGCCGAATTGAACATAAGTGACGCAGACACTCAGCGCATGGAAAAATATATACATATTATACCTTCTGAGCTTTATACTTCTTTTAATAAAAATCCAGCTGCGACTATTCGACTCACTTCTTCATGGGAATATATCAATCAAGCGCCTTTTGGAGACAGGCCTAATACAGAGCTTTTTTTAAAGGGTGATAGACCAAATTGGGCTTTAATAGGTGCGAAGAAATATTTTACGAGAGATTTAGAGGATGAGCTATACGATGTATTACTGGATTATGCAACAAGCACTAAGCCCTCTACCAAAGCTTTAAATATATTGGCTCCTGCTGGTTACGGGACAACAACGCTTCTAATGACTCTAGCTGGTGCGTTGGTACGAGAGAGGGCTGGATCAATATATATGCTTAAACCTGGAAGACAAATAATCGTTGGAGATATAGAATATGCGGTTGATATCTCAGAAGGTCCCATATTTTTCTTTGTCGACAACGCAGCAGATGAAATTGAAAATATTAAAAACAGTATACAACGATTGAAAGAAGTCAATAAAGCGGCCCTTTTTGTGCTTGGTGAGAGACTAAATGAATGGCGTCAATCTTCAAATTCAGTAATCGGCAAGGAATTCCAGATTGAACCTCTTTCAGATCCAGAAATTTATAGGCTTTTGGATTTCTTAGGAGAAAATTCAGCATTAAATAAACTCGAACCATTATCGCCAGATTTACAATTTGCAGCTGTAAAAAAGAATTACAATAAAGAGCTTTTAGTTGCTATGCGTGAAGCTACTGAGGATAAAAGGTTTGATGCAATTTTAGAAGACGAATATAGAAGTATCCAAAATGAAAAGGCTCAATATGCTTATTTGATTGTTTGTTGTTTTTCTCTTCATGGAGCGTATATCAGAGAAAATTTGTTGGCCAATTTGTTAGGCTTAAATTTTGCCGAACTTCACATGGAAATTGGTGATAATACAGAAGGAATTCTTTTTTATGACGAAATTGATCCTGGGAGAAGGATTGATGGAGTTAGAACAAGACACAGAAACATTGCTGAAGTTGTTTGGTTAAGATGTGGGAGCCAGGCACAAAAGAGTGAAATAATACAAAATACACTAAACTCTCTGAACTTAAATTATAATATTGATGCAAAAGCATTTGAATCCTTTTATAGGTCAGACGAATTAATCGATTCCATAAACACATTAGATGCGAAAACCACGTTTTTTGAAAAAGCTTGTAAAAAAGATCCTGATAGTCCCTATGTACGTCAACATTACGCAAGAATGTTCTTAAGGGAAGAGAAACTAGATGCTGCTTTATCTCAAATTGAAACAGCCTTAAACAAAAACAGCACAGTCAAAATTTTATATCACACAAAAGGGTTAATACTTGCAAAAATCACTCTTCAGAATGAAAGCACAGACATCGCTAGAAGAAGATTGGCACAATCGGAGAATAATTTTAGAAAAGGGATTTCATTAAACCCAAGAAATAACTACTGTTATAAAGACCTTGCAGAGTTATATTTGAATTGGGCAAAAAGGCTTGAAGATGAAAAAGAAATTTCAGAATACATTGAAAAAGCAGAATCTATTATTAGTGAAGGTTTAAAAGAAGTTCGCAATAAAGAAGCCCTTTGGATAGTATCGGCAGAGATACAGAAATTTTTAGGTGACAATCCTAGGTACATACGATTTATGCAACAAGCTATAGCTGACGCTCCTCAAAGCATTATAGGACGATATCTGTTGGGAAGAACATTCCGAAAAAATGGTGATTATAGCAAGGCCATAGAAATTCTTGAACCAGTTATTTTTAACCATCCAGAGGAGTTTAGATCTTATGTAGAGTATGCCTTATCGCTTTATCTCTCTGGAGAAACTTATAAAAGATGTACTGCCATATTGTTTCAAAGCACATTATACGGTTACCATGACCCACGATTTTTAGCGACTTTGGGTGGTATGCTATTCATGGACGGTGAATTTTCCGAAGCTAATAAAGTCTTTGAGGAATCAAATAAAAGAAATTTTTCTGTGGCAGAACTTAATTCAATACAATTTATACCTATAGAACCTATTAAAAGAGAGAAATATCAGGAATTGAATGGCACTGTGGTCCATGTAAGGGCTGGATATTGCTTAATTGAAGTGCCAGGTTACCCAAAGCCTTTTCTATGTCCTGGCTCGAAGTATAAGGGCATTTTAATGGAAAATAATTTAAAACTCACAATCTCAATCGGTTTTACAGCAAAAGGTCCAATCGCAATTTATCCTAAAAAACTTTGAAGCATCTTTCTCAAAGCAAAGTACCGCTGCGAAAAACAACTTAAAAGCTATTAAAGATATTCAAAATTCTTTAGCAGACTTAGTTGTGTTAAGGCTTAATCAGCCGCATAATTATTACAAAAAAAAATCAATGTAATAGTCAAATGAATGAGTTAAAACAGAAATTAAGACAATTCGCGAAAGCAAGGGATTGGGAACAGTTTCATTCCCCAAAGAACCTTGCGATGGCTTTAAGTGTAGAAGTGGCAGAAATCATGGAGCATTTTCAGTGGCTTACCCAGGAGGAAAGCAAAAATCTTACTGGTGAAAAGCTTGAACAGATTAGACATGAACTTGGCGATATCTTAATTTTTTTGGTCCGACTTTCTGACACTCTGGGAATTGATCCAATAATAGCTGCTAATGATAAAATAAAAATAAATGAAAAGAAATATCCAGCAGACACTGTCAGAGGAAGTGCAAAAAAATATTCTGAATACGAGTAGCGGGACAGATATTCTTTAATGATATGGATTTGAAATAAATGATTGTTTATAAAGCGACAAAAAAAGAATTCACGCAAGATGTTTTTGCTAATAGCATAGCTGATAAGATTCTGAGTGTATATCAGAAGATGTTAGGTAGAACTACGAGTTCAAGCGAAATTTCGTCATGGAAGAACTCCATGCAATACATGAACAATATTCTTTTGTTATCAAAGATACCTGATAATACTGGTGTTTCTATTGAATATAAAATTCCGCAGTCATCTAAAAGAATTGATTTTATTGTTACAGGTAAAGATGAACAAAAAGATGACATTGCCATCATAGTGGAACTAAAACAGTGGTCTAATGTAAAAAAAACCCAAAAAGATGCTGTAGTGCGAACTTACATCGGGAGCGGAGAGCGAGAAATTGAACACCCTTCTTATCAAGCATGGACTTATGCAGCATTATTAGAAGATTTTAATGAAGCAATAAGAAAAGACAGCATTCAACTTAAACCTTGCGCCTATCTTCATAATTGCGAATCATATGATGTCATCAACCATTCATTTTATCATCAACACACTTCAAAAGCCCCCTCCTTCTTAAAACGGGATTCAGCAAGATTATCCGATTTTATAAGGAATTTTATCAAGTACGGTGATTCAGATAAAATAATGTACCGTATTGAGAATGGAAAAATAAAGCCATCTAAAAACCTTGCGGACAAGCTTGAATCTCTACTAAGCGGCAATCCTGAATTTTTAATGATTGATGACCAAAAGGTTGTTTATGAGACAGTTTTATACACAGCGAATCAATGTACTGCCAAAAATGAAAAACATGTAATAATTGTAGACGGTGGTCCAGGAACCGGCAAGTCAGTAATTGCAATAAATCTTTTGGTGGAATTGACCAGAAGGAGACTTGTGGCCCAGTATGTAACAAAAAATGCCGCCCCTCGTACTGTATATGAAAGCAAACTAACAGGCACATTCACGAGAACTCATATTGGCAATTTATTTAAAAGCTCAGGAGATTACACCTCTTGTGAAGAAAATGTTTGTGATGTTCTGATTGTCGATGAGGCACATCGATTAAATGAAAAGTCAGGTTTCTACCAGAACCTTGGTGAAAATCAGATTAAAGAAATTATTCAAACCGCAAAGCTCAGCATATTTTTCATAGATGAAAAACAACAAGTTACCTATAAAGACATCGGGGATAAAATTGAAATATGTTCTTGGGCAGAGGAATTGAATGTAGAAGTCCAAGAAATGAAGCTGTCTTCGCAATTTCGCTGCAACGGTTCAGATATTTATCTGTCTTGGATAGATTATGCCTTGCAGATTGAAGAAACTTTTACCGAAGACTTGGGTAGATTTAATTACGAATTTCAGGTCTTAGACTCCCCTCATGACCTCAAGGATATCATTTATCGAAAGAACAAATACAACAACAAGGCCCGATTGGTTGCTGGATATTGTTGGAATTGGATTACAAAAAAGAAGTCTGCCCCCGACTTATATGACATAGAAATCAAAGAACACAATTTTGAAGCAAAGTGGAACTTGGCGAATGATGGGAATTTATGGATTTTAAAACCTGAGTCAGTCAGTGAAATTGGTTGTATTCATACGTGCCAAGGGCTGGAACTTGATTACATAGGTGTTATTATTGGCCCTGACTTGATTTGCAGGGATGGGCGATTACTCACTGTCCCAGAAAAGCGTGCAAGAACTGATGCTTCACTAAATGGATACAAAAAGCAATTGAAAACCAACCCCGATTCAGCTCGACAAAAAGCAGACAGACTAATAAGGAATACCTATCGAACTCTAATGACTAGGGGACAGAAGGGGTGTTATATTTTCTGCACGGATGCTGAAACAAATGAGTATTTTAAAAACTTATCTCAAAAATTTCAAGCTCCTATTGAGGAGGATACCACAAATACAGAGGATATAAAGATAAGAAGGGAAGATAAATATCCTGGATTGCCTTTTCCCCTTCTCGATAGAAACGAGGTAAAGCCTTTTATTAATGCCGTGCCGATTTATGATTTGCAAAATAACACTGAACCATCTGCCATTGAAAAAGATACCGAAAAATGCGATTGGATCTCATTGCCAGCATATCTCAACTATAGCCCTAATTTATTCGTTATTCAGGTAATTGGTAACTCAATGAACAAGCGTATTACAAACGGAGCTTGGTGCCTTTTCGAGAAATCATCGGAGGATGAATGCCAGGGTCAAATAGTACTGGCTTATCACCCAGAAATTTATGACGAAGACCTTGGTGGGAAATTTACAGTTAAAAAATTCTCCTGCGAAAAGCTATTATTAGGTGACAACTCAAGAGAATATAGAAAAATAGTTCTTGAACCAGATACCACATCCCCTGGTTATGAGAAGTTTATTATAAGTGACAATGAATCAGATGAGTTTAAGATTATCGGAAAATTCATCGTAGCATTTTAAATGCATGAAAGTAATTTATAAAATAACATATCCAAACGGGAAAATATACATTGGTAAAGATTTGACTGACACAATAAGCTATTTTGGTAGCCCTGACTCGGAACTTATTGAAAGGGACTTTACAAAAGAAGATAGACGTGATTTCACTGTCAGAAAAGAAATCTTGTTCGAATTTAATGATGAAACACCGACTGAAGAAGTAAATAAAAAAGAGGTTGAACTAATAAGATTTTACAATTCGAACGACCCACAAATTGGATATAACCGCTGGCCTAAATTTCAAAAGCGATAGAAATGGAGACAAATTGCATCAAGATACCCAAAAGATGATTGATAAAGTTGAGCAAAGGACCGGATATAAGGTCTCTGTCGGCTCAGGTTCTGATTTTTCCGGTTATGCCCAGATGATAACAGCTACGCCTCAGAATCCTATACATGTAATCAATGTAAACCAGAATTATTCACATATCGGTGATTATGTCGTTGCGCTTCAATGCGCCATGATTCTTGCCAAATGGACAGACCCGAAAAAAATTCCCAATTTCGTGGTAAATGAAGAAAAAGCTAATTACCAAATTGACAAATGCGCCAATAATAAAAAGCTTGCCAGTATCCCTTCTGATACTGCTCAGCAATTTGCTAAGACCATTGTTAAAGGATTGATTCATCAGCTCTTATCGCTTCCAATTGAAATGATAGCAATAGATATATGCAGAAAAGAATGCCCAAATCTTAACAACATAATGAAGACCGCTCTTAATAATGAGATTCAGGAACTTCATCAGAGCCTTGAACCCAGAATAAAACAAATGACACCCGAAGATATTTTTGAAAAAAATGCGGCAATGAATGCGGCGTTCACATTAAATTGGTCGAGAATATCAGGGGACGAACATATACTGGTTCCCTTCAAGACAGTTGAAGTCCTTGACAAAGGGCGAGAGCTTTTGAAAGTATACGATGACATCGCCAAGACGGATGCCCAAAGATATACAAAAATTGTGGACGGATGGGCGGATAAGCTTAAAATGAACACCTTATATACTTGGAAATTCAGGGACGAAACTAATGACGCTTGATCCCATAAAATTTGCTTTTGAACTTTCAGAATTACCTGAAAACTACAAAAATCTATCCAGCACCGAACTCAATGGAGCTGTGTCTTCTTTTTTCTCGAAATATTTTAGAGAGATGGGAGGAGAAGCGACAGTTGATATTCAAAATGATTATGTAATAGTTCAATGGTTCCCGAATTCACTATCAGATACAGAAAATGCAATTCAGGAAGCTATTGACCTTCTTAATCAGGGGAAAATTTCTCAAGGCGAGGCAATGCTTGCTGCTCTTTGTAAAAGATTCCCAGATAATCCAACTATTCTTTATAATTACGGGATGATTCTGAGTGAAAAAGGGCAGCTGGAGGAAGCAATCGATATGCTGAGCAGGCTTACTGAAATCGATCCCGAAGCTAATCGGGCATGGAACGCCCTTGCCGTTGCGCATTTTCGAGCCGGAAAAAGAACGGAAGCCATCTCTGAATTGAAGAAAAGCTATCAGCTTAATTCGGAAGACCCCTATACCTTGCGCAATCTGGGCGGATTGCTTGCCAAAGAATCGACAGAGCAAGCCCACCCCTATCTTGAGAAAGCCGCAAGTCTTCTTCCTGATGATCCACAAGCTCAATATGGTTATGGAAAGTGCCTTAAAGATTTAGGACATTATGATGAAGCTGATCCTGTTTTAAAAAAAGTCATTGAACTGTCGCCATACAGCGATGTTGCCGAACGTGCCAAGGAAGACAGGAATGAAATTGCAAGCATCAAAATGAAAAGCAAGGCTGGTTCAGAACCCAGAATGGATGCTGTGATGTATTGCTTTGCGGCACTTGAAAAGTTTAATGAAATGGACGATAAAAAGAAACAAGCTGTAACATATGAAATAGCCATGCTCGGCCGAAATGGATTTGACTTAGAAGATTCGGAGCAAAAGTACACCCTTAATTCTTTGCCGGGTAAATTTACAGGAATGCAACTGGTATCTTATATGTTTGTCGGTTTGAAGGAATTAGATCCGAATCTTGATCCAGGTATTAATCTTGAGGACGAATATAATTTAGCCTTGGAGATGTTTAATAAAAAGACCTATAGCTGATAGAAGTCATGAGAAAATACATCCATGAAAGCCGAATTCTCATACTTTAACTGCGGAGACCAACTCAAAAAGACCCTTGTGACTGAAATTAATGAAGTCGAAACTATAGTAGGTACCATCAAATGGGATAAATCATTTCAATTTTCCGCAAATGGCAGAACATATGAGCATCAAACTGCCTATAATAAAGCATTTGATCATGAATTCAACAGCCGGGGATGGGAAACACAGCCAACACTTCGAGACACGCCAAAATTAATAGGGGATTTCCGCAAAGGACTTGTATTTGTTGAGGTGCAATTCGGAAACAGTTCGACCCTGTATCGGGATTATTATAAATTTCAGTATGGATTAGCCAACGGGCTTCTGTCCCTTGCTGTTCTGATAGTGCCTACATTACCGGGGGAGTTCTTCCCGACAAGACCTGCAAGCGTCCAGAACATGGCTGAATATTCGGTAGCGCATACTTGCTTGACCATACTGCCAATTAATGTACCAACGATGCTGGTGGGGTTGTTGCCTGAAAATTGAGGTTTTTTGAATTCATTCTGTAGCTATAACCTTGAGACTATCAATGTAGTAAGGATTACTTCCATGTATTACTACTCTATTAAACGAATTGTATTTTTTATCGTTTGCTGATACTTCACAAAGTTTTTTGCCCACTTTGTCATATAGAAACAGCGAAAATTTGCCATCCGATTTCGAATAAAAATAGAAATTGAACCATTGATTTAATGGTAAATTATCACAAAAAATTTTATCGCTTATTATATTTCCACGGCCCCCATCTCTTCTTTCAATACAAATTACATTATTGTCATGCCCTATGCTTAAACCATAACCATTGAAAGAATTATCTTCTATTGCTAGTCTATCTGCTTTTCCTCCCGAGGAAGTTGGTTTGAGTCGATAAATCCAACCTGAAAAAACAAAATTTAAATTTATTGATTTTTCAAATAGTTAAAAACCGCCATGCGGGTCGCTATTGTCTGATACTTTAAGACAAAAATCACCAATTAAAGGCTTTATGTCATTAGATTTTGATATCTTACCTTTTTCATAATTTTCCCAACCTTCCCAATCTTGAAAAGTTCCCTGATGTAAAGGCAGGGGCTATTCATACAGCTATCCAGTTGGCCTGGAGCATCGTTGAGGACATGTTCTTTGATGATGAACAAGAATTGGCGCAAATAGAAGACACTGATTAATAATTATGAAGCCCATTTAGAGAGTGCCTCTTTATGGGCTTTTGTTAGTTGCTTGTGCCAATTTTATATTTCTCAAATAAAAAATAAAATTATATTTAATTCAAAATTTTGTTTTTATTCCCAAAATGGCACAGAAATTGTCGTTAAATTCTTTGGCAGTGGCGAGAGACCATTCCGCGCATCCAGCTCCTAAACATCTATATGGAAACCAAGTCATTGTACCTTCAGCCATTTCAATAAGTTGATTTGGGTTAAAATGCTTTTTTAGTTTGCTTTCAAGTTTGTCGTGTGGACCTGTTTCATTGTCCCATTCCGGTTTGAAATGTATCAATGCATTTCTCAGGTCAATTAGTAGTTTGGCAGATTGAAAGGGTTCAGCTTTTTTATCCATAGGCTCTTTACCTGCGGCCGTTAGTGCGACCTGATATTTTTTTAAAGTACTATATTTTTTTTCTTCATGCCACAATTTGTCTAAAATAAGAAATTGTTCATTCGATAGTGTAGGTAAGTTCTTTTTATCTCTATCGATTGCTTTCTGATAAAATTCATTAATTGATGCTTCAAGCGCCGAACATGCTTGAATAACTGAAGAAAGCGCATAACTCGCAGATAATCTCCATCTTGGTTGAGGCCAAGCGAGGTGACTTTCTTCCGTCTCAATTTGTTGACAAAAACCAGCAAAGAATGCGCATGCATCAATGTGCAGTTTTGAAAGAGATGACTTTACTCGTCCCTTTCCGACTGAATTCATATGAACCTCAATTTTCATTTGGGATATCTTTTCTATTATTATCTCTCTTGCCGGTCCCTGGACCAGCTATGTTAGATGATATTCCTTTTTTGTTTACATTGGGTTGTCAGGAAAAAATTTAAAAAATAGAGAGTTCAGATTTTTTATTTTAAATGTTTTAATGTCTCGTATTTTAGAGATACATTGTCAGCTTCAACAACTTTAAATCTAGCATTTTTATATCCAATAATTTTGGTGTCTGTAAGGTCATATTTTATTTCCTGGGAAAAAGCTGGCCGAGCCATATTATCTATGAATTCTCGATAAAGAATAGAGATTGTGTTGCCTGATTTGCCAGTGTAAACAAGTTCTCTATTAAAACTATCATCTGACCACACTTCTTTTTTTATTACTTCGTAAGCGATTTTGTCGTTGGGTATTGGTTGTATGCGGCACTTCCCAGAGTATTTTTGTATTAGAAAAATAGCTGCTTTTGATTGATCGTTATATAGAAAGATGCCACCATCGACATATTGAGTACTGCCAATCGCATCTACGCTAATGGTAATTTTATTTTCAGCAGAGAAAAATTGTCCCTGCCCATTTTGTTTAGTTAATTTCAACTCTCCTTTATGAACATGAAATCTGTTATCAAATCCATTAAACTTCCCGACATAAAATAAGTCATTTTTTAAAATAAGCGTGGGGATTATTTGTTTTTTGTAGGTCGAAACAATGCTTTCACCTATATTTACTTTTGAAATACCTTCAATAGGGGGCTTTTTGATTATTTCAGTCTTATAATCAACATGAACTCCAGATGATACTTGTTTTGAAGTGGTTGCGCATCCAAGAAAAAAAACAATTGCAAAAATAAGGAGCCATTTAAATTTCATAATTCGATCTCCTTACAATAAATTTTTCTTCATTTTCTCCTATGAATTTTCAGAATCACCGCCCTAAAATCAATAAACATTTGAAATAAAGCAACCCCCACCGCCTCCACCTCCATCGTCATCTGAATCTCCATTATCATCGTTAATTTCTTGATCATCAATTGAATACGCCCAAACTGGAGAATCAGCTTTAAAGTTATGTTTTTGGTATAAGATATTGTTATTTTTAGTATTATATAAAGTAATTGATCTTAGCAAGCCAGTTATTTCATAGAGTCGGTATTCTTCAATATAAGGCACTTCTACCCTTTTAGAGTAGGCCACACCTTTTGGAAAACCGTATTTGAAATCATCAACATTATAAACATATTTAAACTCATACCCTTGTATTAAAGCCAAATTTTCTCTTATTTCTTTAGCTTTCTCTACCGACAAATTGAGCTTAATCGGTTCTAATGTTTTTTTAAAAGGAGTGTAATAATAGCTCAATTTGTATTTGTCATCACCCAATCCGCCTTTATCTTCAACTGTATAAATATTGCTAAAGGTTAACTGTTTTGTTTCTGCATTATAATTACTATCTGAATTTATATTATTATCTAAAAAAAAATATATTGGCAATTCGTCATAAAAATTACTGACTCTCTCTATATATTCCTCTTTGGTTTCGTATTCATCTTTAGCCTCAACGTCTTTGAATTGATTATAAATATTATCTAACTCGTAGGGTTTTGTGATTGGTTGGTTAGATAGTGGTAACGTTTCTTCGGAAGGACTATTGTCTTCCTTTAAGTCCCAAAATCTTACTCTAAAGCATTGCCTGTAATCATCATAATCACCAGTAGCGATTACAGTTCCATCTGATTTAAGGCCGACAGTATAATCACATGTTGTCGTTATATCATGAATATCACTCCAATTATCCAAATCACACTGACCGTATTTATTAAACCCCACGGCAACAACTGTGCCATCATTTTTTATGCCTACAGTATGCAAGGATTTACTACTTATTTTTGCAATATTATTCCAGCTTTCTACATTACATTGCCCATACTCATTGTGGCCAACCGCAACAACTGTGCCATCATACTTGAGTCCCACGGTATGAAAAGCTCCAGCACTGATTTGCTGAATGTTCGACCATGAATAAACATTGCATTGCCCGTTGAAATTATCACCAGTAGCCATAACTGTTCCATCAGATTTAAGTCCAACAACATGCTCAGAACCAACTGATATTTGGATTATATCGTTCCATTCATTAACTTCGATAGGGTAGTTTACCCCATAAACATTGGATACTACTGTCCCATCGGATTTTAAACCAACTGTTGGTTTTCTTTTTAAATAGACTTTTATTTGCTGATTATATTGAACAGTTGGA
>CAYWSJ010000082.1:0-14054 GCA_964461045.1 uncultured Bacteroidales bacterium | reverse complement strand
GCTCATTGCATCATCATGTTCCTGGGCGCCAGGATGCCCTTTGGCCAGGTCTGCTGCATGAGCTGCAGTTTTGAAAGTGATTACTCCTTCTTTAACATCTTTTTTATCGGGCAACCCCAGGTGTTCTTTGGGTGTTACGTAGCAAAGCATAGCTGTTCCGTACCAGCCTATCATGGCCCCGCCGATAGCCGAGGTAATATGGTCATAGCCAGGTGAAATATCCGTAACAATCGGACCTAAAGTATAGAAAGGTGCCTCCTGGCAGTGTTTTAACTGGATATCCATATTTTCTTTGATTTTATGCATTGGCACATGACCCGGCCCTTCAATCATTACCTGTACATTATGTTTCCAGGCAATTTGTAACAATTTTCCCATTGTTTCGAGCTCTGCATACTGCGCTTCATCACTGGCGTCAGCTATAGAACCTGGTCTGAGACCATCGCCCAGAGAGATTCCTGCATCATATTGACTTAATATTTCGCATATCTCTTCAAAATGGGTATAAAGAAAATTTTGCTTATGATGAAGCAAGCACCATTTGGCCATTATAGAACCACCTCTTGAAACAATACCAGTTTTCCTGTGAACAGTTAAAGGAACATGTTCCCACAATAAAGCCGCATGGATTGTAAAATAATCAACTCCTTGTTCTGCTTGTTCAATGAGGGTGTCTTTAAAAATATCCCAGTTTAGTTCTTCTACTTTTCCCTTCACTTTCTCCAGAGCCTGATAAAGAGGCACAGTACCAATGGGAACTGGCGAATTTCGTAATATCCATTCTCTTGTTTCATGAATATTTGCACCTGTGGAAAGATCCATAACTGTATCGGCACCCCAGCGGAAAGCCCACACTGCTTTATCAACCTCTTCCTCAATACCAGAGGTTGTAGGAGAGTTCCCTATGTTGGCGTTTATTTTTGTTAGAAAATTTTTGCCAATGATCATGGGTTCACTTTCCGGATGATTAATATTGGCCGGGATGATTGCTTTTCCTGAAGCTATTTCAGAACGGACAAATTCCGGAGTGATATAATCCGGAATGTTTGCGTTCTCAGTTTTTTTCGGTTTTTTGCCACTTTTTATGTGTTGTTGTCTTCCTTGGTTTTCCCTTATAGCAACGTATTCCATTTCAGGCGTAATCAAGCCTTTTCTTGCATAATACATTTGTGTTACTGGCTTATCTCCCGAAGCCTTTAGCGGTCTTTTGTTTATATGCTGAAATCTCAGTTTATTCAGTTTAGAATCCTGGAGCCTTTTTTTGCTATATACTGAGCTTAGATTCTGCAAAGTTTTTGTGTCGTTTCTTTTTTTTATCCATTGTTCCCTTATTTTTTCTATTCCTTTACTAACATCAACTTGTTTGTCAGGGTCAGTATAAGGGCCAGAAGTGTCATAAACAAGTAAAGGAGAATTTTTTTCTGAAGTATTGTCTATACTTTTAGTAGAAGATAAAGAAATCTCCCGCATAGGGACTCTTATGCTGTGTATTTTCCCTTTAATATAGGTTTTTTTTGAACCAGGAATTGGTTCTTGCGTAATTTTTTTCATTTAATTTTTTTATTTTGTTAGGTGTTATCCACCCTGTGAGGCTTTTATGAGCAAAATGTTGTCGTTTTCTTCCAGGTTTATTTGATTCCATTTGTTCCTTGGAACTACCTTTTGGTTCAGGGCTACAGCAATTCCTTTTTTATCAGAAAGCTGCATTTCCTCCAGAAGGGAACGAACGGTTGTATCATTTTTAATAGCCTGTTTTTTGTTGTTAACAAAAATGTTCATAGCAATCTCATTTGAAATGTATTAATTTAAATGTGAAAGGGAAGTGCTTATTAATGCGGGATGAGTTTTATCTTTTTCCCTGCGGCAGTATTAGCTGCATCAGGTTCGAAGGGTGTGATCTCAGCCCGAAGTTTGGGCACCCCTAATTGGTTGCCAAAATTAGAAAAATTTTTTACATAAAAAAACCGGTGAAACTTTCACCGGCTTTTTTTATTTATTACCTAAGTTTAGCGGTTTGAACAAAGTGAAAAAGCGCTTTACTTATCCGGCAGCTGCCGGACGATTTAGAAATTGTTGCATTTCACTGAATAGGTGAAGTGAAATACTAACAATTTCTTTATCGTGAGCGAGAATCGCTCAATTTGGGTATTACTCAAATTTTAATTTGTTTCAACTTTCAACACGTCATTAATGGCTTTTTCCAGGGAATCTTTTGGCAATGCACCCTGAGCCATCTGAGGTTGTTCGTCTTTAGGAATAAATAAAATTGACGGAATACTTCTGATACCAAACATAGCAGCTAGTTCTTGCTGGTCTTCCGTATCTATTTTAAAAACATCTAATTTTCCATCATATTCCTTTGATATTTCTTCAAGAATTGGGGCTACAATTTTACATGGCTGACACCAGTCTGCGTAAAAATCAATAATTGCCGGTTTGTCTCCTTCAAATTTCCAGTCTTTATTCTCCTCGAAGTTGAAAATCTTTTCCTTAAACGTCTCTTTTGTTAAATGTTCAATCATCAGTCTTTGTTTTTTATTATTTACTAATTTTATTTACGTAACAATTAATAAAGATAATTGTTTGATCATTTTGTGTCAAATCCTGTACCAAAAAAATATTGGCAGGCTAAAACGCAAAATTCATCCAAATAATTGTAATTTTGTCATATAAACATAAAAATTGTCATATCTACATATGAATAAAAGTCTTAACGATCCGGTTTTTAGTAAAATATCTAAGGTTGTAGATAATAAAGGGGTACATGCATTTGTTATTGGGGGATACGTTAGAGATTTGTTTTTAGAAAGGGAATCGAAAGATGTTGATATTTTGGTTATAGGGAGTGGAATAGAGGTTGCCCGTGAAGTAGCTGAAAAGTTGAAGGTGAAGAATGTTAGTTACTATAAGAATTTTGGTACGGCCATGTTTAAATATAAGGGATTGGAATTTGAATTTGTGGGTGCCCGAAAAGAATCGTATCGCAGAGAAAGCAGAAAGCCTATTGTTGAAAATGGCACACTTGAAGACGATCAGCAAAGGAGAGATTTTACAATAAATGCATTGGCAATATGCCTCAATAAAGAGAATTTTGGGAAAGTTCTTGATCCTTTTAATGGCATAGATGATTTGAGAAAAGGAATAATTCGTACGCCAAGAGAGCCACTTCAAACATTTTCTGATGATCCGTTAAGAATGATGCGGGCAATTCGTTTTGCTTCACAACTTCAGTTTAAAATTTTTGATGAAACGCTGAAAGGCATAAAACAAAATGCAGAAAGAATTGACATAATTTCCAGGGAACGGATTGTAGAGGAGATGCACAAAGTTTTGTTATCTCCAAATCCTTCTTCAGGATTAGAATTGTTATCTTCTACAGGGCTTTTAAAACGATTTTTGCCCGAGGTAGAAGCAATGAAAGGAGTAGATATTAAAAACGAAAAGGCGCATAAGGATAATTTTTATCATACACTGGAAGTAGTGGATAACCTCAGAATGAAAACGGATAATTTATGGTTGTTATGGGCAGGTTTGCTGCATGACATTGGTAAGCCAAAAACCAAGAAATTTGATGAGGAGCATGGCTGGACTTTTCATGCGCATGAATTCGTAGGCGCTAAGATGATTAAATCCTTGTTTCGGAGATTGCGTCTTCCTATGAATGAAAAAATGAGATATGTCGAAAAATTAGTTTCTCTTCACTTAAGGCCTATTGCCCTTGTAAGTGAAGAGGTTTCCGATTCTGCTGTTCGCCGTTTGCTTTTTGATGCAGGCGATGATATAGAAGATTTAATGTTGCTTTGTGAGGCTGATGTAACTTCTAAAAATGAATATAAAATCAAACGTTTTCTTCAAAATTTTCAGCGGGTACGCGAAAAGATGAAAGAAATTGAGGAGAAAGACAGGATCCGGAATTTTCAGCCACCTGTTTCAGGTGAGGAAATTATGAAAACTTTCAATCTTAAACCCAGTCGCGAAGTTGGTATCATTAAAGATGCCATTAAAGATGCGATTCTTGACGGAGAGATTGGTAATAATTATGAAGAGGCCCGCGAATTTATGCTAAAGAAAGGCCGGGAATTGGGGCTGGAACCAGAATAAAAATTAATGAATATCCAGGATGATTGGAAGGTGATCGCTGTACCCCCCATGATACCTGTAACCCACAAAAGTTCTGAAGGGTTTTTTTCCTGTAAACTTATCGTCCGTTTCCAGTAAAAAATCGGAAAAATAGATGAAAGCATCTTCAGGAAGGCAAAAATGTTTGTTGTTTTGTTTTAATAACGAGGAACTTACAATAAACTGATCAATTACAGCCCATTTGCCTTGATATTTGTGAGTTCCGTAAAATTCATTCCAACCCGAAGAAAGGTTGTAAAGCTTGCTGTTTTTAAGTGTATCTTTAACTGAACTTGCACCTAAAGCTTTAATAATACTCTTTGCTTTGGGTGTGTCATTAAAATCTCCGGTAACAATAATTTTGCTTGAGCTGTTTATATCAAACAATGAATCTATCTTTTTACGCAATGTTTTTGCTGCACAAATCCTTTTAGGTTCAGTTTTTAGCGCACCTCCCCATTTTGAGGGCCAGTGATTGAAAAACAAGTGAAGTGTGTCTTCAATATTTGTATGGCCTTTCAGGTAAAGTATTTCCCTGGTATTCCTGTAAGAATCATCAAGGATTACCGGTAGATATTGATGTTCCAGAACTTTAAATTTTTTTGGATTATAAATAGCAGCCACATCAATTCCTCTTTTATCAGGGGAATCTTTATGAATAATTTTGTATTTAAATTTGTTGAAAGGTGTATTAAACACCAGGTCTTCAAGTATTTTTTTATTTTCTATTTCACAAAGTCCAATTATTTCAGGAGGCTGCCATCCTCCGGTTGCTATAAATGTTTTATAGAGTTTTTTAATTTTTGAATAGTAACGGTATCCGTTCCAATGTCTAATAGATCCCGGAATAAACTCATCATCCTCTGTTTCCGGATCATTAATAGTGTCAAATGTATTTTCTGTGTTGTAGAAAACAATTCGAAGGGCACGGTCTCGTTCCGGATTGAAAGTTTGACCTGTCAATAATTTGGGCATCAGAAAAGTTATAAAAAGAATGTACCAGGTAAATTTTTGAGTATTCATTCAGATTTATTATTAATTATTCCCCGGAATCCGCTCATAAGCTCCCATATCCGGTCCGTCATCACTGGTTCTGTTGTTGTTTAGAATATCTGTCGGGTAAAGATTTCCGATGTTTGGGTCACCTTCATCGATAGCCGGTGAAAGTGTATCAAGCTGATAGTTATAGTTATAGGCATCAATGAATTTTGGATTTTCATTGATAACCACTTCCTCATAATTCGTTGTGGAGGTGTCAGTATCAGGATTAGTCTTTATTAAGCTGTTTTTGAAGGAGTAGTTGAAAGTTCCATCCGTATCATAATCAAAACCTATTTCATTTTCCTGGTTCCCGTAAATAATGCTATTGGCAAAAAGGGCTTTTTCCAGATCACGCACCTGGGTGTTATCATAAACATCAATGTAATAATTATTAAGGAAAACCGAGGGAGTATTTCTTGTCATTCCATTCCAGTAGTTACCCACTGTACAATGATAGAATTCATATTCACCTCCCAGGGTTAGTGCCAAAGCAAATGAACCACAGTCGCTTATTACTGAGTTATGAGCTTTGATAGTAGCTCCCTGGGCATAAACTCCAGCGTAGCTCATGTGTTCAATTTTGGAATTTGAGAGGGTAAGCGTAGGTTCGGTTAAACTTCCCAGTGTATCCACCTGGATTCCAATAATGGCATTTTTAATATGACAGTAGTCTAATATATTTGCCTTGGATCCTGGCATTAGCCAAATTCCGTCCCATTGTCCCGGGATGTCGCTGTATGCATCTTCGAGGCGATCAGCCTGAAAGATAATCGGATCTTCCTTAGTCCCGTCACACTGAAGAGAACCGGCAATATAAAACCTGGAATTTCTGTGGAAGTGTACTTTTGCCCCGGCTTCTATAGTAAGCGTTTGATTGGTATCCACCAAAGCTGAATTATATACCAGGTAAGGTTTGTCCGCAATCCATGTTTGTGTATTTAAAACCTCACCATCAATCAGGTGAACGTCCTGTCCCCAGGAAACCAGTTTTACATCCTGTGTATTCCCATTTGTCCGGAATACTACTGAGTCTTTTGCTACCAGGGGATTGTTAGTATTGTTAGGATCTATAGTTACCTCTACAAAGATGAAAAGACTGTCATTGGCAGCGATTTCTACTTCTGATAGAGAGTTTGTTTGTTGCCCGTTAATGTTCAGCCTGTAAACTGAATTATTACCACCTGCAAGTTTTATTGAGGATACTTTTATTTTTTTGTTATGTGGATTATGAACTGTAAAACGTTTGGTTGTTGATCCTATCGTGGTAAAGATCGTATCAAAAAAAACAGTATCTGTTGAGAAACTAAGTTCTGCTGTGGAATCTGTAATAAAAATTTCCTTTTCACAAGAAGAAAAAAAGTATAATAAAAAAAGGATAAATGCTCCCAGGATTAATTTAATTTGATTCACAGTTTTTCTTTTTCTTAGTTTAACGAAATGAAAAGACAAATATTAAGTAATTTCCCTGAAAAAACAATTTTTCTGAATAGTTTAAGCATAAAAAAAGGATGGCTTCTATTCTAATAAAGCCATCCCTTTTTAGAATAAATTTTTTATTTCGTTTTTAGTTCTTTTGAGCTTTCCCATAATCCGTGTATGTTACAGTAAGCTGCAGCAACAAGAGTTCCTGGTTTATTTGTCTTGAATTCTGCTATAACTGAGTGATTAGTGTAAACAGGTCCTTCATTGGCTCCTTCTGTGGATTCTCCATGTGCATTAAACTCAAAGTTTCCAATGTGATAGGCAAAATTTTCATCATTGGGCTTGAAATATAACTGAATCCATCTGATGTGATGTTCTGTAGTGTTTGGGTGAGCAATTTCTTTCCCCAGGGATGCTTTTACCTGGAACATTTCGCCTGCCTTAACTTCATCAGGACATTCTATCACCGGAACATGCTTTTCTTCTTTCCAGTTTGCACTTTGAAATAAATTTCCTATTGCTGTCATAATTAAATATAATTTTTAATGAACAAATCTGTTTTACTCTATAATCAAAGATAGTATATAAAAACCAGGAAGTAAAGTTAGTTTTGTTAAAAACTCTTAAAGACTATTTTGATTTTATTTTAAAAATTATACTTTCAAATTAATTTGCATTTTTTCACAGCTTCTAAAGGACGGGGCTATCCAAGCTTATCTTGTTTTAACAATTTAGTTTTTTGTTATTCATAGCCTCCCTAAAGTTTCTCAATATGAATTATTTTTATTTATACCTTTTAAAAATAGACAGGTATTAAAATATATTGTATTCTCCTGTTTTAAAGAATTCTTTTAAATTTGTTGGTAACAATATTTTAATATGAAAAGAAAGTTTATAGCATTTTTCGTATCACTATTGGTCGCTTCCCAAATTTTTTCTCAGGAAAGGATTCCTTTTGGCAGGTCTGATGATCCGGAAATAGCATTTGATGAGGTACGGGCGCTTGTGCTGGGAATTTCTAATTACAGGAAACTGCCGCTGGAAAAACAACTGGACTATGCAGCAGATGATGCGATGGCTTTTTATAATTTTCTTAAGGCTCGTCCTGAAATCATCAAACCCCGGAATATTGTTGCACTTTTTAATGAAGAAGCCACAAACAAAATACACATTGAAACCATTCTTTATAATTTAATTGTAAAAGAATCTGATAAAAACGACCTGGTAATTATTTATTATGCAGGACATGGAGATATTCAGAATTTTAATGCAAGCACAGAAGAAGGTTTTTTGTTGCTTCATGAGGTTTCTCAGGATGGCGACTATATGGCGCCCGGGAATGATGTAATTGAAATCAGCGAGATTCAAAAATATATTTCACTGGCGCCTGAAGGTGTAAAAGTTTTGTTAATAACCGATGCTTGTCATTCAGGAAAATTGGTAAGCAGTCAGAAAGCAGCCAAAAAAGTTCTTTCTTCCTTAATCCAGGAATGGGAGAAAACTTATAAGCTTGTATCCTGCCAGCCCAATCAGTTATCTTATGAAAATAAAAAATGGGGAGGAGGTCATGGAGTCTTTACCTACTATCTTTTGTATGGTTTAAAAGGACTTGCTGATGAAAATGAAGATGAGTACCTGCAATTTTTTGAACTTTACGATTTTGTAAAAGAGAAGGTGCAAAAAGCAACCAATTATAAGCAAATACCGAAGGCAAAAGGAGATGAGACGGTTACTTTTTTTCCGGTGGATAGTTATCTTAAGAAAAAAGCATTGGCAAAGTATCCTCATAAAGGAGAGTTTCAGGGTCAAAAAGAGGAGGAGAGTTACACCCCATTGCTTTATCAGCAGGATCGTTCCGGGGGAGATTATTTTTACAGGGTTCCTTCAAATAAGCGCTATCTTTTAAAACATTTTCAGACGCTGGTAGAGGAAGGGAAATTGATACCTGAATATACAGACGATTCAAAAAGTGTTGGTCCTTTTAATGTTTCTGAAGTAAAACATTTTAAGGCGCATAATAAAAATGCCTTTGCCGTGGCTGTATCGAATGATGGAGAGGTTATTGCCACAGGAGGGCGTGACCAGGTTATTCGATTGTGGAACACCAGGAACCTTGAACAAATTGGAACCCTGGAACATCGTGGAGTAAAGTCTTTGAGGTTTTCATTCAATGATCGTTATTTAATCAGCGGTTCCTGGGATAACCAGGTAAAAGTATGGAACCTTGAGGGAAGAAAAACCGAATATGTAAACCGGGCACATTCCGATGATATTCTAACCATTTCTTTTAACCGAAATGGAAAATATATGGCAACCGGGGGATATGGTGATTCTGTTAAACTGTGGGATTTAAATCAATGGAAGATTATACGGTCTTATCATAAAATTCATCAGGGAGCTGTGAATGATTTGTTGTTTGTTTCGCCTGAGGCATTTGTAACTGCAGGGTCCGATGGCAAAATTATCAAACGTTCGCTTGAAAACGGTACTGTTTTGCACCAGGCTAAGCGGGGAGCAGGGGTGCAGGATTTGTTTTATATGTCTGATAATGACTGGTTGTTTTCAGTTGACAAGTCAGGAGATTTAACCCGGCTGGCTTCGAATAATTTAAGTCTGCTCAACCAATGGAATGTCTCTCAAACTCCTCTTAATACAATTACCGGCGCTTCCAATGCATCCTGTCTTTTTCTTGGCGGAACAGCTCATGAAATTAAAATTTTCAATTTTAAAGAAGGAAAGGTAATTAGAAAAATTAAAGTTCCGAGAGGAATTACAAAGCTTGATGTGAACCCTTACCAGGGAATACTTGCGGGTGTAATGTTTGGCGGACACGGAGTCTGTATACATTTGGAGAATCTACTGCCGCCTCCGGCCGGTAACGCTTACGAGAATTATATGTTGCTGCTTTCTTCGCCGGAGATTAAGCATCTGCATGACCGAATCCGGGGCTACTTTGCATCTGCCTTGCAATCATTTGCCGTTGGTGTTATTAATCCTTTCATAAATGGCAAGGAAAATCTTCCGTCTATGAAAAAAATTCAGCAGGCCAAAACCTATTTGCATTATGCTGAAAAATTATACCCGAAAGAAAATGTCATTACCCAACGAATGCAAATCAATAAAAAATTGCTGGATATTTTTGAGATTATGATTGCTCATCAATATAAGAATATACCTGAAGCTATTAAGAAGGTAAAAGAGATTATGAATGTACATCAGGATGCTTCCTATACCTATAACACCCTGTCGAATTTGTATCGACGTTTAAACGAACTGAAGAAAGCCAAGGAATCCGGTAAAATAGCTGCCAACCGGATACCCCGATGGACAGAACCTAAGGCTAGCCTCGGACAGGCTTACTTTAAAGAAGGCAGCTATGAAGAGGCCCTCAAAGAATTTGACAAGATTGTTGAGTTGAGACCCGAAATAGCCAAAGGGTATAAATACAGGGGCGACGTATATACTTTTCTTGGTAATTACGAGAAAGCCGGAGAGGAATACCAGACAGCGGAAAAAAAAGATTCAGGAAATCCGGGTATTCTTCTTCGGAAGGCACGATTGAGACTACTGAAGAATGATTTCACAGGCGCTGAGAAGATATTGAAAAAATGTATTGATAGTCATCCAAACTATGCAGAGAGTCAAATATTGCTTGGCAGGATGTATCACTACCGGTTTCTTGACTCATACGAAAAGACCGGAAAGGTGAGAGATTTGTTGTTTGAAAAATCTTATCAACAGCTATTTTATATCCATAAACAATTCCCAAGGCTGACAGGCCCGAAGAAATCGTTGGCCGGGTTGTACCTTACGGTTTACAAACTGAAGGATAAGCTGAAACAGAACAAGTGGAACAAACTAATGGTTGTTTTGCCTGAAGAGAAACCTCATAAATTGTTGCACAGAGCCTTTCATCTATATACCAGTGTTACGGTACAAAACCCGTTTGATCCGGTGGCCAAATACGGGGTAGCAAGATGTAAGCTTTCGTCCGGACATTTTGATAAAGCAAAGGAATATATGGAGGAATTTATTGATTTGGTTCCTGAACAACCTACAGGGTATTTTTATTTAGCCCGGTTGTATGCTGATAACGGGCAATATTTTGAAGGAAGGGAATATTTGAAAAAGGCAATTAAGAAAGATCCTTTGTATTTCCCTGCTTATTATTTTATGCTTTACAGCTACGACCAGCAAAAGGATCAAAATAAGATTGGCAATTGGCTGAAGAGTTTTTCAGAAGAAAAGGGCAGAAAAGAGTGGAGAATCCATGCAAAAAAATTATTTGATTCACCTGTCTTTATAAGTGATGTAGGAGTTTACAAATACCCTATGGTCAGGTTTATGAATTAGGAGAGATTATTGTTTTTATATAAGTATTGGATGTGTGACACATTAAATTATTGTTTATGAAAAAAATGATTACATTTTCTGGTATTCTGTTGATGATCTTTATTATTAGTTCTGATTTTCATCAAAATAGAATAAAGCTTAAAGATGATAATCTGGTTAATAAATATTTTTGTTCAGAGGAGATTAAGGAATTGTCAATTATTTTAAATTTCTTTGACTCTCACATTCTTGAAGGCAGAGTGGAAGATACCAAACTGCTAAATTCATTTAATAAAAAATGGAGGAAAAGTGTTAAAGAAGTTGTAAATAAAGGTGCTTGTTGTAATACTATTTTTACAGTAAAGGAAGAATTAGATGTACTTGAAAATATTCCTCCTGAATTATTTAATAAAATTTTTAGTTTTGGATTTTGGGTTTATAATAACGACAGCACAGATAGTAGGCAAGTGATTCATAATAGAATAAGGGAAACTGATCTTTTCAGTTTAATAGCTGATATGGCTCAGTCTAAAGATTATATTAAAGATTATTACGATAATGTCAGAGCTGCGGGAGACCAAAAACCATCTCTGTCTCCATTTTTTTATTACAAAAGCAACTATAATTATGATTTTAATCTAGACCGTGTAAGACTTGTATTAGCTTTGGATCTATTTGTCATGAACATTAAACAACTTAATTATAAAGATAAGCCTCTCTTAAAAAAACGGTTTGAAGAGATCGTTTGGAGTAAACAGAAAGAGTAGTGCTATTTTCCTGGAAATGTTACAGTTATTTTTTTTTGTTTTTTAGATTATCAATAATATCATCAGCTTTTTTCCTGTAAGGATGGTTTTGCTTTTCTGAAATTATCTGTAAAATTTTTAATGCTGATTCTGTTTTATTTGTTTTTAAAAATGTCAAAGCAAGATACCATTGGCTCTGATCCTGAATATTGGATTCCCCGAGATTTAATATATATCTGAAGCTTTGAAGAGCTTTTTCTTCTTTTTCGGCCTCTAGCTGAGAAATCCCTTTGTATAAAATTAATGCTGCATTTTCTTCTTTAAGCGGTACATTCTTTTCAAATAGGTCGGCTGCTTTTTCATAGTTTTTTCTTTCGTAATATTTCATAGCCCTTACAACCAGGTTGTATTCTTCCTGCGAATAGTGGGCAAATTGTTCCGGTACCTCTTCTCCTCGTGTTGAAGGAATCACTTTATTCGGATAAGGTTTGAAATATTCAGTGTACATTTTCGGACCCTGATTGGAAGGGAGAATAATCCCAAAATAGAACCCAATGGCTGCGGCAGCAACCGTGGCAGCAGCATACAACCATCTCCTGCGGCGGAGCTGTACGATTTTTTTCCCGCCTGCTTCCTTGTTCATCTCTTCTCTTGCTCTTGCTTCAATATCTGCTGCGTGTTTTTGTTCCGTTTCATTTAATCTGTTTTTGAGCTCTTTTCTTCCTTCCAGCCTGGATGCCTGCATCGCATCACGCATAAAATCAACCTCTTCAGCGAATTCTTTTTCTTCTTTTATTCGCTTTTCAATCTTTTCCTTTTCTGCATTGTTTAATTCATCCAGCAGGTATTTTTCAATTTGTTCCAGATCTTTTTCTGATAAACTCATGCCTTTTCGTTTAATGATTGTGCATCTCCTTGTATAGTTTTTTTAACTGTTTCAGGCAGCGATAGCGCTGTGTCTTCACATAATCAGAGCCTGAAAGGTTCAGTTCCTCCGCTATTTCTTTGTCTTTCCTTTTTTCATAATACTTTTTCATCAGAATTTTCCGGCAGCTTTCGCCAATTTTTTTAAACAGTTGGGCAAGCAAATACTGCCTTTCATTAGTTTCTTCATTCAGGAAATCTTTATCTTCTGTCTGCTCAGGGACTTTCTCCTGAAGGCTTTCCCGTTTTTTTTGCCGGTTCAGTTTGTTGAGCCACATTTTTTGGCATACAGCATAAAGAAATGTTCCGATACCTGAAGTTAACTTAAAATCAGACTGGAGAGATTTCTCATACAATACAATGATTCCCTCCTGGAAGAGGTCTCTGGCTTCTTCATGATTCCCGCTATTTGTAAGAACATATTGATAAATCATTGGATAAAACTGTTCATAAATGAATTCTAAAATAGCGCCCCTGGAATTTTTGATTCCCTCAAGAATTTCTTGATTGCTGTATTTTTCTGAAACTTTATTCATGAATAACCATTGTGATGATAAAGTAATCATAAAAGTATGAAAATTTAAGGGAAATCCTATAATTTCAAGAGAAGCTGTATGCACTGCTCCGGAAAAAAAGATTCGTTAAAGACTTTTCTGAAGAATAATTTGCAACAATAAAACAAGTCAGAATAGACCGCAGGATGACACATAAATCCCGGTAAGGAGGGAATAACGGGAGAATGTTTTTTAATACAGGAAACCAAACATCCATAGAGGAATTTTCCTTCCTGTTCCTATTTCAATTCCATCTGCAGCAATCCAGGCATTTTTGTAATCAATTATTTGCTGATTTGATTTGTTTTTGCCTCCTGTCTCAAAAAGCAATTTATCCTGTATCAGGAAATCACCTTTTTCAGGATACCTTACTTTCCCTTTCGACAGAAGCTGGTTGAGAAAAAAAAGTTTTTCTCATGTTCCCTGTTTCGGGTAAGGAAGGATTTAACGCATAAATGGTGTTGGTGTTGTTTAGGTATATTTTTTCTGGTTTATTCAGATGACTGATGCCTTTTTTTGAACTGTACAATAAAGTGATCAAATCAGCTTTATCAAGGTATTGAAGATATTTAACAAAGCTTTCCCTGGACAAGCCTGTCTGGCGACTAAGTTTAGCATTGTTATTACAAGGCGCTGGGTCGCACGGAAGTCAGTGATGAAATTTTGATAAAGTAAAAAATCAATAAATAATATACTGCGGATCCATGATATCTTCTATCCCTCCATTTACATGTATGGATAAAGGAAAGCTATGTGAATCGACAACCAAAGATGCTACAATCCGCCCCGAATGATTTTTATGATATATTATAGGCTGGCGATTATTTTTTTAGTAATTTCTCTACTTGTTTTTTTAATTTTGGAATATCTCTTGATATAATTCCCCATATAATAACATCATCCACATTATCATAGC
>CAYWSJ010000081.1:0-14104 GCA_964461045.1 uncultured Bacteroidales bacterium | reverse complement strand
CACGGGGTTAGAACAATGGAACAATGCAACAATGCAACAATGGAACAATGCAACAATGGAACAAAATAAACCTTCATGCACAAAGTGAATAATTAAACAATAAATCTCCCTCAAAATGCACTTTCAGGAAACCTTAGCCTCAGCCTCAAAGATGTCTCCTCTCCAGTTCCAGGATTACATCCTGCAGGGTAAGTCCTTTTTCAACAATCATTACCAGCATGTGATAGATAAGATCGGCGGCTTCGTTCACAAACAATTCCCGGTTATTATCTTTCGCTTCGATAACCAATTCCACAGCCTCTTCGCCGACTTTCTGGGCAATTTTATTCATGCCTTTAGAAAACAATCTGGCAGTGTAAGAATCTTCAGGCATCTGTCGTTTCCGGCTGTACAAGAGCTCTTCCAGTTGAAGCAAAAAACGCGGATTTTCCCTAGGCTCTGCAAAGCAACTGTAATTTCCAAGGTGACAGGTGTTTCCTTTAGGAGTAACTTTTACAAGAAGCGTATCCTGGTCACAGTCAGCCGCCATCTCCTCTACTTTTAAATAATTGCCGCTGGTTTCGCCTTTTGTCCATAATTCATTTCTGCTCCTGCTGTAAAAGGTTACATAACCAGTATCACACGTTTTCAGGTAGGCATCTTCATTCATATATCCCAGCATGAGTACCTGGTTGGTGCTGTTGTCCTGCACCACGGCAGGAACCAATCCTCCCATTTTTGCAAAATCCAGTTCTTTAATTCGTTCTTTATAATCTAACTTCGATTCCATTGTTTTTAAGTTTTTGTTTTAAATTATTGATTTCTATTTCTTTAAAGTGAAAAATACTTGCTGCCAGCGCAGCATCAGTATTTGTATCCTGAAACAAGTCTACAAAATGTTGCTTCTCCCCGGCTCCGCCAGAAGCTATCACTGGAATATTCAAGGTACTGCTCAATCTTTTCAACGGGTCGATTGCAAAACCTTCCTTTCTCCCGTCATGATTGATCGAGGTAAACATTATCTCACCACATCCCCTTACTTCCGCTTCTCTCGCCCATGAAAAGAGACACTTGGTTGTGGGCACTGAACCGCCGCTGATGTATACCTGCCAGTCTTTTCCATTCCATTTGGCATCAACAGCCAGCACAACAAACTGACTTCCAAAGGTGATCGCCAGCTCATCCAGAATTTTTGGATTTCTTACCGCCGTGGAGTTAATGGTAATTTTATCTGCCCCGGCTTCGAGCAGCGCCCCGGCATCTTCCACGCTGCTCACACCACCGCCTACGGTAAAAGGTATGCTTAAATTTTCAGCTATTCGTCGAACAAGAGGAACCAGGGTTTTGCGTTTTTCTTTGGTAGCTGTGATATCCAGAAAAACCAGCTCATCGGCTCCCTGTTCCGAATAATAGGCCCCCATTTCAACAGGGTCGCCCACTTCCCGGATATTTTCAAAATTGACCCCTTTAACTGTCTGATTATCCTTTACATCCAGGCATGGAATAATTCTTTTTGTCAACATAATTCAATAATTTTTATTTACAGGCGCTAAGCGGATAATTATTAGCGTATAAAATCAAACTATATCTTCCCTGGTTTGCTGAAAGAATATCCGCTAAGCGCCTATTTTACATTATTTTTTACTGTCATTAAATCATCAAGCGTTACCCGCTTCTCATAAATGGCTTTTCCTACCACTACTGCATCAATGCCGTCTTCATCCAGTTTTCGGACATCCGCCAGGGAGGACACGCCTCCGCTTGCTATCATTCGCACCGAAGGAAAAGTTTGTTTCAAATCCCGATAGATATCGAATGCAGGCCCATCCAACATGCCATCCCTGCTCACATCTGTACACAAAATGCTTTTTACACCAAGGTCTGCATAGTTTTTTATA
Source organism: uncultured Bacteroidales bacterium (assembly GCA_964461045.1). GTDB lineage: Bacteria > Bacteroidota > Bacteroidia > Bacteroidales > UBA12077 > JAGXLC01. The sequence goes on along the minus strand of CAYWSJ010000081.1, from coordinate 12,227 downwards.
AACTCCTTAACTGTAAAAGCGCTCACACTTTGCCAGCCATTAGTCAAAACCATGCCATTTTTTACATCAGCAGCAAGAATAAAGGTTTCCGGAGGAATCACACTCAACCATTTGAATATTTTCCGGGGCTCTTTCACAGCCATACTTCCTACCACGATATTCTTCACACCAATTTTCAGTAGTTTATCAATGTCCTTCCGGTCTCTGATTCCGCCTCCGGTTTGCACATTTAATCCTGTTTCGCTAATTATTTTCTTTATAATGTTGCTATTCTGAGGTTCTCCTGCACGTGCCCCATCCAAATCAACCACGTGGATTGTTTCAAACCCTTTGCCGGCAAATTTTTTGGCCACTTTTACCGGATTATCATAATAGGTTTTGCTCCTGTTAAATTTACCTTGTTCCAGCCGGATACACCGGCCGCCCATAATGTCTATTGCTGGTATTATTTCTATCATAACGCTAAAAAGTTTTTCAGAATTTGCGCACCCACTTCTCCGCTCTTTTCCGGGTGGAATTGGGTCGCGTAAAAATTTTCTTTTTTCAATGCAGCAGCGAACAGACCGGAATATTCAGTCTTTGCTATGGCATAATCTCCGTCAGGCACAAAATAACTGTGAACAAAATAGACAAAAGAGCCTTCATCAATATCTTTGAAAAGATCAGTCTGAAGGTTACCTATGCTGTTCCAGCCAATATGAGGTATTTTGACACCGCCGTTAAATCGCTTAACAGTGGCAGGAATCAGACCAAGGCAATCGGCTTTACCTTCTTCAGATTTACCGCACAGAAGTTGCATGCCCAGGCAAATTCCCAGTACCGGCTTAGTTAGGTTTTTTATCACCTCTGTCAGTCCCTTTTTCCCGAGGTACTTCATGGTTGAATAAGCGCTTCCCACACCGGGAAAGATCACTTTTTCAGCCTGCTGAATTTCTTTTGGATCACCGGTAACAAGGGCCTTTACTCCCAAGCGCCGGAGTGCAAAATCCACCGATCGTATATTTCCTGCATTGTATTCAATAATTGCTGTTTTCATAATACTGTTTTTAAATGTTTCCTTTGGAAGAGGGAATCATGGAGTGTCCATTTTCCAGCTTAACTGCTTGTCTCATAGCCCGGGCAAAAGCTTTGTAAACCGCCTCTATTTTATGATGATCGTTTTTCCCTTCAGCTGAGATGTGCAAATTACATTTGGCTTTTTCTGCAAAAGACCTGAAAAAATGCTCAAACATCTCGGTGGGAACATCGCCTACTTTTTCCCTGCTAAAATCTACTTTCCATTGCAGGTAGGAACGTCCGCCGAAATCTATTACGCAACTGGCCAGACTTTCATCCATGGGAACATAGAAACCGTACCGGGCCAGTCCTTTTTTATTGGCGAGCACGCTGGCAAAAGCTTCACCTAAAGCAATGGCTGTATCTTCAATGGTGTGGTGTTCGTCAACCCACAAATCTCCTTCAGTTTTCAATGCTAAATTCATTCCTCCGTGAAATACCAATTGATCCAGCATGTGATCGAGAAAACCCAATCCGGTAGTGATGTCAGCTTTACCGGTTCCGTCCAGCGAAAGACTGCCTTTCACTTTGGTCTCGCGGGTTTCCCTTGCAAACCGGGTAAACCTCTGCCTGGTTTTTAAAAATTCGTAAACTGAATCCCATGAATCTGTCTGCAATGAACAACAATCCATGAGATTTTCCGGCAGTTTCTTTCCATTCTCAAATTTAATGGCTTTCAATCCCATGTTTTTGGCCAATTCAACATCAGAAAAGCGGTCGCCAACGACATAAGAATTCTCACGGTCGAAATCACTCATCAAATAATGCTTAACCATTCCTGTCGCGGGTTTTCGGCTGGGTGAAGGACTATCTGCCGTAGAACGATCGATACAGATTTCTTCAAACTCCACTCCTTCCCGTTTTAAGGTCGCTAATAATTTTTCCTGCACAAGGTTAAAATCCTTTTCGGGGTATTGCTTAGTTCCAAGCCCATCCTGGTTGGAAACCATTACCAAACGATAGTCAAGCGTATTAATGATCTTAAATAAATTTCTTATCGCTCCCGGAAGGAATTTTAATTTCTCCAGGGAATCAATCTGCTCATCAGGTGGTTCTTCTATGATCGTGCCATCCCGATCAATAAACAAATACTTTTTATTAATCATGATTCATAATTCTTTAAAGTTTTTATCAGCCTTCGGTTCTGCTTTGGGGTTCCTACAGTAATCCGCAATAAATTCGGATTCTGCAGCGTGGAACGATCTCTCACGATAAAACCACTGTTTTTCAGGTAATCGTAAAGATCACTTGCATTTTGAACTTTCACCAAAACAAAATTGGCATCTGAGGGATAGACCCGAACAACAAAATCCATACTGTCGAGGTAAACAATCAACTTTTCGCGTTCTTTTTTAATTTCCCGTATCTGTTGATTGATCTTCTTCTCTGATCTCATCTTTTCGATTGCAATCTCCTGAGTTATCCGATTAACATTGTAAGGACACTTCATCCTGTTCAAAACATCAATAATCTCTGTTTCAGCAAAGGCCATTCCCAGGCGTATTCCAGCAAGCCCCCAGGCTTTGGAAAGCGTTTGCAAGACAACCAAATTAGGATAATACCTGATATCATCCAGATAGCCACTTGTATCAGAAAAGTCAAGGTAAGCCTCATCAATCACAACGATTCCCGGAAACTTATTAAGGATCTTCAAAATTTCAAGGCGTTTCAATACATTCCCTGATGGATTATTCGGACTGCAGAGAAAAATCATCTTGGTATTCTCATCGCATTTGCTCAGCAGATCTTCTGCATCAAGCTGGAAATTATTATCCAGTTCAGACTTTCTTGTTGAAACCTGGTTCAAATCTGCCATTACCTGGTACATTCCAAAAGTAGGATCAATGGTAACAATATTATCCGTTCCCGGTTGGCAAAAAGCGCGAACCAACAAATCAATAATCTCATCGCTGCCATTCCCGAGAAAAATATTTTCCCAATCGACTTGTTTTCTTTCTGCAATAAGAGATTTTAAGCGGACCTGAAGCGGATCCGGATAACGATTCAGCTCATTGCCAAAAGGGTTTTCGTTGGCATCGAGCATCACAAAATCATTTCCACCAAACTCTTCGCGTGCCGAAGAATAAGGTTTCAGTCTTTTGATATTTTCTCTTACCAGGTTATCGATTGTTTTCATAGCAATTGCTTTTTTGTGGCCAGACGAATTTCTACGGCTAGTTTGTGTGCCTGTAGTTCCTCTTTGCCTGCCATGATCATTGTTACCTCTCCCATATCTTCCAATCCTGATTTTTCAGCCTTTTGGAAGGTGATTTTCTTCATAAAAGAATCAATATTAACACCGCTGTACCCCTTGGCTGCACCACCTGTTGGTAAAACGTGGTTTGTTCCGGAAGAATAGTCACCCAAACTTTCGGGAGTGTACCGCCCTATGAAAACAGAGCCTGCATTTACAACTTTTTCTGCCATTTCATCGGCATTTTCACAGGCAAGAATAAGGTGCTCGGGAGCATACTCATTGACCATCTCCATAATTTTATCATTATTTTCCAGAAGAATCAATTTGGAAGACTCAAGGGATTTTTCCACAAGGTCTTTTCTGGGCAACTCATTCATTAAGCTGGTTACCGACTCATTTACCTTTTCAAGCATTTTTTCTTCCTCTGTTAGAAATAAGACCTGGCTGTCTGCTCCGTGTTCTGCCTGTGCCAACAAATCAGCAGCCACATAATCCGCCGGAGTAGCAGAGTCTGCAACCACCAGTACTTCTGAGGGACCAGCCGGCATGTCTATGGCAACCCCTTCTGCATTTACCATTTGCTTGGCAAGCGTTACATACTGGTTGCCCGGTCCAAAGATTTTGTTTACCTGCGGAACGGTTTCCGTTCCGTAAGCAAAAGCAGCAACAGCCTGCGCACCTCCCACTTTAAAGATCGCATCCACACCACTGATCATGGCAGCGTAAACAATCGCCGGGTTGATATTCCCGCTGCTGTCAGGAGGAGTTGCAAGGTAAACACTATTACACCCTGCCAGTTTTGCCGGAACAGCCATCATCAGAACCGAAGAAAACAGGGGTGCACTTCCGCCGGGGACATAGATCCCAACCGATTCCACCGGTACAGGTTTTTGCCAGCATGTTAGCCCATTTCCCATATCTACAGTGACGGTCTCCGGCATTTGAGCCTTATGGAATTTTTCAATATTCCCTGAGGCTCTGATGATCGCCTGTTTGAGGTCTTCTCCGACATCACGGGATAAATTTTCAAATTCCTCTTTGTTTATCCTGAAATTTTCCACATAAGCATTGTCAAGTGCTTTCGTGTATTTCTTCAGGGCTCTGTCGCGGTTTTTTCTTACATCTTTTAAGATTTCACGAACGCTGATTTGAATCTCCTCGTCGGTTCGGGCCGGACGTTTCAATAATTCAAACCACTTCTCTTTACCTGGATTTTTTACAATTTCCATAATAATATCATTTAAAAAGTTATACAATCATTTTTTCTATGGGAATAACTAAAATTCCCTGTGCCCCCTCTTCTCGGAGCCTGTCAATCACATCCCAAAAAACAGCCTCATTAAGGACAGAGTGTACAGAACTCCAGCCCTCTTCAGCAAGAGGCATAACAGTCGGACTTTTCATTCCGGGAATCAGTCCGGTTATTATATCCAGTTTATCATTCGGAGCATTTAGCAGGATGTATTTATTATTTTTCGATTGTTTTACACTATCAATGCGAAAAAGAAACTGGTTAAGCAGATTTGATTTTTCCTGAGAAAGTTCTTTTTTCGAGATAAGCACAGCCTGGGATTTCATTACCTGTTCAACCTCCTTCAAGCCGTTGCTTATCAGGGTGCTTCCTGTACTCACAATATCAAAAATGCCCTCGGATAATCCTATTCCGGGAGCAATTTCAACAGATCCACTAATTTCATGGATATCGGCTTTTATGTTATTGGATTCAAAGAAATCCTGGAGAATTTGCGGGTATGAAGTTGCAATTCTCTTGTTTTGAAAATACTGTACACCCTGATAATCGACTTCTTTAGGAATAGCCAGTGACAAGCGGCAACCGGCAAAACCCAGTTTTTTCAGGGTATCCACTTCACTTTTCTCTTCTTTAACAACATTCTCTCCGACAATTCCTATATCAGCTACTCCATCGCTTACATAGCGGGGAATATCATCATCCCTTAAATAGAGTACTTCAAGTGGGAAATTGCCGGATAACGAAAGCAATTTACGATTGCCGTTTGTCAGGCTAATGCCGCACTCTTTGATTAATTGAATCGACTTTTCGCTTAAACGACCTTTCTTTTGTAATGCAATTTTTAATTTACTCATAATTAGGCTTTTATATTTTAATGAAACAAAAAAGGGCTGCAGAAATCTGCAGCCCTTGTCGAATTTTATCTATAATTGGTACATACTACATCTTTCTACATATCATAAGTGTCATCAAATGATGATGGTGGTGATGATGAGTAGTATGTATGTTTGTATATTTCATTCTAAAATTTTGTTTTAAACTAAAAAAGCCCGCAAAAAATGCGGGCTTCAAATTTTATATAGACCTTGGACATTTTTTGCACTATTCGCCTGTTCCATCATGATGATGGTGATGAGCGTGTGCTTTATGTCCAAGAATTTCTTTCATAACTGTTTGCAAGTATAGATATTTTTCAAATAAAAAACAAAAAATAGTAGAAAAAGTTTTTTGGCTTGTGCAATGTTAGTTTTGTAATAACTTTGTATGAAAGATCATTTAAAAACTGTTTTAATTTTATTTAAAATTCTACTTTACCAAATTTTTTAGATATTATTTTTCATAGTAAACCCTAATATCTGTTCGATTTCTAAAAATTTTGTATTTTAATTTACAAAATTTTTAGAAATCATAGACGGGAGAAACATTTTAATCCCCGCCCTAAAGATAGGACGGGGCTATGAATCACAAAAAAAACTAATTTGTTAAAGCTGGACAAATCAAAAAAAATAAATCATAAAGAAATAATGATATGAAAACTTATAAAATTTACCAGGCAGGAGAATTTGTAAGCACAAATCAAACACTTGAGGTTGAAAATCCTTACACACAAAAGGTATTTGCGCAGACTTACCTTGCCGGAAAAGAAGAACTGGAAATAAGTATTAAGAAAGGCAAAGAGGTGGAAGAAGAGATGAAAAACCTACCCGTTTACAAGAGGTATGAAATACTGATGCAGATTGCCCATAAGATTGAGGAGCAAAAGGATGAACTGGCAGAGACGTTGGTAAAACAAGCCGGCAAACCCTGGAAATACGCCCTCGGAGAAATTAACCGTGCCATTCAGGGCTTTACGATTGCTGCCGAAGAATCGAAAAGACTGCCCAAAGAATATTTGTCAATCGACTGGACTCCAAAAGGAGAAGGGAAAGAAGGACTTATTAAACATTTCCCGGTGGGATTAATGGCCGGAATCTCTCCTTTTAATTTCCCGATGAACCTGGCAGTGCATAAAATAGCTCCGGCCATTGCTGCAGGAAACCCTATCATTCTGAAACCAGCCAGAACCACACCCCTCTCCGTTCTGCAGCTTGCCAAAATTATAGATAAAACAGACTTGCCCAAAGGCGCATTTTCAGTCCTTCCGATGGACCGTGAAGCAGGCAACCAACTGGTTACTGATGAAAGAATTAAGATGTTGTCTTTCACTGGTTCTCCTTCGGTTGGCTGGAAAATGAAACAGAATGCCGGGAAGAAAAAAATAGCCCTGGAACTGGGCGGCAATGCAGGCTTAATCATTTCAAATTCAGCAGACATTGACAAGGCTGTTGATAAATGCCTGGTTGGTGGCTTTGCTTATTCGGGCCAGGTATGCATTCACACACAACGTATTTATGTGCATAAAGAGATATTCGAAGAATTCTCGGAAAAATTCACCGAAAAAGTCAAACAATTAAAAGCAGGAGATCCGCTTGAAGAAAGTACCGATATTTCCGTTTTGATCGACCAGCAAGATGCCGACAGGGTTGAAGACTGGGTAAACGAAGCAGTAGAAAAAGGAGCAAAAATACTTACAGGCGGAAACAAAAAAGATGGATATTATGAACCAACAGTGCTTACCAACACAAAAAATGAAATGAAGGTCTGTTCACTGGAAATTTTTGGTCCGGTAGTTACACTAGAGCCTTTCGATAACTTTCAGCAGGCTATCGATGAAGTGAATAATTCTGATTATGGTTTACAGGCAGGTGTTTTTACCAACAACATTAAGGAGATGAATGCCTCATTTGAACAACTTGAGGTTGGTGGTGTTATAGTAAATGATGTGCCGACATTTCGTGTAGACCAAATGCCTTATGGAGGAGTAAAAAATTCAGGTTTTGGAAGAGAAGGCATCAAATATTCGATTCATGAAATGATGGAACCAAAATTACTGGTAAAAAACACTGATTATTAACCTGTAAAACATAGAAACCATGAAAACAAAAAATGCAATCCTTGTTCTTAGCTTGTTTTTTATTACCCTGGCAGGCTGTAAGAATCCTGAGGGCGAAAAAACTAAAGCATCTGAAGCCAAAGAGGTCAGCAAAGAACAAACAACCGACCAGGAAAAATTTGGTGTTAACACCGAAAAAAGTGTAATTCACTGGACAGGAACCAAACCAACTGGTGAGCATCATGGAACCCTCCAGATAAAGGATGGTCAGATTTTTATAAAAGACGGTAAAATTTATGGTGGGAAAGTAATAATGGATATGACCTCCATAAAAAATGAAGACATTGAAAAAGAGAATATGCGTCAGAAATTGGTTGGTCACCTGAAATCAAAAGATTTTTTTAATGTTGAAAATTACAAGGAAGCTGCCTTCGAATTAACCAACATTGAAAAGATCGGAGAAGATGAATTTTCACACAAGGTATCAGGGAACTTAGACATTAAAGACATTTCGAAAAACATCGCCTTCAAAATAAATGTTAAAATGGAAGGAGATAAAATTGCTGTTGAATCAGAAAAATTTCTTATAGACAGAACCAACTGGGATATCAATTATAAATCAAAAAGTGTGTTTGATAATCTCAAAGATCAGTTTATCCATGATGATGTTGGAATCAAATTTAAATTAGCAGCTCAAAAATAAACGATAGCAAAACTTAGAGAAATAACGAGTTATTGAATTGACAATAACTCGTTTTATTTTTCTGTAATTCCTTTATAAATAATTTTGGTTTTATATTTTTGCAGAACCAAAAAGCTTGGCTTCTAGCACAATAAATCGCTAAAAGGCAAGCAAAACAAAGATGTAATGGATATAAAAAAATCTGAATTTGTAAAAAGCATCACGAATCTTGAACAAGGGAAAGACCTCAACAAGCCAGAGTTTGCTTTCGTGGGCCGTTCCAATGTTGGAAAATCTTCGCTGATCAATATGTTGCTCAACCGGAAGAAACTGGCCAAAACCTCGCAAAAGCCAGGATGTACAAGAACCATTAACTACATTGAAGTAAATGATTCCTGGTATATTGTCGATCTTCCTGGTTATGGATATGCAAAGCGCTCAAAAGAGGAAAGAAAAGACATGGCTGGTTTTATAAAACAATATACGCTCAAATCAGGAAATCTGATGAATCTTTTTGTGTTGCTTGATTCAAGAATTAAGCCCCAGACCAGTGATCTGAAATTCATGGAATGGCTGGGAGTTAATCAAATTCCATTCAGTATGATTTTTACAAAAATTGACAAAATTCCGAGCAAAGAGCTGTCGAAAAACATGATGAAATATCAGCAGGAAATGTTAAAAACATGGGAGTTTCTGCCCCCTACTTTTAAGACCTCAAGTGTCTCAAAGCAAGGGAAAGAGGACATTCTGAATTATATGGAAAACATTTTAAAGAGTGTTGATAATTAGTTGGCTATTTACCCAAAAAAATAAAAAGATATTATATTTTTGCAGCAGGCTAATTTTTTAAAAAACATCATAATGGATAATAATCTGTCAAAACCACCAATCAAGCTATTCACAGGAACAGCTTCCAGATATTTCACAGAAAAAATTGCCAAAGAGGCTAATCTTGAAATCGGGAAATCAACACTAATTGAATTCAGCGATGGTGAATTCCAAACCTCTTATGAGGAAACCGTGCGGGGAGCTTATGTTTTTATCGTTCAATCAACTTTTGCGCCAACCAGGAATTTGTTTGAGTTACTTCAAATGATCGACGCAGCAAGGAGAGCCTCAGCATATAAGGTTGTGGCTGTAATTCCTTACTTTGGATTTGCCAGGCAAGACAGAAAAGACAAGCCCAGGGTTTCTATCGGTTCTAAACTTGTTGCCAATTTGCTTATTGCAGCAGGTGTTGACCGTATTATGACATTAGATTTGCATGCGGATCAGATTCAGGGATTCTTTGACATACCAGTTGATCATCTGTATGGATCATCAATATTTGCCTCTTACATTAAACAACTCAATCTGGACAACCTTGTTATTGCAGCTCCTGACATGGGCGGAACCAAAAGAGCAAATGCTTATGCCAATCATTTACAAACACCTTTAGTGGTTTGCCATAAATCAAGAGAAAAGGCTAATGTTGTAGATGACATGACGGTAATTGGTGATGTGGAAGGAAAGAATGTAATCATCATGGATGATATGATTGATACAGCCGGAACAATGACAAAAGCAGCCAATAAGATGATAGAATTAGGAGCCCAAAGTGTAAGAGCAATGGCCACTCATGCTGTATTATCAGGTCCTGCTTACGAAAGAATTAACGAATCAGAACTGACAGAAGTGATTGTCACTGACTCAATGGCAATTAAACCTATGTCAGATAAAATTAAAGTCCTCTCTGTAGCAGGCGTTTTCGCTGATGTTATAAATAAAGTTTATAATTATCAGTCAATAAGTGCAAATTTTATTTTTTAAATTATATATTTGCAGTCTCAAAAAAAATTGAAATTAGTATAAGGAAAAAAAAGTTGAACAATGAAGCCACTTGATATTAAAGGAAAGTTCCGAGAAGATGTTGGGAAAAAAAGTACAAAAGAACTAAGAAAGAAGGGGCATGTACCTTGCCTTCTATACAGAGAAGGAAAAGCAATGCATTTTGAGGCTCCTGAAAAAGCATTTTTCAACTTGGTTTACAGCCCGGATGTTTATCTGGTAAACCTTGATCTTGATGGTGAAAAGTACCAGGCTGTAATGCAGGATATTCAATTTCACCCTGTTAAAGATAATATTCAGCATATTGACTTTTACCAGGTGATTGAAAAACATCCACTTTGGATGAAGATTCCTGTCAGATTTAAAGGTATTGCTGCCGGAATCCAGGAAGGTGGAAAACAGATCATCAAAATGAGGAAGCTTAAAGTAAGAGCCTTACCTAAAGACATGCCAGATGAAATTACACTTGATGTTTCTGAATTAACTATTGGAGATTCTATCAAAGTTGGAAACCTGGAATATGACAACCTTGAGCTGTTGGATGATGAAAACTCAGTAATTGTTCTGCTGAAAGCTCCTGGCGGTGGTTCAGCATTTGGTGAAGAAGAAGAAGAACTTGAAGGAGAAGAAGGAGAAGAAGCAGCCGAAGGTGAAGAAGGAGCAGCTGAAGGTGCTGAAGGCGGAGAAGGCGCTGAAGCAAAAGAAGGTGAAAATAAAGAATAAAATATTTCCTTTCTGAATGAAATACCTGATTGTCGGTCTAGGCAACATAGGAGACGAATATAAAGAGACAAGACATAATGTTGGTTTTAAAGTATTGGATGCTTTTGCAAAGGCATCCAATATTTCTTTTTCAGACAAACGTTATGGGGCTGTAGCAACTACCAAATTTAAGGGACGAACCTTTGTTCTCTTAAAGCCTTCTACATACATGAATCTTAGCGGAAAAGCCGTTAATTATTGGCTGAAAAAGGAGAAAATCCCTTTAGAACGTTTATTAGTGGTAGTTGACGATGTTGCTATTCCATTCGGCTCTGTTCGGTTAAGACCCAAAGGAGGCGATGCTGGTCATAACGGACTGGCCAACATTAACCAAATACTTGGTACAACAAACTATGCAAGGATCCGTTTTGGAATTGGAAATGACTATTACCCGGGAGAACAGGTAAGTTATGTTTTATCTGAATGGAGCAGCGAAGAAAAGAAAAAGCTTCCTGACCTTCTTGAACATTCTGTTGAAATGATAAAGGCATTTGGAACAATCGGGTTGGAACTAACAATGACCCGGTACAATTTAAAATAATTACATGTTTATGGAAAAAGAGGAAGAGAGGATTGACAAGTGGTTATGGGCTGTAAGAATTTTCAAAACAAGAAGCATGGCTATGAATGCCTGCAAGAAAGGACGTGTACTTATTAACGGACAGCAGGTTAAGGCTTCAAAAAATGTTAAAGTAGGAGAAATAGTAACTGTAAAAAAACGACCTGTTTTTTACAAATATGAAGTACTGGGTATACTGTCTAAACGTCAATCCGCAAAAATTGCAGAAAATTACAAAAAAGACATAACCCCTAAAGAAGAATTAACAAAACTTGAAGCCCAAAAATTACAACCCTTTGAGAAAAGAGACAAGGGTGCAGGACGCCCAACAAAGAAAGAAAGAAGAATTCTTGATCGTATTAAGAAAAAAGGACTTTAACGATGATCATTGCCAGAGAAAAGAAAAAAAACAACATTGCTGAATATATTCTTTATATGTGGCAGATCGAGGATATGATCCGTGCCAATAATTTTGACCTTGGAAAAATTAAAAAAAACATTATTGAAAAATTTGAGCAACCGGAGGAGGTCAGAAATGAAATGGCAAAATGGTACGAAGACCTCATCAACCGAATGGAAAAAGAAGATATAAAAGAAAAAGGTCACCTTGGTTTTTTAAATGAAACAATACAGGAATTAGAAAACCTTCATGAACAATTGATTAAAGACACAAATGAATTAGATTATATAGCAGATTATAACAAAGCCAAATCAAATATTAACGACCTGAAAACCAAGTCGAGGGGAGCAACAGGAGATATTGAGACAGCTTTGCAGGGTCTGTATGGTTATTTAATGCTAAAACTCAAAGGAAAAACAATAAATCCTACCACACATGATGCAATGTCCTCAATAAGCATTCTCGTTTCACACCTTAGTTATAAATACAAGAAAATAAAACAATAAAAAAGTGCCCATAAAATAACTTTGGACACTTTTATTTTTTCAAACCAGGAATAA
>CAYWSJ010000080.1:0-14315 GCA_964461045.1 uncultured Bacteroidales bacterium | reverse complement strand
ATTTTGAAACTCCAGGGCAAATGATCCTGTTTTTTATTTTCAGGATAGGAGTTTATGGCCCTTTGATAGCTTCGCTATTCATCACTTATCACTTTTCGAAATCGGATGGATTAAAAGATCTGTGGCAAAGGATGATAAAGTGGAATGTCAAAATAAAATGGTATTTGTTTGTGCTGCTTATTCCTGTTGTTTTAAACCTGGTTGTTGTTTTAATAGGCTTCATAACCGGGATATCATTAGGTGAATTTTTTAATAGCGAAATCCCCTGGACGCTTTTATTGGTTTACTTCCTGTATCAAATACTTACCAGTGGCATGGAAGAGCCGGGCTGGAGGGGTTTTGCCCTTAACAATTTACAAAATAAATATACAGCGGAAAAAGCAAGCTGGATTTTAGGGTTAATTTGGGCTGTATGGCATTTCCCATTAATGATTTCGTTGTACTTTGGTGAAGAAATCACCACAATAATATTTTCATTAGCAGGATTTACAATGGTTATGATTGGCCAGACCCTAATTTATACCTGGTTTTACAACAATACTAAGAGTGTTTTAATTAACATACTTTACCATGGCTGGAGTAATACGGCTACGGCGTTTATTTTAGGGACAGTAGCCACACATAATCCGGTAGTAGGGCTTATAACGGCTGTCGCCACATGGGGTTTGGCAATTTTGTTGTTAAAAAAATATGGAAGTAAAACATTAACAAAATAACAGGTATGTATAAACACCGTCACTTCATTCTTCATAAGCCCTATGGATATCTTTCGCAGTTTGTGACCAATCAAAAACTGCGAAAAAATAAGAAGCTTCTGGGTGAGCTCCATAACTTCCCGGAAGGAACCATGGCTGTAGGAAGGCTGGATGAAGATTCTGAAGGGTTGTTACTTCTTACTACAGATGGAAAAGTGAGCGAACAGGTACGAAGCAGAAAAATTGAAAAAGAGTATTATGTTCAGGTGGACGGCGAAATTACAAAAGAAGCAACTGAACAATTAATGGAAGGAGTGGAAATAAGCACTAAGGGGAAAAAATATATGACCAAAGCCTGCAAAGCTGCCCGGTTGGATCCGCCTCCGACCTTTGAGTCCCGAACAAGAAAAATAAGAAGTGACAGACACGGACCCACCAGTTGGTTGTCTCTAACCATTACGGAAGGAAAATTCAGGCAGGTCCGAAAAATGACGGCAACTGTAGGATTCCCAACACTAAGACTGATTCGTGTGCGAATTGGCAACATAACCCTGGGTGATTTGCGCCCGGGGGAAACGAAAGAAGTGGATGATTTTAGCTTAGAAAAAGAATAATGAAAATAAAAATAAATAATTTTGAATGAGAAAAAATCATATATGAAGTATAAAACATGGGTGAGGAATTCCATCGGATCGGATCAATCGGTCAGTTTTTGTAATATTTTTCCCAGGGCAATAGAACCTTCTTCTCTCATTCCGTGCGATGCACATAACTTTTAGATATAATGATGATAAATAGATTAACTATTCTGATATTACTGATTGCGTTTTGCTCATTTCAAACAGATTCCTTCAAAAATCAGCAATTGAAGTATCAAAGAGTGAGACAGGCATACCAGGACAAAGAGAGTACCATGCTTACCTTATTAAGTGGAAAGCAGATTGACAGAAACGATGTACAAATCTATTTACGGGCTTTTAAAAGGGAAAAACAAATTGAATTATGGGGAAAAAATAAGTCAGATTCAAAATTCAAATTGATAAAAACATACAAAATTTGCCGAACATCCGGTAGAATAGGCCCAAAACGCAAACAGGGTGATCTCCAGATCCCTGAAGGATTTTATCATATCAACAGATTCAATCCATACAGCAAATTTTATCTTTCACTTGGAATTAATTATCCTAACAAATCTGATAAGATTCTTGCAGATAAAAAAAATCCGGGAGGAGATATTTTTATTCATGGCGCTTGTGTTACCATAGGTTGCTTGCCAATAACGAATAACAGAATAAAAGAATTATACATCCTTTGTGTTGAAGCAAAGAACAATGGACAATCCAGAATTCCTGTAACAATTTTTCCTGCAAAACTCTCTGACGAAAAATTTAAGAGATTGATTCATAAGTACGGTTCTGATGCTGATAAAGCAGGATTATGGACTGACCTGAAAAAAGGATATGACATATTTAATGAAACCAATCAGCTTCCAACGATTGTATTTCTAAATTCCGGCAGACATGATGTAAAATAATAAAACATACCTTTTGTAAACATGTCTTTTAAATAAAATGAACTATGAAAAAAGCAGCCTTCATATTTGACCTGGACAATACCATATATCCCGTAAACTCAATTGGCGACAAACTTTTTGGAGATCTTTTCAAAACCATCGCGAAAGATGGCAGATACCAGGGTGATATGAAACAGATCAAAAAAAGAGATTATGCGCAAACCTGGTTCAGCTGTAGCCGAACGGGGTATTTAGGTTTTAGACGATAAAAATAAAAAACAGATAAAACTGGAAGAATTTTCCTTTCGTATGTACGGTATTTTATAAAAATTAGTAACTTAGCTATAAACAAGGATAAAAACAATGTGCATAACCAAATATTAAACGCAATTTTGTTTATACTTATGTTGTAGGCAATCCATACAAAAACCTCTAAGTGTTTCGTTAAGATAATAAAGTTTGTATATTTGAGATATGAGTGTAGTTGATAAAAACATAGAAAAGATAAAAGCTTTGTGTAATAAACATAAAGTTTCAAAATTGTTTGTCTTTGGTTCTGTATTGACTAATAAATTTAAAAAGTCGAGTGATATTGATTTTGTTGTCGACTTTTCAGATGTGGATATTTACAATTATGCCGATAATTATTTTGATTTAAAAAAATCACTTGAAAATTTACTAAATAGGCAAGTTGATTTATTAGAGGAAAAAGCAATTAGAAATCCTTATCTAAAAAAGTCTATCGACTCTTCTAAAAAATTGATATATGGATAATGAGATTAAAACTTGGCTTTATGATATTTTGCAATCTATAAACGAGATTGAAAGTTATTATGAAGACAAGCCAAGGAAATTCGAGGAATATTTATCTGATATAAAAACCAAAAGAGCAGTAGAGCGTAATTTAGAAATTATCGGTGAAGCAGTAAATAGAATATTAAAAAATGATAAAGACTTCCAATTAGATAATGCTGAAAAAATTATTGGAACACGCAACAGAATAATCCACGGATATGATAAAGTTTCGGATGATTTGGTATGGAGTATTGTGATAAACCATTTGCCGAAATTAAAAGAAGAAGTGAAAAGACTCCTTGATGAATAATGGACTGCCTACAACATGCTGTCATACACCATGCGGGAAGGCTTCCAGTGTTTTTGGTTGTCGGCTTTAGCAAAATTTTGTATCAGGGGATAAGAACGCATCTATGTAAATCCCGCACTTTGCATATACTAAACGTTGTGAGGCATACAAGCGAAAGATACAATAATTATGGAAAAATTTATTTTTGATTCAAAAACAATAAATTATACAAGGGAAGGAGAAGGAGAATTAATAATTTTTTTACCAGGAAATACTGCTTCTTCAATTGTCCATCAACCTCAGATTGATTTTTTTTCAAAATATTTTTTAGCTGTCTCTGTTGATTATCTGGGGACAGGTAAATCAGATAGAATTTCTGATATAAAAGAAAATTGGTGGAAATTTTCTGCAAGACAAATAAATGCATTAATTGAACATTTAGGATACAACAAGGTGACTCGTCCTAAAAAATGTCTACAAAATTTATGTAGATATGTTGAAAAATTACCTGCCCATTAAACGGTATAGTGAAAATTTTATATTAAAATTGCTTGATGAATTAAGAAGCGGTAGTAAATACAACAAAAGAGAAACATCCCTTTTTTAAAAAATTCTGGTAGCCAACAAGTTTACCAACCAGCTAAACAAATAAAACAATATTAAAGATAACATGAAACAAATATTTATACTACTTACGCTCCTCATTCCTGTAAATTTACTTTCGCAAGTAAAAGGGGTTGTGCTCGACAAAAAGACCAAAAACCCTATCGAGTTTTCGAATATCTGGGTAGAAGACAAATTGATCGGTACTACTTCGAATTTTAATGGCAGGTTTGAGTTTCCTGACAGCCTGCAGGAAAATACCATTATTGTCTCGGCAATTGGTTATGAAAAACAAAAATTCATTTTAACATCTGACTTAAACAAAGTATTCTTAACCCCGAAATCTTATGAAATAGAAAAGGTTGTTGTAAAACCTTCGAAAAAAAGATTCAAAAAAACAGGAAAGTTCAAACCCAGGAAGATTGAACACTATTACAGTTGCGGCGCAAAACCCTGGATCGCTGCAAGATTTTATGAGTACGATTCGAACTTCGAGAAAACACCCTTTATAAGTCATCTTAAAATTATGACAAACAGTTATACCGATTCTGCTATTTTTGGTTTACGTTTGTTATCGGTGGACGAAAGTGGAAAACCTGGTGAGGATTTACTGGAAAAGCCCCTGCTTGTTAACCCGGAAAAAGGCAAAGGCATCACCCGGGTCGATTTATCAGAATTTAACCTTCGGATGCCAAAAGAAGGATTCTTCGTAGCAACAGAATTTTACGTGATTGACAGAAACTTATATGTAAGAGAGGTTTATTCAAGAAAAGAGGAAAAGAAAGTAGAAGTTGAAAATTATGGTCCATTGATTGGAAATATTCTGGAAAGGGATTATGAAAATTCATGGGTTTATGTTTACGGAGAATGGAGAAAACCTTTCAAAATAAACAGCCCAAAAAGAAAGTATAAGAATAAATACTGGAACCTGGCTGTTACCCTATTCCTTACGAACTAAGGCATATACAAAGCAAGAAATCAGGACCGTAACTTTTTAACGACTAAGATGTCAGATGTCTGTTAAGTCATTTTTTGCTTAACAAATTAAACAAACACTCAATAAGAAGGTCTATTTAAGTAAAGAAATCTATGAAAAAAGAGATTATGCGCAAACCCTTTCAGCAGGTGGCAAATGATTCTCATTTCACAGATGAACTGACATCCAAAGGTTTGAATCTGCTCTCCGACTTAACTTATAAAGAACCTATAAAACCCTTTAAAGACTACTACTTCACAATATTTTTTATCAAAAGGTTCAAAATTCATCCTTAAAATGGGGTCTTTGGTCAAAAACGGCCTTGAAATAAGGGTATTTCTGCTATCTTTGCCCGAAAGTACTTATATCCATGAACAAGTCTTCTGTAATACTCATTATAATTGCTTTTCAGCTATCCACACACATACAGGCACAGCCTGGTGATTACAAAAATTACGTGGTGGATGATGGCTTATTGAGTACCGAAGTTTTTCACGTATTGCAGGATCGCAAGGGATATGTATGGATTGCTACAGGCCAGGGGGTAAACAGGTTTGATGGTTATTCCTTCAGGAATTTTACGCAATTAAACGGACTGCCGGACAATACCGTACTTGAGTTGTTTGAAGATTATAAAGGCAGAATATGGTTTATATCTTTGTCAGGCAGGTTGTCGTGGTTTGAAAATGATTCGATCCATATTTATCCACACAACAAAACCATTTTCGACTACAACCAATCCAAACGACACCCAATCAAAAAAAGCTTTTATGTAGATTCTGCGGATAATGTCTTTATCAGCTTCTACAAGGCCAATCCAATTCGCATCGATTCCACAGGCAGGCTGCATGAATTAACCACTCCCGGAGAAGACGTATCTGTAGTAAAAAAAGTAGATGAAAACAGGCTTATTTACAGCTGTATTAAGAAAAATTTCAGGGTTATCCTTCAGAATATCTTTGATAACAAACAGATTGACACCATAAATATAGAAGCAGGATTCAGAACTGTTGCCCATTTATACAGAAGCCACCTTCTGTACAGTTCTTTAAAAAAACTATTCCTTTTTAATAAAAACGGGCATGCTGAAACAGTTGGTTTTGATAACGACATTATCTGGTTATCTGAAGACAAACAAGGATTGCTATGGGTGGGCTTTATAAACGATGGTGTAAAAGCCTACCAAAACCTTAATTTCAAAGAACCGGTTTTTCACTTTTTCCAGGGAGAGGATGTCTCATCTGTAACAAGAGACAAAGCAGGAGGATATTGGTTTACCACTTTAAACAATGGCTTAAACTACATTCCTTCCCTGGCATTCAAATCGATTATTCCGAAGAACAGTCCAGGCGATCATTCGGTCTCCCATTTAGCTGTAAAAGACAACAAACTATGGTTTACCGGCGGCTATGGTAACTATTATACCTACGATTTACACCAACTTAAAAAAAAGACCTACACCCAAAATTCCAATGGTACTTCTTCCAGATTGTTAAAATTCCTCGGTGACAGTTTAATCATAAGCGATCTGAAAGAAGGAACTTTCCTTATTCAGAATAATCAAACAGAACAATTATCTGATAAGTTTGCTTCAGAATTGATAAAGAAAAGAAATGAAAATATTATTCTTTTTTACAGAAGTACAATCGAGTTTTTAAAGGAAGAAAAATTTCTTCTTAATGAAAACAAGCCTTTTTTCGATATTTACACCGTTATCAATTACAACAAAGATACCATCTGGCTGGGAACCGACGGCGGACTTTTTCAGTTTTCTTTAATAACCAACAAACTTACAAAGCTAACACATCACAAACTCTTCAATAACCGTGTAAATACGCTAGTAAAAGACAAGCACCAAAACATCTGGGTTGGTACACGCGGCAGTGGATTACTGCAAGTGAAAGACAGCATTGTCAGACACTATTCGATAAAAAACGGGTTGCCAGGCAACTCTGTGAATGCCATTGAACGCGATAAAAATATAATGTGGATTGGAACCAACAGGGGGATTGCCAGAATTCCAATACAGCATGATACTCTCGTGACAAAACAGATAACGAAAATAGTGAAAGGACATGGATTACTTGCCAATGAGATTAATGATGTTAAAACATACAAAGGACATGTTTTCGCCGCAACCAATAAAGGTGTTAGTTATTTTTCTAAGAATGTTAAAGGCCAACCCTCTCCTGTTTATTTTACCAATTGTAAAATTGATGATCAGGACACTTGTTTATTAGAACAGTATGAGTTGCCTTACAACAAGAATCATATTGAATTTTCATTCGTAGGTATTAATTACCAGAGAAACATGCCCCTTGAGTATTATTACAAAATGCAAGGACTAGAGAATCATTGGCGCAAAACCAATGATCTTAGCATTCTCTACTCCTCTCTGGCCCCGGGAAAGTACAAATTCATGGTTAAAACCCTCAACAATTATGGATTAGAAAGCAAAAGCCCAATTGCAATTTCTGTACAAATTAACAAACCGTACTACAAGCAATGGTGGTTTGTTGTAAGTATTGTACTTATTGTTCTACTTGTAATCCTGGGTATCTTTTACCTGTTCTTCAAAACAAAGCTCCGGGAAGCCAACAAAAGAAACCAAATAGAAAAAGAATTAAATCGCTCACGTCAGCAAGCCCTTAGCGCCCAGATGAATCCACATTTTATTTACAATTCGCTCAATTCTGTTCAGAATTACATTTTAAAAAACGAACCGTTAAAATCGAGTGAATATCTGTCTAAGCTCGGCGATTTAATGCGACGCATTCTGGATAATTCCCAACACTCATCCATCACTTTACAGGAAGAGCTGGAGGCACTCAGGAAGTATGTGGAAATGGAACAAATACGCTTTCACCAGGACTTTGACTTTACGGTTATCATTGATTCTGACATAAATCCTAAAAAGATAAAAGTCCCTCCGTTAATTATTCAACCTTATGTTGAAAATGCCATTCATCACGGATTGCGTTTAAAAGAAGGAGATAAGAAACTGAAGGTGCATATTTTTCAGCAGGAACGAGAAATTCATATTCACGTTGAAGATAATGGCATAGGCAGAGAAAGAGCAGGTAAGTTAAGGTCGCAGGCTGCCAAAAAACACAAATCACATGGATTAAATATAACCAACAAAAGGTTGTTGCTTTTTGAAGAAGCATACAACAACAACCTGATAATAAATACGTTTGATGCTAACCCAAACGAGAAACACGACAAAGGAACCAGGGTAGAAATTCATTTTTTATCTTTTAATTAAAAAAGTATTGACCATGAGAATTATTATTGTAGACGATGAACCAGACGCAGTTGAGGCATTAAAAAATATTATCAACAGGCTAGATGGAAATCATACAATTTGCTCTTCAAGCAATAATCCGCACGAGGCAGTTGGTTTAATTTTACAACACAAACCCGATGTGGTTTTTCTGGACATTGAAATGCCAGAGATGACAGGCTTTGAACTGCTGGAAACGCTGCCCGCAATCGATTTTGAAATCATTTTTGCCACAGCCTTTGAGCATTACGCCCTGCAAGCCATAAAAAACAATGCAATTGATTATATTGTGAAACCCATATCGGTAAAAGACGTTTCATACGCACTGGATAAAGCGGCTGATAAAGCGGCTGATAAAATCAAAGAAGCTCCATCAAACAGTAAGAAGTATACACAACTGTTACAAGATTTGGAAAAAAACAACCACGACCGCATTAAAATCAACACTACAAACGGATGGGAATTTATTTTACTGGATGATTTGATCCGTATTGAGGCCGATGGTGTCTATACAAAAGCAATTATACAAAACAGTGATCCGCTGATTATAGCCAAACCCATTAAAAAGATGGAAGAAGAACTGGGTGAAAATTTCTTTTTTCGAACCCACCGTTCTCACCTTATCAATGTAAAACAGATAATACGGTTCGACAGCAGCAAAAACAGCATCATTATGAGTGACAATTCCAAGGTACCTCTTGCACGCAGACGAAACAAAGCTTTTAACGATTTGCTGAAAAAGTTCTATTAGTCTGAATGATCTGCAACAAGCTAACCAATGACAGGGATTAGTTCTATTCAGATCATTTTTCAAAAAAATGCCATAAAAAAAACAGTTCTAGCCGTTTATTTTATTTTTTATACCGCTCATAAAACAGATCAAACCATTCAGCTTTTAGCTATTGCATAATTCACGGTGGCAGATACTTTTGCAAAATTATTTACATAACTTAAAAACACACAAAATGAATCAGAAATTACGTTTATTAACCATTTTATTGATAGTTGGGTTTTCTATGTTTTCAACCTCAAAAGCATATGCACAAACCTTTTTGGGGACACAAAATGTCATAACTCAGTATGAAGACCTCACCTTTGCTTGTGCCTCAGATTTAGATGGTGATGGTGACCAGGACCTTCTGGCTGTTTTTAGCAAAGTCGACAAAATTGTATGGTATGAAAATGATGGGAATGGAAATTTCGGAGAACAACAAGTAATTACAATAGAGGCTGACGCTGCTCTTTCAATTTATACAATTGATTTAGATGGTGATGGCGACAATGATGTTCTTTCTGCTTCCAACTATGATGATAAAATAGCATGGTATGAGAATGATGGGAATGGAAATTTCGGTGTACAACAAGTTATCACTACTGATGCTATCAGAGCTAGTTTAGTATATGCAGTTGATTTAGATGGCGATAACGATCACGATGTGGTTGCTGTTTATGACAATGGTGATAAGATAGCCTTGTATGAGAATGATGGTAATAAAAATTTTGGTACTGAAACGGTAATTACAACAAATGTCAATAATATTAAATCATTATATGCTAGTGATTTAGACGGAGATGGTGATTATGACTTGCTTTCTGCTTCCCGAAATGATGATAAAATAGCATGGTATGAAAATGATGGGAATGGAAATTTCGGAGAACAACAAATAATTACAACAAATGCCGATCTGGCTTATTCAGTTTATACAAGTGATTTGGATGGAGATGGAGATCAGGATGTCCTTTCTGCTTCCAGAAATGATGATAAATTAGCATGGTATGAAAATGACGGCAGTGGAAATTTTGGAGCTGAGCAAATTATTACAACAGATACTGATGGTGCTAATTTCGTTCATGCAAGTGATATTGATGGGGATGGAGATGACGATGTACTTGTGTCAGTTGAATTTAGTGGCTTTTTAGCGTGGTTTGAAAATGACGGCGATGGAAACTTTGGAACACAGCAAGTAATTACAAACAAAGTCTACAAATCAGAATTGGTTATTGCTTGTGATTTAGATGGGGATAATGATCAGGATGTTTTTACAATATCTGCTGGTGATCGGAAATTAGCTTGGTGCAAAAATACGGGTAGTGGAAGTTTTGAAGATTATCAAATTATAAATAACAGTGTTTGGGCGCCTCGATCCGTTTATACCAGCGATGTAGACGGTGATGGTGACAAAGATGTACTTTTTGCAGCCAATGCAGATCATAAAATTGGATGGTATCAGAATGATGGTAATGCAAATTTCGGAGAACAAGTAATAATCTCTACAGATCTTGATCGTCCGAATTCAGTTTTTGCAATTGATTTAGATGGGGATAATGATGTAGATGTACTTTCAGCTTCTTCTGACGATAATAAAATAGCATGGTACGAAAATGATGGGAATGGTAATTTCGGTGCACAACAAGTCATTACAACAAATGTTGATGCTGCTGCGGAAGTATATGCAATTGATTTAGACGGTGATGGTGACCAGGATGTACTTTCGGCCTCATACGCTGACAATAAAATAGCATGGTACAAAAATGATGGAAGCGGAAGTTTTGGAACACAACAAGTTATTACAACAGATGCAGTTGTGAGTGCCTCTGTTTTTGCAATTGATCTAGATGCTGACGGTGACAATGATGTGCTTTCCGGTTCTTACTCTGACGATAAAGTTGCATGGTATGAAAATGATGGAAGCGGAAATTTTGGTGCGCAGCAGGTAATCTCCACAGATGCTGATGGAAATCGTGAAGTTTATGCTTCTGATATGGATAACGACGGAGACTATGATGTGCTCTCAGCTTCGGGAAATGATGATAAAATAGCGTGGTATGAGAACGATGGCAGTGGAAACTTTGGAACACAACAAATAATTGGCACGGATGCTGATGATGTTATGTCTGTTTATACCTGCGATTTAGACAAAGATGGGGACCAGGATGTTCTGGCAGCTTGTGGAAATTATCCGAATATTGTATGGTACGAAAACCAGGGCGATGGAAACTTTGGTGTGCAGCAGGTTATCTCTGATAATGCTAAATATGCGATGTCTGTTTATGCAAGCGATTTAGATGGCGATGGAGATCACGATGTAATCTCAGCATCCCAAGATGATGATAAGATAGCATGGTATGAGAATTATAGTGCTATTGGGGTTACAATTCAACCTCAAAACCAGACAACTTGTCCAAATACTTTTGTCGATTTTTCAATTTCTGCAAACAATGTAGATTCTTATCAATGGCAAGTAAATGATGGTTCTGGTTTTAACGATCTATTGGATAACACTATATATTCAGGATCAACAACTGACACATTATCAATTACTGATGCAAGTTCCAGTATGGATCAAAATATTTATCGTTGTGTTCTCACAAATGAGGGAGATACTATAAATTCTAACGAAGCTGTTTTAACTGTTGAAGATACAACAAAGCCAACGCTATACTGCGCCAATGATACAACCCTTGTTCTTAAAAACAATCAAACTGTTTTTACACTTTCTGGTGAACTCGACCCTGAGGCTGCGGATAACTGTTCGATAGCTTCATTAAAAAATGACTTGAATAACACTGAAACCTTAGCTGGCGAAGAGCTTAGTAAAGGTACTCACACCATCACATGGTCAGTAGAGGATATGAGTGGAAATACAGCTGAATGCCAGCATACGGTAACTATAAGCCAGGCAACAGGAATAGCTATGAATGGTTTTAAAAACATTGAGATCTACCCTAACCCGTTTGAAAATTCTATTTCTGTCAAGTCAGAAAATGAAATCTCCAGAGTTGAGATAGCAAACATAAGGGGCTATGTGCAAATAATCAGTCAGTCAAAAAACCTGATTAATACTGCAAATTTGAAACCAGGAATCTATATCATAACAGTTACAGATGTAAATGGAAACATTTACCGGGAAAAAATCATAAAAAAATAGTCTTTGAGCAATAAATAAAACGTTCCTGGCTTTTCAGGGACGTTTTTTTTGAATCAACCTAATAAAAAACCATCCTGACCACTCATTAAGGATTTTATACCGCTCATAAAACAGATCAAACCATTCAGCTTTTAGCTATTGCATAATTCACGGTGGCAGATACTTTTGCAAAATTATTTACATAACTTAAAAACACACAAAATGAATCAGAAATTACGTTTATTAACCATTTTATTGATAGTTGGGTTTTCTATGTTTTCAACCTCAAAAGCATACACACAAAACACATATATTCCCGATGATAATTTCGAACAGAATTTAATCGATAAAGGCTATGATTCCGGACCTTTAAATGATTCTGTGCCTACGGCAAATATTAATGGGATTGTAACTTTAAATCTTCACAGTAAAAATATTAGTGATTTAACCGGAATTGAAGATTTTGTAGCTTTAGAAAAATTGATTTGTGCTTTTAACCTACTTACAAGTCTTGATGTTTCTGCTAATACTGCTTTAACTGAACTGTATTGCGGTGTAAATGAGCTTACAAGTCTAAATGTATCAAATAATACAGCATTAACAATATTATCCTGCTATTCGAATAATCTTACGAGTATAGATATATCAAATTGCACAGCATTAGAAAAACTAACTTGTCGTAAAAATGAATTGACAAGTTTAAATGTGACAGAGAATACAGCTTTAACACTTTTATCGTGCTATGATAATAACTTGGCAAATTTGGATGTGTCAGCAAATACAGCTTTAACCAATCTGAATTGTAGTTTTAATCAACTTATAAGTTTAGATGTATCAACGAATACAGCCTTAATTGACTTGAATTGCATGGCAAATCAAATAGCAAGTTTAGATGTATCAGAAAATACCGCTTTAACGAAGTTGACTTGTAGTCATAATCAACTTACCAATATAGATGTTTCATCAAATATGGCTCTAAAATCTCTGAATGTATATAGAAATGAATTAACAAATTTGAATTTATCAACAAATATAGCTTTAGAGTATTTGAATTGTGGTTATACCGGATTAATAAGTTTAGATGCGTCAACATGTACAAATTTAAAGGAATTGCATACCGAAGACAATAACTTAACAAGTTTGGATGTATCAGCAAATACAGATTTAACAATACTGAAGTGTCGACAAAATGATATGGCTAATTTAAATGTATCAACAAATACTTCATTAATTGAACTAGAGTGTTATGGGAATCAATTAACCAATTTAGATGTATCAGAAAATGTAAATTTAAAATTGTTAAACTGCAGTGCGAATAAGTTGACAAGCTTAGATTTGTCTGCAAATACAGCTTTAACCAGAATCGAATGTCAATATACTCCGCTAACAAGTGTAGATATTAGAAATGGAAACAACGCAAATATTACCTATTTTAACGCTTCAGACAATATTGATTTAACCTGTATATATGTTGATGATAAAGACGCTGCTTATCTTTCCGATTGGGTAAAAGATGAATCATCTAACTTTGTGAATGATGAAACAGAATGTGAATTATTAAATAATAGCGCGCCAAGTGATATTACATTATCAGATAGCTCAATAGATGAGGGTGTGGCTCCCGGAACTGTAGTAGGTACATTAACAGCAACCGACGAAGATACTGCTGATACCCATACATTTTCTTTAGTTACTGGTGATGGAACTAATGATGCGGGTAATTCATTTTTTACTATTGAAGATGATGTATTAAAATCCAATGAGGAATTTGATTACGAAACACAAACTGAATACAATATTTATGTTAAAGCTGAAGATGCGGGTGAATTAAGTTTTGAGAAAGCATTCATCATTAGCGTAAATGATGTTATAGAGACAGGAATAAGTGATATAAATGAAAATAAAATTTCAACATATCCGAGTCCCGTAAAAAACAATCTTACAATTCAAACACCTGAAGAAAATAGCTACAAGATTGATATATACGATATTACAGGTCAACTTAAAGTGACAAAAACGTTTAATTCACAAAAATTCAGTATTGATTTAAGCAATATCAAAGCAGGAATTTATATTTTGTCTGTTTCGTATGGAAATGAAAAAGTTACTAAGAAGATACTGAAGCAATAGAGAAATTTACTACAATTTGAAACCGGGGTTGTATTTGTGAAATGCAACCCCTTTTTTTAAAGGAGATTATGACTTTTGAGTAAAAAGATAACTGATAAAGCTATGGCATCCTTTGCCAGAGTA
>CAYWSJ010000079.1:0-14815 GCA_964461045.1 uncultured Bacteroidales bacterium | reverse complement strand
GTTTGATTTACAGTAAGTTATGAAGGTGTCTCAAAAAAGTGCGGAAAACAGGAAAGAAATTTCCGGCACTTTCAATTTTAAAGTAAATTATTGATTTTTTTATTTAAAATCAATATAAATTATTGGAAGTGTTTAATTGTTAAGCAGTAGTAGGATAATTTTAATCGCTTTTACTAACCCCCGCATCCTCAAAAGAAGTCATCTGGTTAAGAAAGTTTACGGCAGATTGGACCAAAGGAAATGCAACAGCAGCCCCGGTTCCTTCGCCCAGTCTCATTCCAAGCTGGAGAAGAGGTTTTGCCTTGAGGTATTCCAGCATTTTTCGGTGACCTTTTTCATCAGACATGTGGGCAAACAAACAATAATCTTTTATTTCGGGTTGTATCTGGTAAGCAGTCAGGAATGCTGCTGTAACGTTAAAACCATCTACCATTACAGTCATTTTATTTTCGGCAGCCTTTAAAAAACCGCCAACCATCATGGCATGTTCGAAACCGCCGAATTGCTGAAGCACAGAGAAACCATCATCTTTACCGGTATAGTTGGCTGCTGCTTTTGCCAGAATTTGCTTCTTTTTTAAAACCCCTTTGTCGTCAAGCCCCGTTCCTTTGCCTACGCAAATGTCAAGAGGTTCTCCTGTAAGGAAATGCATAAGAAGGGCAGAAGAGGAGGTATTGGCAATACCCATTTCTCCAAACCCAATCAGGTTACAACCTTTTTCGTAGCACTGATGAGTGATCTCAGCTCCTTTTTTTATGGCTTCTTCGCATTGAATTTTTGTCATGGCTGGCTCTTCCAGGAAATTTTGGGTTCCTTCTGCCATTTTATAATTCAGAATTTTGGATTTATATTCTTCAGGAAATTCTCCAATAACGCCTGCATCAATAATTGAAACAGCCAGACCATGTTGTTTGGCAAAAACATTAATTGCAGCCCCTTCACCGGCAAAATTCAGTACCATCTGTTTGGTTACTTCCTGTGGAAAAGGGCTAACTCCCTCTTTTGCAATGCCATGATCGGAAGAAAAAACAAGAATTGCTGGATTATTTATGGTTGGTTCTGTTGTTTGCTGAATAAGGCTTACCTGGTGGGCTATTTCTTCCAGTTTTCCCAGAGAACCTGGTGGTTTTGTTTTTTGATTTATTTTTTTGATGATTTTGTTTTCTATTGTTTTACTTGGGTTTTCAATGTTATATTTTAGCATACTTGTTTATTACTTTTTTTGCGGGTTATAAAATTTAAACTTTTCAACCGGAATTTCACTCTCTTGCATTTCAAGCTGGGCAAGCATGAAAAATAAGTCGGAAAGTCTGTTCAAATATGACAGGCAAGCTTCATCTACGGGTTGCTTTTTGTGAAGGTGATAAACCTCTCTTTCGGCTCTTCTTACCTGCGTTCTGACTACGTGAGATAAGGCAGATATTTCATTTCCTCCGGGGAGTATAAGTGCATTCATTTTTTCTGTTTTTGCACAGATTTCATCTATCCATTCCTCTGTATTTTTTATACCTTCACTTATTGGTCTGATATTTATTTTTTTTCCGGGAGAAGCAATAAAAGACATTAATTGCATTACTTCAGCCTGTATTTGGTGAAGTTTTTCCTGCCATTTATGGTTTTGATCTAATTTAACTCGCAGCAGTCCAATGGTTGAATTAACTTCATCAAGCGTTCCGTTGGCTTCTATTCTTTGATCATCTTTATCTACCTTTTCCCCACTAAAGAGTGAAGTCTGGCCTTTATCACCTTTCTTTGTATAGATTTTCATCTGTTTATAATTTTATTATTATCGGTCAGATGTAGCTCGCCATGATAAGTAAAATAAGTAACACACATTGTTTTTGGCTGTAGTGCAATCATTTCCGTGTGTGTCAATTTTTTTATCATGGCTCGGTTCATTGTTTTGTATTTTTCTTGGAGTTATTTCACTGTTAAAGGTATACCTGATACCATAAGCAATACTTTTTCTGCCTTTTTGGCGATATATTGATTTACCCAGCCCTGCAGATCTCCAAATTTCATTTGTATTAAGTTATCAGGATGGGCGCCCATTCCTATTTCGTTTGTTACAATGATAAATTCTGCATTCATTGTATTCAATTTATCAATTTCTGCAACTGCTTCTTGATATGATTTTTCTACATCGTTATTGTTGTCGTAATAAAAATTTGTAAGCCAAAGCGTAATACAATCTATTAGCACTACCTGCTTATTAAATGAATGGTTACTCAGGTACTTTTCTTCTTCAATAGTTGTCCAGCTCTCTTTTGATCTGTCTTTCCGATGTTTCTCAATTCTTTTTTTATGATCCTGATCCCATACTCTCGATGTGGCCAAGTATATCGGTTGGTTGTTTTTTTCAAGCGTTAACTTTTGGGCATAAGAGCTTTTTCCGCTTCTCTGTCCTCCAGTAATAAGTGTGATTTTTGCCATTTTTTCAGATAAAAATAATCTCGTTGTATTTTATATCTATGATGTTAACCTGAACAATCTTACCAAAATCTACCTTGATGTAAAAACTTTTATCTAATGGAATATCAAGCAGCAGAGAGAGAAGAGCACGGATAACTCCTGCATGTGTTACAATTGCTATCTTTTTCCCCCTGTTTTTATTTTTTTGTAGGTTGTCCCAAAATGATTTCACTCTTTTTAACATGCTCTGATAATTTTCACCTTTGGGTGGTGCGTTTGTTATATAGTCATCACACCATTTGTTAAATTCTTCGCCATTTATTTCTTCCCATCTCTTTAATTCCCATTCACCAAAGTTTAGTTCATGAATTTTTTTTTCAATTTTATAATCATTTCCATTGGCAATTTCTTTAGCCAGCACTTTGCATCTTTTTGCAGGACTGCTAATTACTTCGTCAATTGAGTTAGCCGGGAGTGTTGCTTTGATGTATTCTGCAGTTGGGTGAAACATTTTATAGTCTACTTCCACATCCGCTTGTCCGTAACAAACTCCTTTTCCCATAACAGTTTGTGTATGTCTTATTAAATAAATAGTCATAAAAATCCTGACAAAATTAATACAA
The DNA here is from genome assembly GCA_964461045.1 of uncultured Bacteroidales bacterium. GTDB lineage: Bacteria > Bacteroidota > Bacteroidia > Bacteroidales > UBA12077 > JAGXLC01. The sequence goes on along the minus strand of CAYWSJ010000079.1, from coordinate 11,780 downwards.
CAATATAAAAACCGGTTTCTGTAATTTGCTGGGCAGCACCCAGGCAATCGCCTGTATATCCTCCGATTTTCCTATAACAATAATTACTGAATACAAATGTAAAAATAATTACTGCCCCAATTGCAAATAAATATAAAAGATTGGAGGTGAACAAAAAAATAAATGGAGCAAGCATTGTAATACCGGCGAAAATAAATTCTGTTGTATTAATTTTTTTTCCCACTGGTTTTACTTTACTGGTAGCATCTTCACGAACATATTCATGAGAGTACATAAATAAAACCGGTGCAAACCTACTGGATGTATGACCCAATATCAGCATTAATGGAATTATGTTTGTTTTTAATTCATAAATTGCAAAGAATTTGGTAAAGAGCATCAGGATTAATCCTATACCTCCATAAACGCCAATTCTTGAGTCTTTCATTATCTCAAGAATTTTTAATTTAGAATACCCTCCGCCAAAACCATCGCATACATCAGAGAAGCCATCTTCATGAAATCCACCTGTTAATAATATTGAAAAACCCATACTCAAAAGAATTGAAACAGATACAGGCAGGAGCTGGTTAAAACAAAAAAAGAAAAAAGCAGCAAGTCCACCAACGATCCAGCCAATAACAGGTAAATATTTGGTGCTGCTATTGAGTAATTCTTCTGAATAAGGGAGTTTTTTGGGAACAGGTATTCTGGTGAAAAACATTAGAGCCGTTAAAAATATGTTCCATTCTCTTTTCATTTTTTCAGGTTTTACCAGAATTTGTTGTTTGTTTTTCAAGTTTTATTAAACAATCGATGCAAAGGCAATCGTTGTAAAGAGCGCTTATTTTCTTTCTGGTTTCTGGTGAAAGTTTAATGTTCATACAATCGCAATTTATGACATCTTCTTCTTTACACTCAAAAGCCGCTCGGCATTTTGGACAAATTTTAATCATATAGAAAAAGTTGCGGAAATATCAGGAAAATTGAGTACAGGAGAAATTATGAGTATGAATTTCCGCAACTTATTTTTTTTATTAATTAAAAACTACGGCATTCGGATTATAACCTACCTCAGTAGAGTCAATTATTGAATGGTCTGTATCATAACGGAAAACAAAACCTTTTGATGAATAATTGCTTACTGTAAGGAAAATTTCATCATTGTCAGGATTCACATCAATTCCATAAGGAACTTTATTGATAACTGGTGATGCAGGAACCTGGTTGTCGCTAATACCCATTTTATAAACACCATCAGCTCCGACATAGTAAATATTATCCTTGTTTTTATCTGTTGCCATAAGATAGTAACCGTAACTACCGGTTTTTCCTATATCATAAAAAGTGGTTGAAAAATCGTTTTGATTTATTTTTACCAGTTTTGAATTTGTTGGTCCTCCTGTTTGCCATGATCCAAGGCCTTTGCAAAATACCCAGATGTCGCCTTGATTATCTATTTCAATATCAAAAGGTATATTTCCAACTTTAATTGTGTCAACAGTTTGATGCATGCTTTTATCTATTACAAAAACAGTACTGTCCTGGTTGTAGCCACCTGAATTTGCCACATAGACATAATCTTCACCAACTGCCATGCTTTCAGGGCCTTCTCCTACCATAATTGAATCAGTAATCTCATTTTTTATAAGATTAATAATGTATACTTTGCCTGCTTCGCCTGTAGCAGAACTTCCATTTGTTAAATATCCTTTGTCAGGCGAAACTTGTTCAAACTGTCTGGGATAGTCTACGCCTGTTAATACGCCAATTGATTCAAACGTTTCAGAATCTACTACTTCAACTTTCTTTGAGTTGTTGACAACAAGATATGCTTTTTGGTTATCTGTAAAGTAAACATCTTGAAGGATATCTCCCAATTCTCTTCCATTGGCATTCTGGAAAACTTTATTTGTTATTTCATAGCTCTCAGGGTTAATAAAACTGATTGAAGCATCGCTGTTTCCAAAATTACCTTCGTTGGCAATATAAATACCTGCAAGGTCTTCCGGATTTTCGTTATTGCCATCATCCGTGATGTCTTCTTCTTCACAGGAAACAGACACGGCCATTAAAGCCATTAAACCTGCAGTTAGATAAGTAAAGCGTTTTAGATTGATTGTTTTTTTAATTTTCATAGTTCTTTTTTTTAGTTTAGATTTTCTATTTGAATTGATATGTTGATATAGTAAGCTCGTCCTGGCATTGGATAATTTTTTACCACCTGGTATTCATGGTCAAAAAGGTTTTTTATTTTAAACTGTATTTTTGGCTTGAAATGTTTAAAATGAAACCTTTTCGAAACTTGTAGATTGAATATGTGGTAAGGATCTAACATGTAATCCTGATGGTCATTGGTATTGAATCGTTTGCTTGTATAACTCCAGTTAACTCCCAGGCTATATGATCTATACTGAAAATTACCATAAGATGAAACAGTATTGTATGGGATGTACATAAGCTGCTTATTGTCAATATGTTTATTGTCAGAAATATTATAGGATCTTGAATAATTATAATTTCCTAAAATATTTGCCTGGAAAGATCCTGTCTTCAGAATAAATTTCACGGAGTTCTCAAATCCGTAACTTTGCACATCTTCCTGGTTCGTTGATTCCCAATATCCACTTCCGCTTGGAATCCATTGGATCAGGTTTTTAATTCTTGAAGTATAAGCTGTTGATTCTATTGAAAAAAGGTGTATAAGGTTGTTTGGATGAACCTTGAAAATTAAACCACTTTCTCCGCTATACCCATGTTCTGGCTTGATATTTTTGTTACCTCCGGGTTGCCAGTATTTATCGTTGAATGTCGGTAATCGGTATTTCGTGGAGAAATTTCCCTTCAAAGCCAATAGGTCAGGGATTAATTTATAATTTAACCCAACACTTACCTGGGGTTTGGGATTTGTAAATGTATTGAATTGTTGTCGTAAGGAGACATTTGAGGTTATCCTGTTGTATTTAAATTGCAGCGCGCCTGTTATACTGGCTCTGTATTCCTTAATCACTTCTTTATCGTAAGCATTCCCATTGGCCTTTAATAAAGAGTATTGACCACCAATGTCAAGGGTTAAATGGTGGTTTACATAGTTTCTGTAATTCAGGTTGGATATCCATCTGTCTGCATTTATAGGAGAATAAATTGAGTATGAATCGTCGGTTGGATTATTTTTTTCCGTATAAAGCTGAAAGTCTTTAAAATATCCGGTTTTTATTTTAATAGAAGATTGACCCTGTAATCTTGTATACTGGAGGTACCCCCTTAATGTACTGTCTTTTTGCCTGGCGGTACCTTCTCCATAAACTCCCATTATCTCAGGTATGTTTTTTTCTTTTACCTGGTACCATACACCAGCTTCAAACTTGTTTCTTTTATTGAAATTCCAGTACAAGTTTTGCATTAATCCATAATTAAGGAGCTCATTGTTTTTTCTTTTCTCTGCTGGGTTTCCGAACTTCTGGTAGTCTACGAATTCATAATCGTTTACAGCATCATGATATAAACCTTTGATCTTGTACTTGAATTTATTATTTCCTATTCCTCCTTTAAAACCAACTTTCTTAGATTCCCAGCTTCCGTATTCAGTAAAAATGCTAAGGTTATTTTCCCGTTTCCATTCTGCATTATTTTTCAGATCAATATTTCCTCCAAAAGTACCGCTGCCATAAAGTGAGCCGGAAGCGCCATGAGTGATTTTTACTTTATCGATAAATTGAGCGGGAGCAAATGAAAGATCAGCCTGTCCTAATGTAATAGAATTAAGAGGAAAACCGTTCCAGGTTACAGAAGTGTGGTTTCCGGTAGTTCCTCTTAATCTGGAGGTTGCCACAGCTCCACTGGTTCCGTAGGAGACGATATAAACAGGAGAAACTGCTGATAACAGTTTATCTATGTTTTCACTTTGATAGTCATGTATGATCGAAGAATCGAGTATGGTTGAATGGTGATCAGTGGAGAAATAATCATTTCTTGATCTCACGACAGAGACCTCTTTTATCTCATATTCTTTGACAGGTTGCTGACAGTTTCCCCTCAAGAAAAATGATAACAATAAAAAAGTTAGTATAAACAAGTTCCTTTTCATATAAGCCAGATTCAATAGTGCTTTCAGTTTTCAATAGTAATGGCTTAACTCGGGATAGAAACGTTTGATGTTATTTCTCATAGCTTTTAACCCGAAAGCCATGTTAAAACAAGGTTTTTTGGCAGGTTTCCTGGCTTCCCCTATCTTTGAGCCCTTCCCATGCTGTTTGACACAGCACAGTGGATAGAGTGTTTCAAAGATGTTTCTCGTGGGGTTACAGTAGCGGGTACTGCTCCGGATTCTCACCGGAATTCCCTTTTAAAAAGGCAGTCTGAATGAGTTGCCTTTCACCAAAATTTTTGTTCGTTGCAAAACTATGTAATAAAAATTATTAATGCAAACATTTTGCAGATATATTGTTTGAATCAATTATAAGGGAATGTTTTTTGTGTGTTGAAATGCCCATTGAAAGCGGATAATATTGATGTGACAAATGTTTTTTTTAATATTTGTTTGTGTAGAATAAAAAAAGAAAAATAATTTTAAATGTCTAAAATGTAGTAAATTATATGAATAGAGGTTGAATAAAAAAAATATTTTCTGTAGCAAAATATGATTAAAATCAGTTGTTTCTATAATGAATTGTATGTGAGCTATTAATATTGATTCTTAATTATATTTAACCTATATTTAACAGAATAATTGCCAAATAATTTTGATCTTACGGATTTATTCTTAATATTTGCATTGAAAATTATAGACAAATATTATTAATGAATTGTAATTCAATATTTTATATTATTGCTAAAAAAATGTTGTATAGAATTAAAAAAACACCTTTGACCCCTTATAATGTCGGAACGATTATACTCCGAATTTGTCTGTATAACCCATTTGTTAGTTCTATTGATAAAAACTAGCTATACCCTTATCTATATTAATTAATAAAAAATAGTAATTATTTATTGTATAGAATATTTATATTAACATAAAAATATTTAGGAGGAATTATGAGTATGGATTTAAGTAAAATTTCTGAAACTTTAATTGCAGGTAAAGTTGATGAATTAAAGAATTTAACCGAGGAGGCCCTTAGTTCAGGTAGTGAGGCTGCTGATTTATTAAACCAGGGTTTATTACCCGGAATGGATGCTGTAGGTCAGAAATGGAAAGATGGCGATATGTTCATGCCAGAAGTACTTCGATGTGCAAAGGCAATGAGCGGTGCTATGGATATTTTACGGCCAAAGTTATCCGAAAGCGATATGGGAAATGCCGGAACCTTGGTGATCGGGACTGTAGCAGGCGACTTGCATGATATTGGAAAAGATCTTGCTGCTATGATGTTTGAAGGTGCCGGATATAAAGTAATAAATATCGGAATCGATCAGCCCAATGAAGAATTTGTTAAAGCTGTAAAAGAACATAAACCTAGTTTATTAGGAATGTCTGCACTGCTTACTACCACAATGCCAAGAATGGGTGAGATTATTAACTCTCTTAAGGAAGCTGGTATCCGTGATCAGGTTGCTGTTATTGTTGGCGGTGCTCCTGTTACAGAAGAATTTGCCAATGAGATTGGTGCTGATCTTTATGCACCAAATGCTGGAAGTGCTGTGGATATTACCAATGAATACTTTGAAAAGAAAAAGAATTAATAAGCACAATATCCAGATATCATTCTGAGTGATCTACAGTTACTCAGAATGATTGCTTAGTTTATTACAAGTTCATTTTGAATTAATAACGAAACTTTTTTCAGGATGAATGGATTATGCTCTGATATACATCTCTGGTAAGAAGTAGGTGTTATAAATGATGCTTTATGTATCTGATAAACTATTAAATTATTAACTGAAGTAAAGATTAGAAAGGATTTTCTTATGAAAATGAATCAAAAAATAAATAAGTCCACCCAATTCAGGGTTTTGTCTGAGGACCAGATTGAACAGATTTTTTTTGCTGCCCTGGAAGTACTGGAAGAAACAGGTGGAAATATTTATCATGATGAAGCCATCGAGCTGTTTAAAAATAGCAATGCTGTTGTACGTGGAAATAATGTTCGAATTCCCAATACAATGGTTCGCGAGGCTTTAAATTTCTATCCCCGGAAAATTACACTGAAGGGGAGAAGTGGTAAACGTTCTTTACAACTGCAAAAGGATACAGTAGGTTTTGGAACTGGCTCCGATTTACCGTTTACTTATGACAGAGAAACAGGAGTAAGAAGAAGGACAACCTATAAGGATGTAAACAATGCCGCTAAATTAGTGGATGCACTTCCGAATTATGATTTTTTTATGTCGCATGGAATTGTTAGCGACGCACCTAATCCACAGACATATGATCGCCACCAGTTTATGGCTATGCTTGATCAGTGTACCAAGCCTATGGTGCTGACAAGTGTGGATGGAGAAGGACTTGAGGATCTATGGAAAATGGGATGTTTGATACAGGGGGGTGAAGAAGAATTCAGGCTTAATCCTATGTTCGTGGCTTATATTGAGCCTATTTCACCTTTAAAAAACGACAGAACAGCTGTAGAAAAACTTCTTTTTGCTGCTGAAAAGAAAATTCCTGCCATGTACACTCCATGCCCAAGCTCATGCGCTACGGCGCCAGCTACAATTGCAGGTATGCTTGTACAGTCTCTGGCAGAAACATTACTGGCAACTGTATTGTGTCATTTGAAGAATCCGGGTATGCCGCTAATTATGGGTGGCGTTACAACACTGCTGGATATGAAGAAAGCCACATATTCATATGGAGCGCCGGAACTTTCTCTGGCTTCGGCAGCTAACACAGATATTTCCAAATGGCTGAATTTGATTATGTTCTCAACAGGTGGTTGTACAGATTCAAAAATACTTGATGAACAAGCTGCAGCCGAACAAATGATGAACTTATTTTATTCATATCTCTCTGGTGCAAACCTTATTCACGATGTAGGCTATATTGACCACGGAACAAATGCTTCACTTGAATCGCTTGTACTTAACGAAGAAATGATGGGTATGGTTCGTCAGTTTGGTAAAGGTATCAATACTGATGACGACCACCTGGCACTGGATCTGATTGAAAAACAAGGTCCGGGGGGAGAATATGTAACCACTGATCACACTTTTGAACACTGGAAAGAGTGGTATTTACCAACACTCCAGGACAGAAGTGATTATGAAACCTGGAAGAAAAATGGTTCTAAAACCATGTCTGACAGAGTGAAAGAACGAACTGATGAGTTGCTTGAAACTCATAAGCCTGAACCAATTGAAGATAAGTTGAAGCAGGAATTACATAAAATCATTGAAGATGCCGATAAGAGGCATTCCTAATTGATTCATGAATAATCGAATCATAAAAAATTTGAATATGGTTAACAGAACAAATTATACAATACAAGAAAGTCCCCATTTCGAAATTCTTTCTGAAGATCAAAAGGAAAAGATATTTAACGGAATGATGAGAACTTTACAATATACTGGTGCTAACGTACATCATGAAGGCGCCCGTGAGTTGTTTAAAAAAGCTGGATGCAAAGTAGATGGAATAAGAGTTTATTTTCCACCGGAGGTTATACTTGAAGCTTTATCAACTGTACCACCGGTAACAGAAGTATTTCCCTGGGACGGAGATGAATCTAAGAAAATAACCATTGAGAAGAAGAGAAGCTATTTTGGCCCGGGTCCAACTCCCCCGAACTTTATTGATACAGAGACATTGGAAAGAAGGCCATATCTAAGAAAAGATGCTTCACTGGTAGCAAGAGTTTGTGACGCTTTACCAAATATGGGTTATGTGCAGTCTTTAGGTTCCATCAGTGATGTAACAAACGGACTCGCCGATGTATACGAATTTGCCGATATGGTAAGAAATACCACAACTCCTATAATGAGCTGGTCATTTACTCGTGATGGCGTTCATGATCAGCATCGCATGGGAATTGCAATGGCAGGAAGTGAAGAAGAATTTAAGCAAAGACCAAACTTTATTTTCTATGGTGAACCAATCTCGCCCCTGGTAAGTGATTACCACGCAATAGACAAATGCATGTATTGTGCAGAACACCGAATTCCACAGGTATATAGCCCCTGTGCTATCGGTGGGGGAACAGTACCTGCTTCACATGCCGGACAATTGGTTGTCGCCCTCTCTGAATCAATGGTAGGAGTTATTGCTGCACAACTTATTAATCCGGGAACCTGTGTGATTATCGGGGGTGTTCAGTCTATTCTTGATATGCGTTATTCTATTTATTCTTATGGAGCACCTGAACTGAGTTTGCTGAGTGCTGCTCATACCGAAGTAGTGCACTATTGTGGATTACCAATGTATTCAACCTCAGGATGTACAGATACTAAGAAGATGGATATGCAATCTGCTATGGAAGCAAGTCTTTCTATTAATGCTGCAATGATGAGTGGAGCAAACTTTGTGCATGATAATGGATATACAGAATCAGGATTAACAGGCGATGTATTTCAAACTGTTTTGGATGATGAAATTATTGCTATGGCAAGAGTTGTTGAAGCAGGTGTGGAAGTAAATGAAGAAACATTAGCTGTTGATCAGATTAATAATGTCGGTCCTGGTGGTCATTATTTATATGAAGAGCACACAATGGAGCATTTTAAAGATTATTGGATGCCTACCTTAATGGACCGAAACAGCTACGAAAGCTGGAAATCCGAAGGAGAGAAAACGCTTAAAGAGAGAGTGCTTGATAAAACAAGAGATCTTATCAAGAATTATGAAGGCCCGAGAGATAAAGTTACTGCAAAAGCAGATGATGAGATAGAGAAAATTCTGAAAGAATCAGAAGAACGAATAAAAAAGCAGGGAACAAAATAAATTTAATTACCAGAATAATCAATTTTCAGCAGACAGAGTTTTTTGCTGTCTGCTGAAAATTTGGGAAAAAAAATAAAGAAGATTACAGATGAATCGTTATGTCATTGGAATTGATACAGGAGGTACCTTTACGGATGGAGTATTGCTTCAATATTCTGACAGGAAAGTAGTATCTACTGCCAAGTCCCTGACTACAAGAGGTGACCTGAAAAAGGGAGTCATTAAAGTACTGCAGAAATTAAAAATTAGCAGTGATTATAATATTAAACTGGTAGGGATCTCAAGTACCTTAGCTACTAATTCCGTAGCTGAAGGTAAAGCACGTAAGGTGGGATTGCTACTCATAGGTTATGACAAAGATTTAGTTGAAGATTTTGGACTGAGAGAAAAATTATCAACAGAAGATATTTCATTTTTTCAGGGTGGTCATGATGCCCAGGGAAATGCTAAAGCTGAACTGGATACCGAAGGCATTAAAGAATGGATCAAACAAAAGAAAAATGAAGTGGATGCAATTGCTTTATCAAGCTATTTCAGTCCGCTGAATCATGAACATGAAGAGGAAGCTTTTAAGATTATACAGGAAGAGTCTGATTTACCTGTTGTTATGGCTCATCAGCTGTCTACAAAATTAGATTCGATTCGTCGTGCTGCAACAGCTTCAATTAACGCTTCGCTCGTGGCTGTGATGCAGGATTTTATTCAGTCTGTACAGGAATCTTTAAAGGATTTGAGGATTAATGCTCCTTTGATGATTGTCAGAGGTGACGGCACTTTGATGCCCTACACTGAGGCAGTGCAAAAACCAGTTGAGACAGTGCTTTCCGGACCTGCAGCAAGTGCTATTGGCGGACGATTCCTTTCTCATACCAGCAGTTCACTGGTAGTGGATATAGGAAGTACAACTACCGATATGGCTCTGATAAAGGACTCAAGAGTTGTGGTTTCTGAAGAGGGAGCAAAAGTAGGAAACACAGATACCGCAGTTGAAGCTGCCCGCATACGAACGATAAGCGTTGGATGTGACAGCAGAATTTCTTTTAATGATAAGAATGAAATTTTAATTGGTCCTGACCGCGTAAGAGCATTGTCACAAATAGCAATGTACCATGAAAATGTGCTGGAAGATATTCATGAGGTCAGACGAGCAGGAAAAAACCGGAAAAACCCTTACGACATTGAATTTTGGTATCTGCATCATCCACTGGATAAAAATATTTTAGCACGATTGGATGATAAGCAGAAGATGGCGCTTGAACTTATACAGGAGCCTCACCAATTATCCGGTTTGTTAAATAAAGTCGGCGTTTATCATCCCAGACATTTAAAGCTTAATGAACTTATTGAGCAAGGGTATATCGAATGTTCGTCATTAAATCCAAGCGATCTTTTACATGTTGATGGAGCAATGAATTTATGGGACAAAGAGGTTGCTGAAATAGCCACGGATTATTACTGTCATATTTATAACAGGAATAAAAAAGAATTTATTGAAGAGGTTACCAATAAGATCGTAGAAATGATTGTGGAAGAGGTTATTCTTTTCCTTGCATGTCAGGATATAAAACAATCTCAAATGCCTGACCATATTGATGGTGAGTGGGGTAAATGGATGCTGCAACAAATCCTGTATAGTCAGAATGATTTCTTAACCATTAACGCAGACAGCAGGTATCCGCTTATAGGAACCGGAGCTCCGGCAAGACACTTTTTGAAGCAGGCAGCTAAGTTAATTAAAACGAAATTTATTCTGCCTGAACATGAAGCTGTAGCTAATGCAGTGGGAGCTGTGGCAGGTTCTATTTCAGAAATAAGAGAAGCCATTGTCTTTATCCGGGAAAGTGATGAACAATACGCTTATATAGTTAAGTATACAGATGGATCAAAAAATTTTGAAGAGTTTGAAGAAGCCTGTGATTTTGCTGAAGAAAAATCAAAGATCCTTGCAAGGGAAGCTGCCTTAAAAAATGGCGCAAACGATCCTTATATTGAAGTAAAAAAGAAAACAGACGGTTCTTTAACTCGCTTTATAGCAAGGGCAATTGGAAATCCAAAGCTCTCTGAGAGACGGGATGTTGTTTTAAATTAAAATTTTAAGAATGCAACCCTTTTACACAACATTCATACAAAAGCCAGTGAATAAAAGATGAGGATTACATGGCAGAATAAAAAATATTGACTTGAAGGAATAAGTAATAGAATGTCAGACAAATAAATGAACTTTATACGAATGAATACAGTAGTTGCTTGTGGAAGTATTAAGCCTGAATTGGAAAAAATGGCTGGTGAGGCCTTGGAGAAAGTGCATTTGCATTTTTTACCTCAAAATCTTCACCGTGCTCCTCATAAAATGAAAGAGATGATTCAGAAAGCTATAGATGAAGAATCTTCTGTTTCTGAGAGAATTGTTTTGGGGTATGGCCTTTGTTCCAATGGAATTGTTGGGGTAAAAGCTCCTCAACAGGGCTTGTATGTTCCAAGAGTACACGATTGTATTGCTTTTTATCTTGGAAGCAGGGAGAAATATAATAAAATTTTCAGGCAACATCCTGGAACGTATCATCTTACAAAAAGCTGGATTGATAATGAAAAAGATCCCCTGGGATTGATGGAAAATGAATATACCAGGAGAGTAGGAGCGGATATGGCCAGGGAAGCGATTGAAACTGAAATAAAAAATTATGAGTATATCAGTTTTATTAACAATGAATTAGCAAATAGCGATAAATACAGACAGAGAGCAAAGAAAAATGCCGAAGTATTTCATAAAAAATATATTGAATACAAAGGAACGGACATTTTTTTTAATAAAATACTATTTGGTCCGTATGATAATGACTTTATATATATTGAACCCAACAAGACAATAAAACAAAAAGAATTTTTAAAATAGGAGGATAAAACATGCAAATAGTTGGAGAATTAA
>CAYWSJ010000078.1:0-14951 GCA_964461045.1 uncultured Bacteroidales bacterium | reverse complement strand
GGGGTGGTCAAATTTGCGTTATCACACCTGGTCAATTTTGGGTTGTCATAACGAGCCTTTAGACTTTCCATAGCGAACCCGGAAATCGCATCCATAATGGATAAAAGCTCTGAGATATCGGGGTATTCAGCAGATGTACCCATCCTATTGGCCTGTCTATCCGCTTGCCTGCAAACCCCCATCTCAGATCAAATTGTTTCCACCGGCCATATTGCTTCGAGCGATGGCGATATTCGAATGGTCAAAGGGTTGCCGGAGAAAATTGCGGCAGCTGTTAATGATAGCTCGGTCAGTACTTTTATTTATCCAACTATTGATCAAGACAATTCTTTAGCTTCTTTATCTCCTGAAACCAAGCATCGGATCGCCGGGGAAATTAGCAGCGCAAAATCTGAACTAAAAATGATACCGATTTGCCATACAGATGACTTATTGAAGGCTGTTTTTGATGATGAGCTGGTATTGTTGGCAAGCTTAAGGCTTGGGTTTTTTGATTTCGGATTACCATCAAATACAGAAAAATCATTAATCCCGACTTTTTCAGTATTTGATAAAATCAATGAAAACGGATTTTGGAAAGTTCTGGAACACCAATTAATGACCGGCGAAATCCATAGCGCTAGATCGCTCTTACAGGCTTTCAGTCGGTTCCATGCAACCCGGAATACTTATCCTAAAAGTTTCGGTTTTCATCTTGAATGCCTTGTAAAATCCTTACCTCCGGAATTGCGCCGTTTGAGAATTGACTCGCCGTTATTACAAACACATGAAATTATTAAGCTGAGTCAAAATGCGACGGAAACTGATTATGAAGATGTCCACTTGCTTTTTAAAGCCGCCCATTGCGAAAAATTTGTGAGTGGTCAACTATCCATTTCACGGGATACTGACGCGGACAGAGGAAATGATAACGGTCAAAAATTACAAAGCATTCTTCAGGAAATTGATTCCGACCAGTTAGCATTGAAAATTGGCATGCCAATTGATTCGGCACGAGCCGCATACATCCTGAACACCATTCAAGCAGAGAGTTTTGACGATTTTCAAGAGGTCATTACTTCATTTTATATTCATCTTACAAGATATATTGGCAAGATATCAGGAACCGTAAGCATTTCTGATGCTAGGGCCGATGCTTTGGCCCTAATTGAAAGAGCTTTTAAAAATAAGGGGGGGGGCAGAGCTGCTCAAGCAGAGGCTCAAATTCCGAATAATGGTGGCCTGCGGTTTATTTTGGACACCATGACCGATCAATTTAAACAAGAAGAAAAGGTTAAGCATGTCGGTCAGATACTAAAATTGACCATAGATCCATTAGATTGGGGCGGGAAAGTGGATTTGATGAAAGCTTTGCTAAGTCGTTTGAAAACCTATTTGCCGGAGGAAATCACATCCCAGCCGGCTGAGCGGTTTGCCTGGCATTATGAAGAGGTGGTTGAGTCCTATATCCATTCAATAGACCAAGTAAAATCTGTATTTCGACGAATATGAGGAAAGGGGGGCAGGAGAGCTATGTCTATAAATCATTTAATTTCCGAATTAGAAGAGAGGGCAATTGCCCAGAAAATTGGAATACCCCATGATGAGGCAAGAATGCGGTATGCCATTCATTCCAATACCGTTAGAAATTTTGATGATTTCAATCAGATTGTTGGGGATTATTATAATACCCATTTCACGACATGTGTATCAAGAGGTGGTGCATTAAGCAGTTCCGAATCCGCAAGCCGGGCCAAAGAATTATTAGAAAAAGAATTTCGGAGGCGCGGCGGTGATATCGTTACAGCTTATAATGATGCCCATGATGGCACTAATGGGGGGCTCAGAGCAGTTCTTGATATCATCGCAGAGGGGATAAAAAGGGAATCGGTGGAACGATACATAAGGGATGTGTTTGATCGTTACGTTGCTCCCAATTCTTGGGAACAGAAAGTTGAAATCATAAGACAATTCCTCAATTATTGCGGATCCTTTCTTTCGTCATCTATACGGTTTGATCAGCCTGAGCGCTACGCGCAGAATTACCAGGAATTAATTCAATCTTATATAGATGCGCTACAAAGAACATCAAGTCTCTTTAGGCGGCTTTAGGAGCAAAGATGCAGACCAAACTGGACAGCCTTCTTGAATCCATTGATCCGGCTTTAACAGTCGATAGAGTTTCTGAACGTATCGATGATGCGCTTAATTCCTTTGAAATAGAAAATGGAATTATTACGAATTGGGAGACCTTCAGGATCGTTCTTACAAATTTTTTCCGGCATACAGAAAACAGAATCCTTCGCATTAAAGCATTTGAATCAACGAATTCAGATATTGATTGGGGCAGGTGTGTCAGGCTTTTGTTAAAGGAATACGGTCCAACGGGAGATAAAGCGGCTTTTGAAATGGTACGAACAGGGAATCAGGGCGGACTGTATAAAGTTTTAAAGGATTTAGCAAAACAAATGTTAACCCAGTATTCGGATAATGAAGCCAAAGCCAGAATCAGTTATTTTTGGTCCTCATTATCGATAGATGAAAAGTTTGCAACTGCTGACGAATACCTTGCCAAATATGGTCATCTGTTGCCCCCTGAATTAACGGAGTCGAATGCAGCAAGGATAAAAGCAAATTTTGTAAAAGTTCTTGAAGAGCACCCCAAATTGATTAATAGAATGAGAAGCGTATCTGGATAAATTGATACGGGAAAGGACTAAGGTCAGAAAAATGAGCATTGGATTTAAAGATGATGAAGGCAACATTTTTTATGTGGGGATGGCTATCAATTGCCAACAAATATTTGTAGAAACTACGGATGATGGCTACGTGAGAGAACTCAGATGCATTTCAAAAGAAATTAAGCCCGAATGTAATGATTGTAGCCTTGTAAATCCCAACAGGTAATGACGAATTTCAGTGATAACATTCTTTCCACTTTAGAACTTTATGCCCGCAATGCCGCACTCGATGCAGGCATAGCAGCGATGCGATACTATCGTGAAGCACTCAGGGGGGCACCAGTGCTCGGATCGGGATTCAATGCTTCAACGGAAGCTGATATCCAGGCCACCTTAGCAGCTTTGCGCAGTCTTGGGGGTGCCTTGCATCAAGTAGATGAGCATTATCAAGTGTACGGTGAAGAGCTTGACGGCGATTATTCCAAAGAAATCGTTCGACAGCGCATGGATGCAGAGCTGCCACTATTAAGCAATTCCGCTAACGTTATACGTGATGGTAAAGATTTTATAGAAAGATTCCCAAACCGTATTTCTGTTCTTATTGACGGCATTGATGGAACTATAAATTTCCGGGCCGGGCTTCCCATTTTTTGTTCCGCATTAGCGATTTTTGTTGATGGTCATCTTAGGGTTGGCTCGGTTTATGATCCACATCACCATATCGTTTATTATGGTGCGCTCCCGGAGAATGAAGAGCCAAGGGCCCAGGTGTGGTATGTTTCTTCTGGAGAAAACACCCAATTGAATACACACGCCGGAAAAGACGATTTGCTCGTTGCGTCACATTTTACCCGGGGTGATGATCAAACCAGTGCGGCAAAAAGGGAAAAGATGATTCAGCAAATGAATAAGTTGGTTCATCAATTTACGGGGCACTATCAATTGAATTCCGGGCAACTCGCGCTTACCTATGTGGCAGCGGATATACTTTCAGGTTTTATCAACAATTACACAAATCCTTGGGATGTCGCTGCAGGGCAGGTACTTATAGAAGCGGTCGGGGGGAAAGTTACCCATTTTGATGGTACAAGAATAGACTATACTTCTGCCGGCAAGATTGATGTGCTGGCCGCCGGAGTCCCTTCGATACACTCAAGGCTTAAAGAATTGCTTTTGAGATAGCCTTGATATGGATCCTTAATTTTTTTTAATTGCTTGAATTAAAAAATTATCGATTTTGAGGCCATTTTTAAAATGCCAGATGGCCTTTTAAGTCCAGCTTGTTCATTCCGGTTATCGGCTTCATTTTAAGTGTTCATAGTTCCCTCACCTCGCAATCTGAAAGAGCAGGGTATTGACTGCCGCTATCTCACCAGAAAGAGGTGAGGTATATCGACAGTGTCAATTGAACAGACATTAATTTCTCATGCAACATCGCATATTATTGCCGCCAAGGCTCGGGGGATCATTAAAAATGAAGCCATCAAAGGTTGCCACCCCGGGCTGTCTGTATTTCCCGTATCACTTGAACCACCTTTTACTCCTTTATGGCACTCATCAACACCTCAAGATGCTGAAGATCAAAATTTATGGGAACCGGATCATATTTTATCAGAGGATGAAATAACAAGGCTTCAGATATGGATTTCTCCTGAACAGCAATTTGATTGGAACAATTCAGAACTTTTTCTTAAGCAACTCCAACGGATATCCGGCCGAGCGGCTTTTGAAGTGGTCGGGAATAATCGAGCCATAATATTTACGTTCTTAACTTATCGATTCGATATTCCCATCATTACGGCTGCATTTTATGGTGTGTATGATTATTGTGAGATAACAAGTATAAATGATGATGTTCCCGGGCTTTTAAATAATGAATGGCAGGATATAAGATTTAACGATTTTTTCCCACCGCCCCCGTATTCCCATTTATTTACCAGCCCGAATGAATTACGTAGTGCGCCT
This sequence comes from uncultured Bacteroidales bacterium, assembly GCA_964461045.1. Lineage (GTDB taxonomy): Bacteria > Bacteroidota > Bacteroidia > Bacteroidales > UBA12077 > JAGXLC01. The sequence goes on along the minus strand of CAYWSJ010000078.1, from coordinate 10,326 downwards.
CTAAGATCCTTGATAAAAATTTTGTCCACCCTCGAGGCCCCGGCAATAGGTGTTTATCAGGTCATATTTCAACCGGTGGCTGCCAATCATAACTGGCATCGGAATGTGCAGATGCTCTTAGATTTTGAATACACGATAAAACTTCAAAGCGGATACCAACTTCCCCAAAGATATTTACAGCAGGCGCCCTCCGGCGATCTTCATCAGATGGCCGGGGATTTGGAAACCAAAGCCCATAATGATAAGCCGTTTTTTGCCGTAGGGCTACGTTTAGGTATGATCAATGGCGGTGAGCATAGTGGCTCTTATCTTGATTCTTTATCGACAGTGGTGGGGATGTTTCAACATGGTGGACGACCACTGAGTTCTATAAATGAAAGTGACTATCAAAGGGTCGTTAACCCAACCCAATTTGAAATTCTGTTTAAGTCGGCCATCACTCATAGGTCTGGCTTTTTATTGAACTCCCAGGAACTAACCAGCCTGATCCATCTTCCGCCCCTTCATTCACAAGAAAATAGGCCGATACCAATTGAACTGTTGGAGACACTGCCTGTTCGAGAGTCCAATTTGGCCGAAGGTACATGGATCGGTGTATGCGAATATGCAGGCGATTCAGTGAAGGTGTGTTTGCCCGATGATGTCCGAAAAAGACATAACCATCTGATCGGCCGTTCCGGAACGGGGAAAAGTACCACCCAGGAGCACATGATCCTAAGCGATATTGAGAAGAATCAGGGAGTGGCTGTTCTGGATCCCCATGGAGACTTGGTGGAACGATTACTTTGTCTGATTCCGGAACACCAAGTGGACCGAATTATTTATTTTGATCCTGGCGATCCCAATTGGATTCCCATTTGGAATCCGTTGGAGCGAATTCCGGGGCAGGACATCGGAAGAACGGCAGAAAATATTGTCCAAGCCATACAAAGTTTTGTCGACCAAAGAGGGTGGGGCGACCGCTTGGAACACCTGTTGCGAAATATGGTTTTTTCGTTAATCCATCTGCCAAACGGCACTTTTTTGGATATAGCCAATTTGTTCCAGAACAAATCAGAAGATGCTAAGGCGCTTCGAGATGAAATATTACAGGTTATAGAAAATGAAACAGTGCGTCGGTTCTGGCGCTATGACTATGAAAAATACGGAAAAGATGATTTCGGCCCACCTAAAAATAAACTCAGTAAGTTGTTGGTCTCAGAATCAGTTTCATTGATGCTGTCTCAACCCGACAGTCTGTTTAATTTCAGAAAAATTATGGATGAAGGAATGGTTCTGTTAGCCAACCTATCAAGTATCGGAACAATGGCGCGACGGATCCTTGGGTGCTTTATTCTGTCTTTGCTTCATCTAACCGCGTTAAGTCGAAGCACCGTTCCGATCGCCGATCGGCGGCAGTTTCATATTCATTGTGATGAAGCCCATCGATTCATGACCGACGCCCTTGAAGATCTTATTGCCGAAACCCGAAAATACGGGGTCAGCTTGAGCATAGCTCATCAATACATGAGCCAGTTTGGAAAAACTAAAACAGACGCCATTTCAAGTGTGGGCTCAACGGTCATTTTTAATGTGGACAACCGGGATGCCGGTTATCTAATCAAGGACCTTCAAAAAAAAGTTAAAATGGAAGATTTGATAAGTTTGGATATAGGAGAAGCTGTCGCCCGAATTGGAACCGAAATCGTTAGATTCAAAACCCGACCACCGCTACAGATCCCTAAAAATCATTTTCGGGAACGTATCATCGAAGAATCCAGGAGAAAGTATTACCGCCCAGCCCCACAAGTACGTAAGCAGATCCGGCGATCCGGTGACAGATGGGAGAAGCCATTTTCGCCCTTATCAAGGTTTTCCTCAAACTCGGTCCAGGAATTTGAATATGATGAATTCTGATCAAAAGAAAAATGCTGATTCCTTGCTTGATGACTTGTTTGAAAGCCTCGACGATACGAATCTTCAAAAACTTATCGATAATCCAATCCGAAATGCAGCAGATGACTTTGAAGTACATAATTCATCAGAGCCGAGTTTTGATCAGTTTGTCAAAACAACGGCTCAATTTGTTCAGTATATTTATGCAAATGGTTTTCAGCTACCAATAAAAATGACCGTCGCCCAAGCAAAGGCAGAACTTTTGGTTTTATTGGAAGAAGGCTATCAGAATGCAAATACCAAAGGATTTGATGCGGCATATTTGGATTTTTTACTGATGGAATCCGATGGATTGGCTTATATAATGCGCCGGATTACCGATATCATTATCAGCCGCAAAAGAGCCAGCTATGCTGCATGGATAATATCCAGTCGAATTACCCCCCAGGACTGGCAAATAAAGTGTCTAATAGTAGAATCCATTTTTTCCCGATGGGCGCCTTATTTCCCAAAAACCCTTCTTAATTGCCAACCCGCCCAATTGGCGAATCATATTCCTGGACTCATACAGGCTCTTATTCAGGCGGCTAATGCTATTGATGAATTGAGATTTGCCGATATGGAAGCTTGGCCGGGTCCTGAATACAGTTTTTGAAATCCACGGCCCGCCTCTACCGCTATATGTAACAAAAGGACCTTTCTGAATAATGAAAGGGTTTTATGTAATTCATATGCGATCAATAGAGGCAATCAGTGGGCAACCGTCAATCATCTGAGAAAATCGCCATTTTTCGGGACTTTTTTACAGGACATCCCGATGTCTATGGCACATATGACCCTGTAACTGGTCGGGCGAAACAGGTTAAGGCTCCGGTTACTGAAGCAATATTTTTGGCTCATTTAACCGGACGCCAGCCCTATGGCGTATATCTGCTCTATAATGATCGAATCCGATCAATAGCAGTTGATATGGACACCGATGACCGGTTGATCCCGATGGATTTTGTCTCTTTAGCATCCCATTACGGTTTTGAAGCCTATATTGAGCGCAGCAAATCAAAGGGCTACCATGTGTGGCTGTTTTTCACCCAGGCTGGCGTGTTGGCTGCAAAAGCCCGAACCGTCATTAAGCATCTTTTGGAGGAAATGGAACGGCCTGATATTGAAGTTTTTCCAAAGCAGGATCGGCTAAGTCAAACAGTCCAGTACGGAAACTTTATAAATGCCCCGTTATTTGGGCAGTTGGTGCCCAAAGGGCGCACGGTATTTATCGATCCGACCAGCTTTAAACCCTATCCTGACCAATGGGATTTCCTTGATTCAGTCAAGCGATATACTGAATCCGACCTTGATGAAATTATCGAATTAAATGAATTGTGCCTCCCAAGCCAGCCAGATACTTCCGTTTTAACTCCAATCGAACCGAATAATAATGCCTATCCTTTGCCTTTGTGTGCCCAAAAAATGCTTGAGAAGGGCGTATCAGAATTTCAGCGGGTCAGTTGTTTTAGGCTGGCTGTTCACCTTAAACGCCTTGGTATCCCGTGTGACATCGCTATTTCTGCATTAATAAAGTGGGCTGAAAAAAACTGCCCGGTTGAGGGAAAACAGAGGATTTCGGAAAAAGAAATAATTGAGCAGGCTGTCTCTGCATATAAAAAAAATTATCAGGGCTATGGTTGTGATTCTGAAGCAGTGGCGCCATTTTGTGAATCAAGGTGCCCGCTATACTCAAAAAGTAGGAGTTTGAGAAATTAAATGAGTGCCAATACTGATATAGTGGAAGAATATCTGACCACATCAGAGTTAAGCAAGCGCATCAAGATGGCGCCTGGAACGATTCGTAATCTGGTTTGGCAGAATCAGTTAAAGAAAAATATTCATTATATCAAACCAAGCCCCAGAAAATTATTGTTTGTCTGGCATACCGTTGAGTCCTGGCTTCATGAGCGATCGACAGAGACCGAATTTGATCGGGCCTCCCGAATCAGTAGCTATATTGATATTTGATATTAATCTCATTGCCTTCCGGTTCGTCAAGTGCTACCTAAAAAGGGTGATATTCGAAACGGAAGGAGGTGATTGGAAAAGCGGAAAGGGGTGATTTTATGAAGCAGGCTAAAATCATTGATTTTCCGAAACATCCCCAAATAGCCAAAAATAAGCGCAAATCTGATCAGCTAAATACCCGGAGAAAAGGCAGTGTCTTCAGTCGTAGCGGGAAATTGTGGGTTGATTTTTATTATATGAACCAACGGGTCCGTGAACCCACCGGATTAAAAGACACCCCCAGTAATCGGAAAAAGCTGAGAAAACAACTTGATTTGGTTATGGCAGAGATCGAAAACGGGATGTTTGAATTCGCCAAACGGTTTCCCAAAAGCAGCAGAAGGGATGATTTCACCAAATTAGAGGGCCGGCTGGTGGTAAAACGGCCGGATGAAATTTACTTCGGGGTATATGTTGAATTGTGGTGGCAAGCAATGGGCGCCGGTATGAGTGAAAGCCAGAGGCGTGACTATACCTCGATTTTAAACACCCATCTGCTGCCGTATTTTTCGGATCGGCCGTTAAGCGATTTCACACCATTTTTAATCAAGAAATTTTTAGCCCATCTCAAAACCGTTCGATCCCCAAGAAATAAACCGCTATCCCCCAAACGCATTCAAAATATTTTGATCCCCTTACGCGTTATCGTAAAGGATGCCATTGTCGAGCATGGTTGGTGGAATTTTCCAGACCCGTTTTTCGGCATCAAACAACCTAAGGTGCCCAGGTTTCGGGTGAGGCCATTTAGCTATACCGAATGGAAGGTTTTGATGGCCTTCATGCCGCAGTGGTACCGGCCGTATTTTGAGTTTGCGGTGCAAACCGGGCTTCGGCCTTCAGAGCAGGTAGCGTTGAAATGGTGCACCGTGGATGATCAGTTCATTCATGTTGAGCTAAGCCGCGTGCGAAATATTGAAAAAACAGAATTAAAAACGGAAGAAAGTCGACGAAGTATTGCGATGCGGCCCACAATGCAGCAGATTCTGGAAGATCAAAAAAGGTTGAGCCAAGATTATAACAGTCCATACGTATTTGTTAATACCCATGGGCGGCCGATACTTCAGGACAAGCTTCGCGAGATATGGATCCGGGTCATCAAAAAAAGCGGTCTTCCTTACCGGCGCATGTATGAGACGCGGCACACCTTTGCATCATGGGCGTTGGCAGCAGGCGAAACTCCAGAGTGGGTGGCCCGTACCTTGGGACATGTGGACACATCCATGGTTTTTAGAACTTATGGCCGCTACATTCCCAATTTGACCAGAAAGGATGGCAGCGCCTTTGAGGACCAGTTTGTTGAGGGGATTAATGGGGGATATGACCATGGCCAGTAACCAATTTGGTCACAATTTTGGTCACAATTTGCCATTTTTTGAAATTTGGATTTGTAACTAATCGATTTAAATATTAAAAAAATGGTGGAGGCGGCGTCCATCGAAAAGGCAAGATAACAACCTGAATTTAATTTATTTATGAAATCGCCTTTTCAAAAATACCCCCAAAAATACCCCCAAATTTTTTTACTGGAGGTTTCCAGGTAGAACTACTCCGAATTAACAGCTCGGTAAAAATTCGACATGGATGTATATGTCATTGCATATATGCAGAGGGCTTTCCACCCCCCTTTTTTAAGATACTGGATGAAGGGGAAGGCTACCCCCCTTTTATAAGAAAAAAGTGCTGCTGAGGGCCTCTATGTGATCCAAAACGGAATTGAGACCGGCCACAATGACCGGCCCCTTACCCGATATGTTTCATTATTCGGCTGCCTGGAAATCAGACAAGGGCCTCACCCCCTGGCTCATTTCCATATACGCTTTCTGTCCATGCTGCTTGATAAAATCGGATTTATCTTGAGAGTTCCACCCGGAAAGGTCCGGCCTGTGATCCGGGGAGCCAACAAGATCGTCACCACCCTCATGCTGCTCAATAAGGTCAAGCTGCCGCTCTGCCAGCTTTGCAATGGATTCAGCTTTTTGAATGACATAGTTTTCAAACTCTACCTGGTCAAGCTCCTGAGAAGCCACGGATCGCTCGAACCTTTCCTCTGCTGCCTTGATTGTTTCCGCATTGACAAGAGGGGTTATGGCTTCTTTTACCGCGTCGATAAACTCACGATTGCCGTTGACAGCACTGTCATTGAGCATCTTTGCCCGCTGCGTCGGCTCCAGCTCTTTTAGCTCGCGCCGGATTTCCTGCGCCCGGAGCTGCTGAGTCAATTTCTCGATAGAGCTGTCATATTCCTTTGGCTGAGTCTTTGCGCGTAAAGCCTCTTTTGCCCGGAATTGAGACGCTTTAAGCTCTTCAAGCGCCTGGTTTTTCAACTCCTGGAAAGCCTTGCGGCCTTTCTGCTTGATCTCAGCCTGTTTCCGCGCCCGGTAGTCGTCTTTAAGCTCTCTGCCGGTCCTGGCTGCTTGCCGGATATACTGGACATAATCATCAAGGCCACGCTCCAGGCTCGAAAGCGCCGGAGACAACCTCTCAGCCAACCAGGACTCTCCCGGGACCAAATGTTGACCATACTTGTCTGCAATCGAATGTGTTGCTTCCATAACTTACCGTCCTTTCTTTTTGTGTTTAATCCCTTTGCCCGTATTCGTCCAGTTTTCGGGCTTTTTCGGAGTCTGGCCCGTCTGGTTATTCGGGTGTCGCGGGGTTTCATTGTTTCGGTTACTTGGATTTTTGGGGGTTAATTTGTCGCTTCCGTTCTGTTTCATGGTTCCATCCTTTCATTTATTGATAAATACGGTTTGACTTACCGGCTCATCAACTGCCGCTTGCCGAATTCTGCGGCCTGCTGAAGCAGCTGCGCGTAAAGCCGGTAATCCTTCAGTTGTGCCGTCTGCTTCGGAAATTTCCGGGCAATGCGGATAGCCTTCTGTTCCTGTACCCGTTCAGCCGGGACAACCGGGAAGGCTTCGGGGGCATTTTCCACGGCCTGAATAAGCTCAGGATCGCTGTCGCTCTCATTTGCCTTCAGGTAAAGATTCAACCGGCTTGCTTCATCCATCTGATAAAGCCGGTCCCGGATTTCCCGCTGTCGCATCTGTGCTGATACATCCTGCGGGTCCGGCTGCGGCTCCTGCATTTCCGCTTCAATGCTTTGAATCTGTGATTCAAGCCCCTGCTGGTCCGGCAAAACCGCGTCAATCCTTTTTGCCGTATCTTCGGCAACTTCCTGAATCTTCTGCCGTTTGCCTTCAGGTGAAAGGTTTGCATCCTGGTTGACTTTCTGCCGCCTGGCTGCCGCATTGTTTACAACGTTGTCCAGTTCGGCCATCTTCTTTGAAAGGCCCCGCGTAATATCTTCTGCGGTTTCGCTCTCAAAATCCTGCGGCCTTATCCATTGCTGAAAATTGGTAACGGGGTTTGTGCTCATGGTTAATTCTCCTTTTCTGGTTTGATTGATACCCACAAGACCGGCCCGCCGTGTTCGGCGGTAACACGGTCTTGTAACTGTGATTCTGATTCACCCGAACGCCGCCAGACAACCTTGTCACCGGAGCGCCACCCGGCCACTTGCCCGGCCCGCCGAATGAATAGCGGAGGCGGGGTCTCCGCTTCTTTCCGCTGCTCAAGTCTCATAATTCTTGATTTAATGCTCATTTTCACCACCTTTCATTTTTACGGTTTCTGTGTAGCCCGGCTTCTCAGCCGTCCCAGGATGCACCCGCCATCGGGCAACCGGTTCCCGGGTCTCCGGGCATACAAAGTCGATAATAACTGGCTCCATGTATGGGATGCCGGAACCTTTCTGTCGCTCAAGTATTGATATTCGGTTTTTCAGACTCATTTTTTACGCTCCATTTGTTTTTCGAGTTCGGCGACGCGCTGCTCAAGCTCGCCATCTTTGACAATACCGGCCATGACAGAGGCCATATAAGCCGCGCATCTTGCATAACCCGTTTCAACCTCTCCGCGCTCCATACGGTTTGCTACATCGGCAACCCATCTCCGAATATCACCCAGGGTTTTCAATCGCCGCTTGTGCATCTTCTCTCCTCTCCCCCCGGTCTCGTTTTATAAGTTCCCATCATGCCTGTATTCCCGCTGATTTTTCACTACAAAAAGCGCCAGATTTCCGGGCCTGGTCAAAACGTTAAATCGCATTGATCGAAAACATGTCTTGCATTTGAGCTTTTGAGTCCGATCCACCCGTCAATATCGTACTGGCTCAGAGCAAGAGCGGCTGCCTGGCGGATCGCGGCTATGTCTGCGCCGGGCTTGACTTCGATGCTGCACAGGCACGCTTTCGAGTCATAGAAAGCCTCAGTCACCTGGTCGTCAACTCCGAACATTCGGCAATAGCGCTCGAAGTTCAAAAGTTCGCATTTTTCACGAAACACATCTCGTCTTGAATCTGTTTTCATTTCCACATTCCTTTCGGACATCTGTCCATGTCAAAAATCGCCTCCCCCGCTATCGCACAGAACGGCCTCTCCGGTGGAATAGAACAGAGATGTTCACAGCGACGTTGATGGAGACAGACAGTCATCTCCTGGATCTGAAACTTTGGCCCGGCTTCCGGTAGCCCGGCCTGTATCCATTGCCGAACGTCTACGCCAACCTGCTGCATCTCCGTCGGATCTTTGGCCCGGATACACGGCCATCGTTTAGCGCCGTAATTGTCGAGCCAAAAGCCCCACGCCTCTTTTGCCCCCGCTGCATCGGAATCAAGCGCGTTTAATATCAAATCGGCCTGCCGCAATCGCTTATCGGTTTTAGCGTCCGGGCGGATCTGGGCGTTCCCCAGGGCAATGATGGAGACAATATCTCCGGCGGCCTGATTTATTAGAAGAGCGTCCAACTCGCTTTCAACAATGACGACGGCATCCGCATTGCCTAAAACCATTGGCCGGGTGCTGCCGCCTGGCACCAGGATGTAACGGTCATCCTTCGGCCCGATCTCATCCCGGCGGATACGGAGCCGAATGACGCGACCCCCGTCAAAGGATGGAATCACCAGGCCCGCCGGAAGCCATACCCGCTTAGGTTTGCCGTTTGCATTGACATCCGGGTCCAGCCCAAACTCCTGCCGGTCACGGTAAAACTGCTTCGGGTTATACCCCACGCCGGCGGCCCGGATCGTCTCCGGGGTCAACCCTCGCTCGCATGTCAACCAATCCATGACGGAGGGGGTCTCCTGAAGCTGATCCTGTGCCCATTTAAGAAATGACTGGCATTTCTGCTGCCATACCTTACCGGGATCTGGCTTTGGAGGCTTTGGCTGCCAAGTGAACGACGCGCCGGTGCTGGTGCTGGTTTTCGGTTCAGCTCCAAGGTATCGGCAGGCTTCCACGTAGGACATGCCCCTGGTATCCCGTACCAACTGGATGGAGTCGCCTTTCCATCCGCATTTCCGGCACCACGCCCGGTCGGTTTCTGGCCATACCCTGAACCGATCATTGCCGCCGCAAAAGGGACAAGCGCCCGCGCATTCGCCGCCGGATGTGCTGGCGACGTGTTTCAGATCCATGTCAAGAAGATCAGTTATAGGCATTTTCAATAGCTCCTATAGAAAGCCGAATTTATATTCCGGAATATTCCGGAACGTACCCGGAACATAGCTCGTCAAAATTGCATAAAATATTAATATAATTACAGATTATATTCCGGGACACCACCCGGAATATAGGTATGGAACTTACTGAAATTATTGAATATCTATATTCCGGATACCCCCTATATAGAGTAATAGGGGCCGGAATATAAATATCCGGCCCCCTATACTTACTATATAGTCTATATCGAAAACCCGGAACATAGCTCCGGAATATCCGGAATATAAGCCGGGAATCCGCGCCAACCCTGCTTTTTGATCGGAATATCTTTCCGGAATATCGGTTAAACATCGTCAGCCCCCTGTGAGAAGTCGCCTTCACCATTCCAAAATTGACCGCCGCGAACGTCCAGCCATTTCTCGACGGTGGAGCCTTTTGCCCGGCATCGCCGAACGCGGCCCTCGTCAATGAGCGTATCAAGAAGGGATAACAGTTTATCCCGAGATAAACTCCGAATGCTTTGGGAGAGGCTTTCCCGTTTTTCATAAACTCCCATTTGCCCTGTTCTTGTAAACGGAAAACCGCGTTCCGCCGCCGCTGCAATATCATTTGCCAATGTATCCAGAGACAAGTCATTGCTGGCAGCCGATGCTTGTTGGAGCTGATCGTTCCGCACCTCAAGCAATCCGTTATCGTTACGGACATAGATTTTAACGCCCCGATCTGCCGGGCCGTTACTTTTGACCACGGCCCCCTTAAAAATTCGGTTCGGGCGGTACTCCACGTCCAGGGCCAAGCAAATATTTTTTGCTTCTTTCTCCTCGCCCACACCCCATAGGGCATAGGCACCACGCGCCCCGTCAACAATGGCGGTGGAGCCTCGTATCATCTGCCGGGCCTG
>CAYWSJ010000077.1:0-15921 GCA_964461045.1 uncultured Bacteroidales bacterium | reverse complement strand
TTTGTTTTTTTAATCTTTCTACATAAATTTTGTAGACATTTTTTAGGACGGGTCAAAATGTGCCCCCAACGGAAAGCTGTATGCACCGTGCGGGATTAACAGAGACGCGTTCCAGTCGCCCGATACTAAACCTGGCTTGAGCCACAAAATTCAGATATCAGGGCAAAACGCCCGCATGGTGTATGACAGCATGTTAGGCATTGATGTTTATTTTAAATCTAGTTCATAATACTTTTGATTACTATCTTTTCCAAAAACATTCATATTAATATCAAGTAATAAATTATGATATTTATGATATTTTTCCTCTTTTTTTAATCTATTAGTTACTTGTACCAATCTGCTTAGTATTGTCCTTGTTTGATAATCAAGATTCCTATATCTATTGTATAATCTATATTCGTAAAGAGAGAAATCATCAAAAGAATTAATCTTTTTTGCTAAAAGCTCTCTTGCTTTAAATTGAATAATCATTTCTCTCAGTATTTCAAAAAGAACTTTTACTTCAGGAGTATCAGGATTGTTATACATTTTTATTTGATAATATATCTCTTCAGGTAGTGCATAAGACCAGTTTTTAAGATGGTTGAAGCGAAAAACAATGTAGTTTTGATTTCTCAAATTATGAATCAAAATTTTCTCGATGATTAATGTATCAATTGGAATTTTTCTATTTCCTTCAAAAACTTTTTGAATTTGATAGGTTTGCATTAAAGCCTTTCTAGATTCAAAGTGCTTCAGTGTTTCCAATGCCTTTTGGTCAAAATCTACTCCTAACTCTTTCGCATTGTCTAATTCTCTATCAATGTAAGAAAATTCATTTTCATAATGGTTCTTATAAGCATTGTCCACAATATTATGGTCAATAACCTTTACATTACTAAAAATAAAAACTAATCCAACAATAAACAAAAATGAAAAGAATATCCATTTACCAATATAAAATTCAAGTCTGAAAATATGCCAATAAAATAAAAAAACAACAATTGAAATCAGGGGAAATAAAATTTCAATAGCTCTTGAGACATTAATCTCAGAATAAGTTATAGGAGCTGACCAATAAAAAATTATAGGAAGTAAAGTCCCTATCCGAGTTACTATTGCAATCAAAGCCCAAAGATAAAATAAAGCATAAACTTGGCCCATTCTTAAAATTAACTTAGACTTTAATCTTTTTGACAGCATTTTTTGAGAGCCAAACCAAATCCATATCGTAATACCAAAACCACTTAAAACAGCAATTGAGGAAAAGAAATAATTATTCAGTATATTATCATAATGAGGTAGTTTCATTAAATCCCCTCTAAGAAATGACAAAGACCTTACAATTTCTCGATAATATGTAAAAAGCAACCATAGTGATATCGCAAAAAGAAGACCTGAAAATATAGCAATCCAGAATCGTTTTTTCCCAATATCACTAATCTTTAACTTATCTTTTAAAAAATTCTTATTTATCATGCTTTACCCACTAAAACATTAATGCCTAACATAAGCACAAACACAATTGTGTTTATCCTTGTTTTATAGCTAAGTTACTAATTTTCATCCGAAATACCGAGAGGGGTCGTAGTAAAAGTGGGAGAAATTTTTAACTATTCGAAAATAAAAAAGCCCGGTTGGTGGCCGGGCTTTGTGGGGTTGTTGGGTTATGAATCAGTCTTTTTCTTCCGTAAAGGAAGCTTTGAGGTATTCTTTGTTGAGCCGTGCAATGTGTTCCAGCGATATTCCTTTGGGGCATTCTGCTTCGCAGGCGCCTGTGTTGGTGCAGCTACCGAAACCCAGCTCGTCCATCTTGGCCACCATGTTTAGCGCTCTGCGCTTGGCTTCTGGTTTGCCCTGCGGTAGCAGTGCAAGCTGCGATACTTTGGCTGCCACGAACAGCATGGCCGAGGAATTCTTACAGGCTGCCACACAAGCGCCACAACCTATGCAAACGCCGGCATCAAAGGCTTTGTCTGATTTGTTTTTTTTCACTGGTATGGTGTTGGGGTCGGGGGCAGCGCCTGTTTCTACGGAGACGAAACCTCCGGCTTCCATAATTTTTTCAAAGGCTTTACGGTCAACAATCAGGTCTTTGATTACCGGGAAGGGTTTCCCGCGCCAGGGTTCTATCGTGATGGTCTGCCCGTCTTTAAAAGCCCGCATGTGCAGCTGGCAGGTGGCAATCTCTTCTCCGGGGCCGTGCGGACGGCCGTTAATGAACAGGCCACACGAACCGCAAATACCCTCGCGGCAGTCGTGCTCATAAGCAACAGGGTCTTTGCCTTCTTTTATCAACTTGGTGTTAAGAGCATCGAGCATCTCCAGGAAGGACATTTCCGTATTGATGCCGTCGAGCTCATATTTTTCAAATTTGCCTTTGGCTTTGGCATTGGGTTGTCGCCATATTTTTAGTTTGACTTTCATATCATGGAAATTTTATTGGTAACACATATTAAATTATTTGTAGCTTCTCTCTTTCACTTCAACGAACTCGAAACTTAGTTTTTCCTGGTGAAGGACAGGTTCTTCTTCTTCTCCCTTGTATTCCCAGGCTGAAACATACATGTAATCCTTATCGTTTCGTTTGGCCTCACCGCCTTCAGTTTGGTACTCTTCGCGGTAGTGTGCTCCGCAGGACTCTTTGCGGTTGAGGGCATCCCGTATCATGAGTTGGCTTAGGTCGAAGAAATCGGCAACGCGAACAGCCTTTTCGAGCTCCTGGTTGAGTTCGTTCATGGTGCCGGGCACCTTTACATTTTTCCAGAACTCCTCTTTCAGCTCTTTCACTTCTTTGGCTGCCTGTTTGAGTCCTTCTTCGCTTCGTGCCATTCCGCAGTGGTCCCACATAATTTTACCCAGTCGCTTGTGGTAAGAAGCGGCTGTTTCGTTTCCGTCCACGTTCAGCAGTTTCTCCAGTTTCTCTTTGGCTTCTTTTTCAGCCTGCTCAAATTCTTCTGCATCTGTCGGAGGTTTGGGTTTTTTAATCTCATCAGCCAGGTAATCACCAATGGTGTTTGGCAGGATGAAGTATCCGTCGCCTGCTCCCTGCATGAGTGAGCTGGCTCCCAGTCTGTTTGCCCCGTGGTCGGAGAAGTTTGCTTCGCCAATGGCGAACAACCCTGGGATGGTTGTCATGAGCTTGTAGTCTACCCACAATCCGCCCATGGTGTAGTGGCCGGCCGGGTATATGCGCATGGGTGTTTCGAAAGGTGATTCACCTGTAATTTTTTCGTAGAGGTCGAAGAGGTTGCCATACTTGTCGCCAATTGTTTTTGCGCCCTGTGCTTCGATGGCATGTTTGAAATCGAGATACACAGCCTGTCCTGTTTCTCCCACGCCATAGCCGGCATCGCATCTCTCTTTGGCTGCTCTTGAGGCCACGTCACGCGGCACGAGGTTTCCAAAAGCGGGATACCTTCTTTCCAGGTAGTAGTCTCTGTCTTCCTCGGGTATATCTTTCGGGGCTCGTTTCTCGTCTTTGTTCTTGGGCACCCATATTCGTCCGTCGTTTCTGAGCGATTCGGACATAAGTGTTAACTTTGACTGAAAATCGCTAAGTTGCGGGATGCAGGTAGGGTGAATCTGTACGAAGCTAGGGTTCGCGAAGAAAGCGCCTTTTCGGTGGGCTGCCCAGGCGGCTGATCCGTTGGATCCTACTGCCAGGGTGGACAGGTAATAGATGGTTCCGTACCCGCCAGTTGCCAATACCACGGCATGGGCCGAGTGTCTTTCCAGCTCACCGGTCACCAGGTTGCGAGTGATGATTCCCTGGGCTTTGCCATCTTTCACAACAACCTCAAGCATCTGCCGGCGGGTATACATTTTAACTTTTCCTTTACCGATCATTCTTTTCAGCGCAGAGTATGATCCAAGCAACACCTGTTGTCCTGTTTGTCCCTGTGCATAGAAAGTACGTGAAACCTGCACACCGCCAAATGAACGCGTAGTCAGGCTTCCTCCATATTCACGGGCAAACGGGACACCCTGTGCTGTAAGCTGGTCAATAATGGCATTACTTACTTCGGCTGCCCGGTAAACATTGGCTTCGCGGGCTCTGTAATCGCCCCCTTTGATCATGTCGTAAAAGAGACGATACACGCTATCGCCATCGTTGCGGTAATTTTTCGTGGCATTAATTCCGCCCTGGGCAGCAACGGAGTGGGCTCTCCTGGAACTGTCCTGGAAACAGAATGCTTTTACGTTATAGCCTAGCTCAGCCAGCGAGGCTGCGGCAGGCGCCCCGGCAATACCGGTTCCTACCACAATAATATCTAATTTCTTTTTATTGGCCGGACTAACCAACTTCATATTGTTTCTGAAATTCGTCCATTTTTCAGCCAGTGGTCCTTCTGGTATTTTTGAATCTAATTTTGTCATAATATTTGGAATTTCTTATTTAAAAACAGATTAACTATGAGTGATTAAAAAGTAAAGTGGAATGGTTGCAAAACCTGCAGCAATTATCACGGCAAAGATGTAGCTGATCCACTTAAAACGTTTCATCCACGTATCATTGTTCCAGCCAAGGGTATGGAAAGCAGACCAGAAACCATGGGAGAGATGTAGCCCCAGGAATACAGCACCCAGGACGTAGATAAGGTCCAGCCACCAGAGTTCTATAAATTTTGTTGAAACCAGGCTGAACATGTCATCCATTTCTGTTCCTTGCACATGAGCAACATCTCCAAACCGGGCTTTCCAGTAAAAGTCTGTTAGGTGAATAACTAAGAAAATCAGTACAAGTCCGCCTAAAATGAACATATTCCTCGAAGGCCAGGTACTGCTTTTCCATCGATTTAGTATTTTAAAATGAACAGGGCGTCTTGTCTGATTTTGCAGGGTGATATACCCCGAATAAATGATGTGAATTACAAAACCTAACGCCAGAATAGGTTCAACAATTCTGATAACCGGATTGGTTACCATAAAATGAGCTGCCTCATTAAATGCTTCAGAGCCAACCAGGAGTAAAGAGTTAACAGATAAATGAACGATTAAAAAAAGCATGAGAAAAATTCCGGTCACACTCATGATGAATTTTTTCCCAACGGAAGAGGTAAAAAAATTGCCCATAGATAATGTTTTTTATGTATTAATTTTTATAAAATTGCAAGATGACAAAGAATAAGCATATATACAAATATATTTTTCTCAATATGTAATTGAAATGTTTAGCAACACCATTTTTGCAATTTATATTTAATCTAAGTTATGCAAGATAAAGCCTTAAATCAGTTGTTCATAAAGAACAGAAAAAAGCTGAGGGAAAAAATTGAACCCGGTACAATCGTTTTGATGTTTTCTAATGACCCAATGCGGAGGAATGGAGACCAGTTTTTTCGCTTCAGGCAGGATTCAAACATGTTTTACATGACGGGCATTGACCAGCCACATACAATTTTGTTACTGTCGGGGGAAAATGAAAAGAACGATATTCTTTTTCTTGAAGAGACTACGGAAATTTCTCGGGTATGGGAAGGGGAGAAGCTGACCCCGGAAGAAGGCTCTGAATTGTCAGGGATTGAGAATGTGAAGAGTGTTCAGTCTTTTGAGAAAATTCTGGCCTCACAGTTAAAGACTGTAAAAACCGTTTATTTTGACCTACCCGAAGAATTATCTCAAAAGGAATCCTTTTCTCAGACAATGCGATATTTTAAAAGTTTTAGACAAAAATTTCCTTTTCATTCGGTAAAATCTGTTCGTTCATATCTTACGAATTTGCGAATGATAAAAGAACCGGAGGAGATAGAACTGATCAGGCGAGCAATAAAGATTACAGAGAAGGCATTTAGAAGGGCTGCGGCTGCTGTAGCTCCGGGGACTAATGAAAAAGAAATTGAAGCCTTGTTGAGTTATGAATTTACTATTAACCATACCAATGGTCACGCTTTCGATCCTGTTGTGGCTTCCGGGAGCAATGCCTGTGTACTTCATTATGTAAAAAACAACATGGAAATGAAAGACGGAACAATGCTGCTTATGGATTTCGGGGCTGAGTATAAAAATTATGCTGCCGATATTTCCAGAACTTTGCCGGTAAGTGGGACTTTTTCATCAAGACAGAAGGACGTTTACCTGGCTGTACTCGAAGTTATGGAAAAAGCAATCCGGAACATCGTTCCAGGGAAAACGGTGGCTGAAATAAACCGGCAGGTTTCCGAATGGCTGATAGAAAAACATATTGAGCTGGGAATATATAAAAGGTCGGACCTGGAAGCCCAGGGGAAAGCATTATGGAAAAAGTATTTTCCACATGGTGTTTCCCATTTTATGGGTCTGGATGTGCACGACTGTGGAAGCAAAGTTCGTGAGCTTGAACCGGGAATGGTACTCACCTGTGAGCCAGGGATTTATATTGCAGAAGAAGGAATAGGAGTACGAATTGAAGACGATATTCTGGTTGGGAAGAATGCGCCGGAGAATCTTTCCTCAGGCATTCCAAAATCAGCAGAAGAGATTGAAGACTTAATGCATTGATCCATGCTATCGAAAACAGAATGTATCATATTACATAAATTTAAGTATTCGGAAAGTAGCCTGATTGTGCATGGTTATACACGGGAGCATGGCCGGATCTCTTTTATTCTGCAGGGAATCAGGAAGAAAAATTCACAAACCAGGGCAAACCTTTTTCAGCCTCTTTTTCTTCTCGATTTGGATATTTATATCAAAAGCAAACGGCAACTTCAAAGAATCAAAGAAGCGAAGAACAGCTACCCTTTTCAATCTGTTCCTTATGATTATATAAAAAGATCGGTAGCCCTTTTCCTTGCAGAATTTCTCTATAAAACACTTAAAGAAGAAGAACCCAACCCCGAACTTTTTGATTTTATCTCATCTCATGTGAAGTTGCTTGATCTGAAGGAAAGGGAAATAACTAATTTTCATATTTATTTTTTATTGCAATTAAGCAAATACCTGGGCTTTTTCCCGGATGAAAACATACATAATCGGCCCTTTTTTGACCTGGAGAAGGGAATTTTTACTTCTGAAAAACCTGCACATAAGTATTTTTTAAGAACACCTTACACTGATTTTTGGGGAACTTTCCTGCAATACTCCTCGAATCAGCATGAAAACGTGAGACTCAGCCGATCTGAGAGACAAACAATTCTTGAAAGCATTATTAAGTTTTATCAGTTGCATTTTCATGCTCCCCTGGAAATAAATTCCTACGAAATTTTAAAAGAAACATTGGGAGATTGATGACTGAAAAAACAAATTCTTTATCCATTTCATGTAACCCATTATAATTTATTGTTAAATGGCTAAATTGTTAAATTGTTTAAGTCAGGCTTTAGCTTTAACAGCTCATTCCGGAGAATTCTTCTGCGAAGAGAAAAAGCACCCATCAATTTTTCCAGCGGGGAATCATGGTTGTAGATTTATATCAAGTAAAGAAACACATCTAATATTCAGCATTCATCATTCAGCCTCTGTTAACATGCTAATTGGTTTATAGCTAACTCCTTGCTTATAAATTTGGCGAATGGTTCAAAATTGTTGATGAATTTTATCAACAATGGGCGTTTAATGGTTCCTCAGGAAAAAAATATTTTTACCTTTACAGACCTTTTTCAAAAAAAGAGATAATGTGATGTTTAATAACAAGCTGAAAGATACAACGAAAGATCTTTTTTCGGTCATTAGTGATAAGGCGAAAGAATTTAACGCGCTTAACCTGGTACAACCACAGAGCAGTGAATGTCCGGATGAACTGGCAGATAAGGCAGCTAAATATATTTCAAAAGCACACAATCATTATGCTCCACCCTATGGAGTATATGAACTTCGCCGTGAAATTGCAGGCAGAATAACCAAAGATTACAATTTATCGGTAGATCCGATTAATGAAGTTACGATAACTGCAGGAGCAAACCAGGCTGTTTATACCGCTATAAGCGCATTGATTTCAGAGGAAGATGAGGTGATTGTTTTTGAACCAGCCTATAAAAGCTATGTGCCTTCCATTCAGAACCTGGGAGGACGTCCAATTTATATACCTTTAAAACTTCCGGATTATCATATCGACTGGAGTGAAGTTCAAAAGGTCATTAGTGCCAGGACAAAGATGATAATCATTAACAGTCCGCATAATCCTACCGGCACAATTTTGTCTGAAGAAGACCTGATGCAGCTAAAGAAAATTGTTAATGGTACCAAAATCACCATCTTGAGTGATGAGGTCTTTGAGCATTTTATTTTTGGAAACAATGAGCATCATAGTGTCCTACAGATTCCAGAACTCTACAAAAGAAGCATTGTAGTTTCTTCTTTTGGAAAGTTATTCAATATCCCCGGCTGGAAAATCGGGTATTGTATAGCACCAGAGAAGATTTCCAAAGAAATACAGAAAAACCACACTTTCCAGATCAATTCTGTCAATACACCTTTGCAATATGCATTGGCCGAATTTATGAAGTCCGGAATTGATACCGAGGCAATTAAAAATAAGTACGAGGGAAAAAGAGATCTTGTTCAGAAAGCTTTTGCAAATTCTCATTTTGAATTGATTGAAACCAAAGGTACTTATTTTCAGTTGGTAAAATATAATAAAATTAGTGATCAGAAGGACACTGACTTTATTACCTGGCTAATTCGTGAACATAAAGTGGCTCTTTTTCCACTATCTTTTTATTATCATGATTTTGTAGATAATAAAGTAGTTGGTTTTAATTTTGCTCATTCTGAAGAAGCGCTTAGAGAAGGTATTGATAAATTAACTGCTCTCTGATTGAAAAAGAAAATTAACTTTTTCAAATAAAACGACCTTTTTATCGTCTTAATAATAAACAGGTATTCAGTTTCGTATACCAAATCAACACCATGCAAAAAAAAATCTATATATTTGAAGTTGAAGTAAAAGACGGATTATCCTTATGCAACTTATAAATTCATTGGTAAACTGGGTGAATGTGAAAAGAATGTATCAGATTGATCTCTTTAAGCAATACCCGTGTGACATCCAGCAGGAACAGCTTTTCAAGCTTTTAAACAAAGCAAAAGAAACAGAATGGGGTAAAAAGTACCATTATTCTTCAATTAAATCAATTAAAGAATACCAGAATAGGGTTCCTGTACAGACTTATGAAGATATAAAACCTTATGTCGACCGTTTATTGGAAGGTGAGAAGAATGTCCTTTATCCGGGAGCAATCAGATGGTTTGCAAAATCTTCAGGAACCACAAGTGACAAAAGTAAATTTATTCCTGTAAGTAAAGAGGCCCTGGAGGAATGCCATTTCCGCGGAGGCAAAGATGTTATGGCAATTTATACTGCTAATTACCCGGAAACAGGCATCTTTTCAGGGAAGGGGCTGACTCTTGGGGGTAGTCAGCAGATTAATAAAATCAATAATAAATCTTTTTATGGTGATTTATCAGCCATATTGATTGATAACCTCCCGTTTTGGGCCAATTTTATTAAATCACCCAGCCAGGACATTGCCCTGATGCACGAATGGGAAGAGAAGCTTGAGAAAATAACAAATGCAACTATTAAAGAGAACATTACAAATATCAACGGAGTTCCTTCCTGGATGATGGTGCTCCTGAAATATATTTTAAAAAAGACCGGAAAAGATAATATCCTTGAAATTTGGCCGAACCTTGAATTGTTTAATCACGGGGGTGTTAGTTTTGAACCTTACAGAGAACAATTTAAGAAGCTTATTCCTAAAGAGAATATGAATTATATGGAGACATACAATGCTTCCGAAGGTTTTTTTGCTATTCAGGATATTCCACAAACTTCAGAGTTATTGCTTATGCTGGATTATGGCATCTTCTATGAATTTATTCCAATGGACGAGTTGGATAAAGAGCATCCTCGTGCCCTGAGCATTGGAGAAGTTGAGAAAAATAAGAATTATGCCATGGTGATTTCTACTACAGGCGGACTCTGGCGTTATAAAATCGGAGATACCGTAAAATTTACAAGCTTATATCCTCACAGAATTAAGATTTCGGGAAGAACCAAACATTTTATCAATGCCTTTGGGGAAGAAGTGATTATTGATAATGCAGAGAAAGCACTTAAAGCTGCCTGCGATAAGACTGGTGCGCTCATCAAGGAGTTTACAGCAGCACCGGTTTATATGGATACTGAATCAAAAGGAAAACATGAATGGTTGATTGAATTTGAGAGAGAACCGAATGATATGGAGTATTTTACAACAATGCTCGATAACGCTTTAAAATCAGCCAATTCTGATTATGAAGCCAAAAGATATAAAGATATTACACTTACTCTTCCCCTTGTACACAAAGGAAAGCCGGGCCTGTTTTACCTTTGGATGAAGAAACGCGGAAAGCTGGGGGGGCAGAATAAAGTTCCGAGATTGTCAAACAACAGGAAATATATTGATGATTTACTTGAATTAAACAACCAGATCTGATGATCATAAGAACAGTCATATTTCTTCTTTTCTGTTCTATCTCTCTTGGGGCACAGGACAATAGCGGTTATCAACTGAAAAAAAAAATACCCGTAGATAACCGGGTATTTAAAATTGATGTCTTTGGAAATATTTATTATACCAAAGAGGACCATACTCTTGTGAAATATGATCTTTCTTCAGAAGAAAAAATCGAATATACAAACAATTTCCTGGGTTCGGTTACAAGCTATGATGTAAGCAACCCCCTTAAAATCCTGTTGTTTTATGGCGATTATAATCAAATTGTGTTTTTGAATAATCAGTTGTCTGAAATTCGTTCCCCAGTAAACCTGGATGAACTGGGAGTTTCTTACACAACAGGAGTTTGTGTGTCTCACCAGGGTGGTTTTTGGATTGTTAATACCGCTAAAGGTAAAATTGAAAGGTATGATGAGGATCTTTTAAAACAACAGGAAACAGGATTTTATAATTTCCTTGCAAAAGAAGAAGATCTGTTTTTAAAAGAAAAGAATAAAATGCTCTATTGCTATACAAACGGGCATCTCTATTCGTTCGACCTCTTTGGAAATCTTTATAAGAAACATCCTTTAAAAAATGTTAATAACATTCAGATAATCAATAAAAATATTTATTACTTTTACGAACACAGCTTATACAGATACAACACCGAGAGTTACCGGAGAGAAAAGGTCGGTTTGCCTCGTAAAAATGAATGGAGTTTTGGCCGGGTATCTGAAGATAGGAATTATTATTTGCTGAAAAAGACGACAAAAGAGATTTTCATCTTCCATAAAAAAGAATAATTTGTGAAACGCAGCAGAAAAAAAAAGGACAAGAGCTTAAAAAGAGTACACAGACAATCTATTTTGTTAAATAAGAAGGAGTTAAATGCGATCAATAATTATTGCAGACGTTACAGGATTAAAAACCGGTCGAAACTTTTAAGGGAAATGATTATCAGTTCAATACTAGAAAAGTTTGATGAGGATCATCCTTCCCTTTTTGAAGATCAGCCTAATCTATTTGCCCCGACAAACAATAAACGCTAAAAAACAATATTATGCACGTAGCTATAGCAGGAAATATAGGATCAGGAAAGACAACCCTTGCAAGGTTGCTGGCCAAACATTACGGGTGGGAAGCTTACTATGAAAATGTTGATGAAAACCCATATCTTAATGATTTTTATGAAGACATGCAGCGCTGGTCTTTTAACCTCCAGATTTATTTCTTAAATAGCCGTTTCAACCAGATTGTTAAAATTAAAAAGTCAGAGAAAACTATTATTCAGGACAGAACCATATACGAAGATGCCTATATTTTTGCACCCAATTTGCATTCAATGGGTTTGATGTCTACACGTGATTTTGAAAATTATTTTACCCTTTTCAACCTGATGACCTCTTTGGTTGATCCTCCTGACCTGTTGCTTTATCTGAAAGCAAGCGTTCCTACACTGGTTAATCAGATCCAGAAAAGAGGAAGAGATTATGAAAATAATATTCGTCTTGATTACCTCAAAAAGCTCAATGAACGTTATCAGTCGTGGATTGATGCATACAACTTGGGACGTATGCTTGTGATTGATGTGGACAATACCAATTTTATTGAGAAGAAAGAAGACCTGAGAAAGGTTGTTGATAAAATAGACGCTGAAATTCACGGACTCTTTTAAAGCTTGTTTCCCGGAAAATTATTTTTCTTTACAACCTTTTGTGGTGTTTCTTCGTCTACTGAATAAAGAAAGTGGATATAAAGCACCTAATCATGAAAGCCCTGAGAGTTGTTAAAGGTATTAGTATTGTCTTGCTGGCTGTATTTATTATGAATTCATGCGACAGGGATGAATTAGCAGAACCTGTTCCTGTTTATTTAGAAATTAATATGGCGAGTTACCAAGCTGATGCAAAACAATCACCCGGCAAAAAATTTACTGTTGACAAAGGAAAAATCCGGTTCAGTGGGTTAGAATTTGATGGGAAAAAAGAAAACAGCGATGATTATTATTTTTCTAAATCATTTTCACCCTTGTTGGTGGGAGACCTGGGAAACAATACTTTAAACAGAAATGTATCTTTTGATATTCCACAGGGAACTTACAATCCAATTAATTTATCTCTTTTTCTGAGTAATTCGGATACTATCCCCGCTTTTTGTCTGCAGGGGACTTATCAATCTAATCAACACGGAGAGGTAGAGGTGCATTTTAGATTTTTCAGACAGGAGGAGATGTTTTTATTCAAAGCAGAAAACAAAGCAGGGAACAAAAAGATCGTTTTACAAAAAGGAAATAACGAGAAGATGCAGGTAGACTTGAGGCTTCAGTCTCTTTTCAGCCTCTTCAACCCTAACCAGTTGGAATCAGCAGAGTATATTATTGAAGGAGGAAAAACAAAGATAATAATATCGGAAAATCATAATCAGAATATTTATTATAGTCTTGTAAATAGGATTGAAAGGACAATTCACGTGGTTGTTAAGTAAAATAAATGAGGTCAGGGGAATTATACAGCGACCTGGAATTGGTAAAAGGCTGTAAGAGGAACAGGCGTAAGTTCCAGGAGATTTTATATAACAAGTATGCCAAAAAAATGTATGGCATATGTATGAGCTATGCCAAAGATAGAGCAGAGGCACAGGATATCCTGCAGGATGGATTTGTAAAAGTCTTTAAAAAGATACACACTTTTAAAGAGGAGGGATCCCTGGAAGGATGGATAAGGAAGATCATAGTGAATACTTCACTTGATTATATGAGAAGCAAGACTAAAAGATACGAATTTATAGATGAAAACAAAGAAGTAGAAGAACAAGAGGAAATAGACAGCACGCTTCTGGATAAAGTTAATACAGATGCATTGCTTGACAGAGTTGCCCGGTTACCTGATGGAGCACGAATGGTGTTTAACCTATACGCAGTGGAAGGCTATAGTCATAAAGAGATTGCGGAGAAGTTAAACATCACAGCAGGTACCTCAAAATCGCAATATAAAAGAGCAAGGAATTTACTGCAGAACTGGATTAATGATATTATTTAAAGATGGCTGATAACAATAAATTTTCTAAATGGTATAAAGAGCGGATTGAAAGCAATCCTGAATTTCCTCCCGGACATGTTTGGGAGGATATAAAGGATGATCTGGACATTGCTGATACCTGGCAGAGAATTGATCAGAAATTCACCAGGGAGAAAAGAATAAGAACTTATATTTTCTCAGGAATTGCTGCTGCAGCTGTCTTTGGATTTTTACTCCTTGTTGATATTCCTCCTGTTATGAATCCAGCCCTGCCGGATTATTCTGATGAGATATTGATTACAGAAAAACAATCTTCTGAATTATCTCCTGTTGTGTTCGACCAGGAAGAAGAAGTAGCATTTCCGGATAAAAATATTGTACATGGTAATGATGTGATGGCTCAACGAATACGTAATAAGGAGATGATAGAATCAAGCCCTGTAAACAGGCCATTAGAAAAGCTGAATACTGCTGATCTGAAAAGAATTAATTCAAAAATAAGGTTACTGAATGAAGGGAATGAATCTTCTTCTATGCCATTGTTTGCAATGACAGAAAAAACAATTGCTGAAACTGAAAAAGAAATATCAGAACCGGTGAACAGTAAAAACACTTATTACTTTGGCTTATCCGGACAGATGAATAATTCTTTAATGTTAAGCAATAAAACAATTTATAGCATTAATGAATCTCCTTATAGCCAGGTAAGACCGCAGCAATCAGGCAGAATTGGCCTGGTAGCAGGGCTTAAATTATCAGAAAGATTTGGGGCACAAGCTGAATTTTATATAAACAACCTTAAAGGACAGACTTTTAGAGAATACAGAGACGGAGAATTAATTGATAATCAAATCCAATTGGGTTATTCTTCCCTTCAGCTTATCTCAGATTATAAATTTATTAAATCCAGTCAGAAATTGCCCTTTTCACATCATATTTTGCTTGGGGTTTATGGCAGCTATCTGAAAAATGCTTCACAATCTTATCTCATGCAGGAAGAGGATCCACTTTCAGAATATAAAAAATTTGATGCCGGTTTTATTATAGGATATAGCCTTCAAACCAGTATTATGCAGAATGTCAATATCTCAGCAGACCTAAGGTTAGACCCGGGAATTATTAATATTTATGAAGGCAGCAGCTATTTACCAAAAGAGTTCAATCGAACTTATAACTCCTCTTTTCTTGTTGGACTCTCCTTTACTTATAATTTTCAGCGATAATTTTTTTAGGAGTTTTCCCACCCTTTGGTAAAAAATTACGTCTTAGAAACAGAACTCAAAAAATAACTCTAAAAACTATTATTATGAAACGGATAGCTATTATTTTATCATTAATAATCGGATTGTTTGTCATTTTTCAGGGATGTGAAAAAGACAACGACGATGAGAATTACACTGGGACTTTATCTCTTTCTTTAACTGATGCTCCTGTTGATCTGGAAACAATTGACAGCATCAATCTTGAGATTACAGGGATTGAATACAACAAAGCAGGAGGATCCTGGACTATGGTTGAGGGCTACGGAGAACCCAAAACCTATAATATTTTAAACTTAACGGACGGAACTTCAGAATTGATAGGAGAATTTCCGGTGGAAGCAGGGAGATACACTCAATTAAGATTTTTACTGAATGCGCCGGACTATAGCGAATCTCCAAACCAAAGCAATCCGGGTTGCTATGTTGTATTTAAAGATGGTACAGTTGAACCGCTTTTTGTAGCCAGTGGCGGAGAAACAGGGTATAAAGCTGTTGGTGAATTTGTAGTTCCAATAAATGGTTCTGTATCCGTAACCGCAGATTTTGATGCAAGAAAATCAATTCTGAAAGAAGCAGGTGCTTCAGGTATGTTTGTACTTAAACCCACTATACGTCTAATTGTGGATAATGAAGCAGGCGCTATTGCAGGAAACCTTTTAAATACTGCTACAGATACAAGCTACATAGTGTATGCCTATGCTGATGGAACTTACGAGGCTAGTGAAAGCGATGATCCTGCTACCGGTGAGCCAAGGTTTCCCAATGCTGTAACAAGTGATAAACCGGATGAGGCTAATCATTACAGACTGTCATATCTGGCTCCGGCAACTTATGATATTGTGGTTGCATCTTTTATTGATACTTCCTTCCAGGATGTTGTTGGTATTGTAGAAGATGTTTCTGTAACCAGTGAAAATGTCACCAATAAAGATATTGATATCTCAAACCTTTAATTCCCGATTGTCCTCAATTAAAAACCGCGCTCCTTCCCCAGGGGGCCGGTTTTTTTTGGAAAATAGTTTTGCTACCTGTCTGGCAATAAATTATTTCCGAAAATATGCGAATAAAATAATAATTTTTTTTTACCAAGTATTGGAAAATTAAATAAAACCTTTTACTTTTGCCACGCAATAATGAAAAACGTTCTTTATTAAATATTCCTCTGTAGCTCAGTTGGTTAGAGCACCTGACTGTTAATCAGGGAGTCGTTGGTTCGAGTCCAACCAGGGGAGCAATCAAAATAGCCGGTTTTTAGCC
>CAYWSJ010000076.1:1666-16243 GCA_964461045.1 uncultured Bacteroidales bacterium | reverse complement strand
ACGGCGTCTTCTGAGCTTATGACAAATGATGTTTTTTTTAAGAAGAATGTTCGACACCCCCCGGAGTCGTTTTTCGTTCGCCATTATGGGTGCTATAGATGTTCAAACCCTCCGGATTTGCTGGGTTTTGTCCATCTTTAACGTGCTAACGACGTTAAATTCCTCTGTTTATGGTAGGTTTCGTTTATCTTTTAATGTGCTATAAACATTAAATTACTGGTTGGCTAATTATTGCTACTATGTGAGCGCCGCCTAACCATGTGGTTTACCTGAAAAATTTAACAATTCGTTGTAATTCAATCGAAATCCACGGGGTACCGTGTCGGAATAACTGCTGACTGATCTTTTTTACGGTATCTGTTTTTATTATAAATTTCTTTATATAATTTGGTAAAGCAGAATTAAAATATTATTGCTTTTTTTGTAGTTATATTTAGAAACTTCAATGTTTTGATTTTATAAAGAAATTCAGCTTTACCAAATTTTGAAGTTGTTGTTTTTTATAGCCCCCATCCTTTAGGAGACTATAAATCGACATAAAACTAACTTCTTAATGCACTGAAAGATCAAAACAATTGCCTAATGAAAGATATCAACATGATCAAAAAAATACTTTTTTTATCCTTTATATTTGTTTCTTTGGTATTGACTGCTTTTCAGGTAAGAGGTCAATATTTTAATGTATATGACATTGATGTGGAAAATTATCCTGTTGTTCAGGCAAAATTTGTTTATATCGATAGTCTCGGTAATTTTATAACTCCTGATGATGCTCATGACTTTGAAATTCATGAAAAACAGGAAAATGCAGAAATTCTTGATGTTGAATGGCCGAAAAAAGTTAAACCCAAAAAATTATCTGTAGTACTGGCCTTTGATGTTTCAAGCTCAATGGATAAAGAAAGGTTGTCTATTGCAAAATCTGCTGCAAGGCAATTTATTGATCTATTGCCTCTGGATGTTTCTGAATGTGCTATATCTAGCTTTGATCATCTTAATTATCTGAACCTTGATTTCACCCATTCAAAAGAAGAACTGAAGAAAGCTATTGATCAGATCTATCCGAAAGGCGGGACCAATTATAATTCCGGGTTTATTTATCCATTTTCCGGCTCGTTACAGGTCGCTAAAAAAGGGCGGTTTAAAAAAGTTATTATATTCCTGACAGATGGGCAGGGTGAAGGGGATAAAGAACAAATCATTAACATGGCCAAACAGACAGGTGCAACGGTTTACCCGGTAACAATTGAAATGGAAGCTCCGGCACTTCTAAAAGATGTAGCGAAGGAAACAGGTGGAATTTATTATGAAAATGTTACGAACAAAAAGGATGCAAAAGACATTTACAAAAGGATCTTATACAATTCGCAAACGATTAAATATGGTACAGTTAGCTGGTTAAGTCCTGATGGCTGTTCTGGCAAGATACCAGTGCAATTTGAGTATAAAAATGATACCCTGATTACTTCTTACGAACTACCTCTTGATAAGCAGGCGAAACTTCAAATTAATCCCTATTATGTTCAGTTTGAAAGCAATGATTCGTTAAATAACGCAAAGGTTTATTTAAAAGCAATTAACAAAGATTTTAAAATCACCAATATTATTTTTGAACAATCTGAAAAATTTAACATAAATAAAGAAAATTTACCTTTAAATATCCCGGCAGGGGAGTCACGTGAAATTACCTTTGTTTTAGATACTGATAAAGAAGGCAAAAATTTTACCCAGGTAAGTCTGGAAAATGATATCTGTCCTGATTATCATCTCTATGCTATGTATTCTGATAATTATACCACAAACCTGGAATTGGAGTTTCCCAATGGGGGAGAAGTATTTCCGGTAGGAATACCTGTAAAAATTCAATGGAAGGGTATACACAGAAAAGATTCGGTAGATTTGCTCTTTTCTGCTGATAACGGTGAAAGCTGGACTTCTATTACAAGATCGGCAGGTTTGGCATATTCCTGGAAAATTCCTGCAAAACCTTCCCCGAAGTGCAAAGTTAAGGTTGTTCAGGGTCAAAAACAATCGAAAAAAAATTTAAGATACTTATTTTCTCTGTCCGGAAATAACAAATTAGCTCATTATGCGAGAATCGTGAAAGATGGTGAGCTTATTGTAACAACTGGCCGGGATCATCAGGTAAGGTTATGGAGTGGTAATACAGGATGTTATATTAGAAATTTCCCATTGCATCGCAAATGGATTTACTCTGTGAATGAAAGTCCCGATGGAAATCGCCTGGTTTCTGCCAGCGACGACGGTACGGCAAAAGTATTTTTTCCCGAATCAGGGAGGGGCTCCAGGATTTTAAAAGTTAACAACTGGGGCATCAATGATGCGAAATTTACACATGATGGCAGACATATACTCACTGCCGGGGATGATGGAGCTGTTAGGGTTTGGAATGCCAAAACAGGAGATCATATTTACAGAATGATGGGGCACCAGGGCTGGGTCAGAGATATTACCATTAGCCAAACTGATAACTATGCCGGATCAGGCGGAGATGATAACACAGTAAGAATATGGGATTTGAAAACAGGTTCCTTGTCTATGACATTGTTGGGGCATACCGACTGGGTGACAGATGTGGATTTCAATCCAAAAGGTAACCGCATAGCCAGCGCCTCAAGAGATAGTACAATTATTATCTGGAATCCATATTCAGGAAGGGTAGTAAACTATATTGGTGACCATAAGGGAGAGGTAAACACAATAGAATTTAGCACTGACGGAGAATTATTATTAAGTTCAAGTAAAGACGGGACTTTTCGTATCTGGAATGCGAAAAATGGGAAAATGAAGGAGATGATTGCTGCACCTGATGGCAAATATTACAGAACGGCCTATTTCGGACCCTCGGGAACCAGAATTGTTACAACTGACAGTGAGGGAAATACAGATGTCTGGATATACAACAAGTCGGAATCAATCCAGGAGGATGCCTCTGATTATGTTTTTTCAATTGTAGATCCAAAACCATCAACTAAAGATATTCACTTTAGCGAAATTCCTGTTTCTGCCTTTAGGGATTCTGTTTTTTCTGATTTTTTGATAAATACTACCCGTTTTCCTGTTTATATTAAGGAAGTAAAACTTAGGGGGAAGCAAAATTTCAGGATGATATCTTCTATAAATGATGAAATTTTAAATCCGGGAGATTCGGCTGCTCTTGAAATCAGTTTTCAACCTGAAAGTTCCGGAAAAGCAACTCAGATAATAGATGTAATTACGTTAACAGATACTATTTCGGCTGTCGTTGATGGTATTGGATTGGAAGCAAAATATAAAATTTTAAATGACCAGGTCAATTTTGGAAAACTTCCGGAAAATACTTCAAAGGATACTTCTGTTGCAATTCTTCAGAATACAGGTAAAACCGGTATTACATTGTCAAAGATTAATGTAAACGGTCCTGGCGCTTCTTCGTTTATACTTTCTAAAGTAGACAGAAAAGAATTGAGACCGGGAGAAAAATGGCATGCCCATATTAAGTTTAATCCGGAGACAAAAAGAAGAATCACAGGTCAAATGCGTTTTCGTGTGGATCAATGGCAGGAAGATGTTATGCTTTTTGGTGAAACAATTTCAGAACCAAATATTTCTGTGCATGGACAGGTATTCAGGAGTACAGATTCTTCAGCTCTTTTAGCGGATGTTGTTGCATATGATCTTCACACAAACAGGCAAATTTCTTCGATAACAACATCAGAAAACGGCAAATTTAGTCTGAGTTTAAATCCGGGAAGAAAATACAGGGTTCTTGCAGAAAAAGATCAATACATTCCATCGAGTATTCACCTTGATTTTTCAGAAGAAACAAGGAATCATGTGGAGAAAAATATCTATATATCACCTATTCAAAAAGGAATGGCTGTACGCTTAAATAATATTTTCTTTGAATTCGGAAAATATAAATTAACCAGAAGCTCAAGAGCAGAATTAGACAGGTTGGTTCAGTTTTTAAAAGTTCATTCTGAATTAGAGATTGTAATTGAAGGTCATACAGATAATATCGGAACAGAAGATGATAACATGGCGCTTTCAAAAAACCGCGCAATGGCAGTAAAAAGATATCTTGTGGGGAAAGGAATTGATCCTGGCAGGCTCGAAGCAGAAGGGTATGGAGAAAACATTCCTGTTGCACCAAATAGAACACCAGAGGGCAGGGCTGAAAACAGAAGGGTAGAATTTAAAATTGCAGAATAAACGTTTCCTTAAATTTTTGTATTTCTTTGTTTAATAATTTAACTTGCTTTATTAAACATATACTTGTTGTTATTGTATTATACAAAAACAAAACTTGAATACTATGGAACATATTGTAAAAATACTTGAAGTTAATAATGTGACACATGATGTAAAAAGATTTGTCACCACCAAGCCCGAAGGTTACTCATATACCCCCGGTCAGGCTACTGTTGTATCTGTAAACAAACCGGATTTAAAGGAGGCCAAGCGCCCTTTTACCTTTACTTCGTTAAATGAAGAGCCTGATCTTGAGTTTATTATTAAGATATATGAACAAAAACACGGCGTTACAGATGCTATGGACGAGTTAAAACAAGGAGATGAGCTGATTATTAACCAACCCTGGGGTGCAATACAATACAAAGGTCCGGGCTATTTTATTGCCGGCGGAGCTGGTATTACCCCTTTTATAGCTATTCTTCGTAAACTCAGGAACGAAGATAAGCTCAACGGGAATATTTTACTTTTCTCTAATAAAAAAGAAGAGGACATCATTCTAAAAAAAGAACTCGACGAGATGTTGGGAGAGAATGTTATATACACCCTGACAAGGGAAGAAAAAGAAGGATATGAATCAGGCAGGATCAATAAGGAATTTTTAAGGAAACATATTAAAGACTTTGATAAACATTTCTATGTTTGTGGAACTCCGGAAATGACAGAGGAAATAAATGATACACTTGGGGAGATGGGTGTCTCTTCAGATTCGCTTGTTTTTGAAGGTTAGTCTGCATATTGATCTTTCATTGAATTGAAAATAGTATAGCCAATTAAACGATCGTAATCATCTCCGTAACCTCTGTAATAAACGAATATGGTATAATTATTTTCTGTCTGAAAATAATTTCCCGATACAAAACAGGGTTTAAGCCCTGTTTTTTCTTTTAATACATACTTGTAATCATAGTACCCTTGTTTTAACAACAAACGATTTTCATAAGATTTTTCTTTAAAATTATATTCCATAGCATTTTCAGGCATACATTTCCAATTATTGAATCCTCCTATTACGTATAATTTTCCGTTCATGTTAGGACTGGGATCTTTCAATGAGAAATATACATAGACATAATCACTTTCTGTTTCCGGATTAGTAGACATCTCTTTATCAACCAGGAATTTGCCGTTTAAATCTTTCTTCAGTTTGTAGCCAGTAAATTGCCGGATTTTGTCTTTTTTTAATTTGAAATGAAGGTGATTTCTAAAAAAATTAATTTTTTCAATGTTTTTACCGGAAAACTTTTTCGACTTGGTATTAAAATGATGAAATTCATTGCCTCCTTTGAAATTTAGTTCGGGTAAATTGGAATAAGTTATTTTATTTCCACTCATGCCGGAAGGATTGGCATTTTTTATAAGTCGCTCTTTATGGCCGTTTTGTTGAATTACTATTTTAAGGTTGTTGTACGGATTATTAACCCGTATGCCTTCTGTATGTAGTTGTATGTTAATTTTTTGGTTGGGTTTTTCAGGGCTCATCCTGTTTATTCTTTCCATCGTGGCGCCAACAGATAATTTTCCTTCGTTAATGCGGAAATGTGCAGTTAATACAGTATCTTGTTCATTATAATTTTCATATACAAGGATGGCATAATTCCCGGATATTTTTGGTTTTATGTTTTCATTTGGAATAGTTACCCAGTAATGTCTATAAGGAGTTAGTGTATTAAATGAATTTTTTGACTGATCAAGAGATGCAGAAAATTGGTTTTTCAGGTATTCACTTTCATACAAACCAGAAGGATTCCAGGAGGCATCACAATGAATGACTTTGTAGGAATAAGAGGCGTAATCAGAATTTAAATCATCGAAACTCAATTTAATTTTCTGACCTGTATTGAGCTGCATTATTGGGGGGGCAAGACTGTCTCCTTTTAACTGAACCTGAACTGTACGTATGCCTTCTTTATACACTTTTTCCTCTATACTTTGTGAAAAAGTCGTTTGCAAAAGAAATATTGATAAAAATAAGAGAGAAAACAGGTATTTAAACATTATAAGAATCTTTTGAAACGAAAATAAGTAAAATTATCCGAATAAAACAAACCGGTCTTTAAACTGATTATTAATTAAAGACACTTGAGTTCGATATAAGTATAACACCTAAATCACAGGCATTCAGATAGCCCTAGCCTTTAGGCCGGGGTTTGTCAGG
This sequence comes from uncultured Bacteroidales bacterium, assembly GCA_964461045.1. Lineage (GTDB taxonomy): Bacteria > Bacteroidota > Bacteroidia > Bacteroidales > UBA12077 > JAGXLC01. The sequence goes on along the minus strand of CAYWSJ010000076.1, from coordinate 9,831 downwards.
TAGGAGTTATGTTGATTTTTGAAAATTTTGTATTTTAATTTACAAAATTTTCAAAAATCTTTTTCCTAAGAGACCTGTAACCCCAACTTAAAAGTTGGGGCTATCTGAATATCAGTCAGATAAAAGGGTGTTTTTGCTACATCGAGTTAAAGACCGGTTTGTTTGAACAATTTTTATTTTTTTGAAATAAGGTTAAAGAATATTAGCAATACCCTTGCTTTTGTAATTGTCTTCCCTGTGCCTGTCAATGAGTTTGTAAAAAGGATCAATACCTGCTTTGGCAGGTTTTTTATCTACAATAAATTCCATAGTGCTTTTTGGTTGTGTGAATCTATGCTTTTTAAAATAGAGAGTATCTCTCACGTAATCACCATCTACTTTATATTTATCGGAATAGATTGCCACATCAACCCAGTCATTCATATTTAATTCTTTTTCGTTTCCAAGACTGTCAGCTTCATACTTCCTGGTTCCGACTTCCAGAGTTACTTTGTACTTGCCATTATTCGTTTTTTCATAATCAAATTTATTGATTTTGTTTTCATAAAGAATGATTCTTTCAAAGTAATCTCTTGTTAAATACATTAAAGAATCAGGAGTTGCTTCCTTAATGTATTTATAGAAATCCACTGAAGTTACAAAAGGAGGCTCCTGGAATGCATATTCTTTTGTAAAGTCGCTTAATGCCTTATTAATGCGTTTTTCTCCGATATAGTCCTGCAAAGCATACATAGCCACGCATCCTTTCCCGTAATGAATATAGCTTTGAGAAGGTCTGACATGCAGAAGATCATTTTCTTTCAATTGCTCCGTAGTTCGACCTCTTAAATAGCGATGCTGTTCATGGTCCATGTAATCCTTAATCAGTTTTTGATCGAATTCTTTGGTCATTACCATGGCAGAAGAATATTGAGCCAGTACTTCAGACATAACCGTGCATCCTTCCACATTCCCTCCTATTACCTGGTGAGCCCACCACTGGTGAGCCATCTCGTGAGCTGTTACCCAGAAAGGATAATTGATATCATCTTCATCAACATCTGCAATAAAACCAATGGCTTCTGAAAAAGGAATGGTGTTAGGAAATGCCTGTGCATAAGTTGAAAACCGGGGAAACTCCAGGATTCTTACTTGCCGGTATTGATAAGGACTGAAATTTTCAGAATAGTAATCAAGTGATTTTTTTACAGCATTAATCATATTATCAATGTTGTAGTCATGTTCTTCCTGGTAATAAACAGCAATATCCACATTGTTCCATTTATCTTTTTTGATCGTATAATCTGCTGAAAGCCAAGCGAAAAAATTTAATATCCTTGATTCTGTCTGATAATGATAGTAGGTACGTCCGTTCTTCTCCCACTTTTTTGTTAAATATCCGGGAGCAATTGCGGTCTGACCGTTTGTTGTACTGACTGTTGTCTGAAAATTTACCCAGTCGCTGTTGTTCGCAATATAAGTATCCATGCGTGCACTTGTATCATTTATCGATGCAATTGGCTTTTTGGGAGGAAGGCCATATTCCTTCCTTATTTTTTCCCTTTCCAGTTCCATAGAAGAAAGATAGCCTATAACAGGTAAATAATCACTATGGATGAATGTTCCGTTCTTCAGTATATCTGTGTTTGATCCATTGTTTTGAAATCCCCTGGTAATATATTCAATGTTAAAATCTAATCTGGCTGAATCACCAGGCAGGATAGGGGTATTAAAATGATAAATATAGAATCCTTTATCCTCATCATTCAGCACCATATCAGTTTCCCGGTTGAAATTTAAATTATTGATAATGGTTTCATTATTTTGCGATATGATGACAGAATCAATGGGACTGTTCGATTTGTTTTTTAAGATATAGTATCCATTGAATTTAAAATCTCTTTTTTCCGGATAGATATCCAGATTTACATTTACATCTGTTATCCTGGGTTGTATCATTTCAGCATACCTGGAATATTGTTTTTCATATTCGGCACGCATTTCTCTTGAATCTTTAGTGGTATTGAATTCATTAAGAATATTCGTGTTATAAAAGATGAATCCACCTAAGCCGACAAAGGCTATCAATGCTGTAAGTAGTCCGATTTTTGCAGGTTTTGTAAATCGTTGTTTCATTTGAAAAATCCTGTTTTTCCAGTTCGTTTCGTTACCTCTGATCCACAAAAGATTACTCAAAATGCCCAGAATAACTGCAAAACTTGCCCAGTAAGCTTTAAAAACCAGGTAGGGCCCTACGAAGTGTCCGTACCCATTCATTGCTGAATACATAATGGATGGGTTTGAATTAAACTTATAAAGATTGTGTTCAAGGCCGAATTGCCCCATAAACATTTCCATCAGGAAGTAGATTACCAAAATAAAATGCCCGACATATTTGTTGTTTACCAAAGTATGTATGGTTACAGCTAATATTCCCAATAAGATAAAATCGATATAGAGCATCGCGAGTTCAGCCAGGTAGACACCCATCTGAAAGTCAAAGAAGCCATTGAATATTTGTACTAATAATCCGAAAATCATGATGATGAGCATAATAACTATACCTACCATCATTAATGCGGAAAGTTTTGATGAATAAAATATCCAGTTTGGCAAAGGCATTGAATTGATAATGCCATCTGTTTTATTGTCTCTTTCACGCCACACCAGTTCACCTGCATAAAAAGTTATGATTATCAGCAGGAACAGATAGAACGTACTGCCAAGAGTCTCCATAACTTTATAAGTAACCGGGAATGTAGTCGTTCCGTACATCTTGCCAATGCTGGAGGCATTCACTATCAACAGAATTATTCCGGTGAGTATGATGGCAATAAAATAGGGATTGCGTATTATGTTTCTGAACTCATTATTGCTTAAGCTTATAAGCTGTTTTAGCCGGCTTTTAAAGGAAAAATTGCGTTTTACCCTGGGTATTTGAATAGAAACGTATTTTGAAACAGGCTGAAAACGGTTTAGAAGCAGCCGGGATTTTTTGCGTATTTTGAAACTGAATACCTGTTGTGTAAATTTAAACCTTTGAAAAGCAATACCAAACAAAACGCCTGCAAAGGTAATCCATATTAAACGATTTGCTATAAAATGCCAGGTTAGCGGAACAAGCTGTTCGTTTTTTTCATTTACAGTCCAGTATTCAACAGCATTTTGCATAGCTGAACTTCCTAACGGGTCAATGAGAGAAGCTATTGACTGGTTTTCAACACCTTCCAGCAGGCTTCCCCCAATTCCATACAAGACTATAATAAGGATACATCCCATATAAGTAGCTAAAAGTTCCCTTGTAAGTGATGCCAGGGAGAAAATAATAAGCCCTGTAATCAAGATATTTGGCACCATGCTTGTAAAGAAAGGACGGATATAGGCACTTAAGCGAAAAGCTCCCAGACTGTCCTGGTCGATCCAGGGCATTTGCATAGCAGTCATACACCCAAGAATAAGACCTGAGAAGATAAACATTGTAGGAATAAAAGCGCCCAGAAAACGTCCGCCAAGATATCCGGCTTTACTTACTGGATATGAATATAAGATGGTGTGTGTGTTGTTTTTAAAATCCCTGTAAATGCTGGTGCCTATAGTTGCCGGGAGCAGTATCATAGCCATATAACCAAAGCTTACATTTAGTATTGTAATAATGTATGGAGAATTAATATTTACTTTGCCCCCTAAACCCCCGATGCTTACACTCATATTTTCAATGTTCCCGCCAAGAGCGCTGATGATTAGGAACATAAAAAGGAATAATACCAGCCAGTAGATATAGGTTCCCAGCCGGCTGAATTTGTATTTTAGTTCATAAGTGAATATTTGCCAAAACATAGTTCGTTTATTTTAGGAGTTTGTATGATTGTTTTTAATTTGAGCGAAGTACACATCCTCCAGTGTTGGGTTGTGAATCTCAAATGACTCACCAGGTTTTGTCTCGCTTTCAACATGAATGATTATTTTTCCGGTAAATAACCGGGTGGAGATTACATTGTATTTTTTTACCTGGTCTTCAAGTTCTGATTTGTTTATAATTTTTTTCCATATTTTTCCTTTCTTTTCTTCAATGAGTTCTGAAGGGCTTCCTTTTAACAGAATTTCCCCGTAATTCATAATTGCCATGTCAGTGCAAAGGTCGCTTACATCATCCACAATATGAGTAGAAAGGATTACAACTATGTTTTCGCCTATTTCACTAAGAATGTTGTGAAAACGGTTTCGTTCTTCCGGGTCCAGGCCGGCAGTCGGTTCATCAACTATAATGAGTTTCGGGTCCCCAAGCAGCGCCTGGGCAATACCGAAACGTTGCTTCATACCGCCTGAAAAAGTGCTGAGTTTCTTTTTTCTGGCTTGTGTCAGATTGGTTTGCTCCAGTAATTTATCAACCAGTTTTTTTCTTTCTGTCTTGCCGGTTATTCCTTTCAATTCTGCAAAATGATTCAAAAGGTTTTCTGCTGTCACTTTCGGATAGAATCCAAATTCCTGTGGCAGATACCCCAGTTGTTTGCGCAATTGAATTTTTTCAGTCATTATATTTGAGCCATTGAATTTTACCATACCCTCATCAGCTTCCTGTAATGTAGCTATAGTACGCATGAGAGTAGATTTTCCTGCCCCGTTGGGTCCCAGGAGACCAAACATTCCGGTAGAAATGTTAAGGTCAATGTTTTTTAAAGCCTGGACACCGTTTGGGTAAGTTTTTGATAAATTGTTAATTGTTAGTTCCATTTCATTAGATTTTTGATATAATTATCCCATGAGAGGATATCTCTCTATTTTTGGTTAACCATTAAAATTTTTTATTTGTTAATTAGTTGATTTTTGGTATAAATAATTACATGTAAATATTATGTTTTATTTGTTTTTTGTTTATTCTGGTTTATATTCAAGTATATCTCCGGGCTGACAATCCAGTGCTTTGCAGATGGCCTCTAAAGTTGAAAATCGTATAGCTTTGGCTTTACCTGTTTTTAGTATTGACAGGTTGGCTTGTGTAACCCCGATTTCATTGGCTAAATCTTTCAATGCCACTTTTCTTTTGGCCATCATTACATCTAGATTTACTATTATTGGCATAAGTAAAATTTTAAATAGTTAATTCGTTTTCTTGCTTTAGTTTTAAACCTTCCCGGAATATTGCTGCAATTAATAAAATTACCAGGCCAAAGAAGATGTTTATGAAAGTATCAGAACCAAAAGTAATTGAAGTGTCCGCTGTTTGATTAAGTATTTCAATTTTTTTAATCGAATAATAGAAGAATAACTTGTTTAGAATCTCAATCCCGGCAAAAGCAAAGATACTATAGGCAACCCATTTAATGTGTATATAAATATTTTTAAAGAAAAAAGTTCCTTGTTTTTGGCTTTGTTTTAATCCGATGAATATTTTATAAAATTGATAAATAAGAAAAATTACATTACCCAATAACAATAGAAGCAAAATTAAATATAGAATGGTCATTGTCTTTGACCCTTTAAGAATAATAGGGGCTGAGATCGTTGATGTTTTTATTTTTGTATTTATTGATTCCCCGTTTCTGTAAGATATCTCGGTATCCAAAGTCAATGATGCATTATATTCATGTACAAGGTTTACAGAAACATATTCCTTATTATAAGTGCTGCTTTTTTCAGATAGAAGCTGAATAGAGATGATAGTAAAGATAGCTGTGACAAAAACTATCGATAGGATCAGTACGATTTTAGATATTCCTGCTAAAATATTGATAAGTCGTTTTTTTGTTTCCATAAAGGCTCCATTTAATTATATTTCTTGATTGTTTATTATTGCAAAAATATAAATAATTATTAAAAAACAAAAATAAATTATTGAAAAACGATAATTATTATTAATTTGTAAAATAATAACCAGGCTTTGCTGGTTATTACTAATCTACTCAAAAGTTGGGCTCAACTCAAATTCAAGATTATCGTAGCTTATTATAAAACAAATAAATTTGTATTTATGGAAGAGGTAGTTTTTGATTTGCTTACTTTCTTTTTAAGGATTTTGATAATTTTTGTACTTATTCTGTAAATATCTGCGTTACCATTTTGAGGTTTATTGTGAAATTTTTTGAATTTTTCATAAGAACGGCATCCTTTTGCAATTTCCGGATTTGTCTTCTGGCTGGTAAAAAAGAGATATTTTCCGTCTGCCGATAAGCTGGGACAAAATTCAAACTGGGGTGTATTAATTTTACTTCCCATGTTAATCGGTTGCATCCATTCACCGTTGTTGTTTTTAAATGAGATATAGATATCACCACTTCCGAATCCTTTACCCCTTCCGTGGGTGTTGTACATAATATAAGAACCATCCGGTGCAATAAATGCATTATATTCTCCTGAAGGAGTATTTATAGAATCTCCCATATTCACCGGAGCTTGGTATTTTCCATTTTTGAATGGGCAATAATAAATATCTTCACCATTTTCTGAATCTTTATACCTGGCGCAGAAATAAATTGTTCCATCACGGGTAAAAGAGGGATAAAATTCATTGGCCTGAGAGTTAACCGGAGCTCCTAAATTTTTAGGTTTTCCCCAGGAATTGTCTTTTCGTTCTACATACCAGATGTCAAAGTCTTTTGTTTTGTCATTATTTCTATTCACGGGTCTGTTAGAAACAAAAAATAATCTTTGTCCGTCGGGATGAAAGACAGGTTCAAGGTCGTGGTATTTACCTGAAAATTCTGCAATTTCCGGTTGGGTCCATTTTCCGTTTCTTAATTTGCTAAAGGCAATATGTGTTACAGTTCTGTTCAGGCTGATGGTGAAGTAAAATTCTTTTCCGTCAGGAGAAAGGGCGGCGTCTCTTTCATACATGCCTGTTGAGATGATGTTTTTGGCAAACAATTGTGCCTTTATTTCAATTGGTTTTTCCTGGGAAAATAAGCTGGAAAATGCTAATAGAATGATTAATAATGTGCTGGTATGTTTCATAATCCGGGATTTTTGTTATCAGTTATATATATGACCCGCTAAACTAAAATTTCCCTATAAAAAAAACACAAAAACTTTAAAAATTCAATTATAATTTGTTTTTGTTTATTTAGAAATATTAAACATTAAACATATTGAAAGGGTTGTTTTTATTGATTAAAGATGTAATTATTTATATTTTCCTAATTTATAATGGTTTTTATTCAACAATAACAAGTTTTAAATGTTTAAAATCATGTTTACAAAATTAAACAAATAAATACTATGAAAACAAAATTTACTTTTATCGTATTAGCACTTATTTTAAGTGTTTCTACAGTGTTCGCGCAGAGCACAGCCAGAGTACAGGTAATCCACAATTCTGCTGATAATGCAGCTGATTCAGTGGATATTTATCTGAACGGATCGATCCTTTTAGACAACTTTGCTTTTAGAAATGCCACAGAGTTTATTGATGCTCCGGCAGAAACTTCTATCAATATCGGAGTTGCTCCAAAAACCAGTACTAGCGTAGATGATACAATCTATAATATGCAGACTACGCTTACTGCTAATGAGACTTATATTTTAGTTGCTTCAGGAATTGTTAGTGGAAGCGGTTACAATCCATCCACTGCATTCGATATTGATGTCTATGGAATGGGACAGGAGCAAGCTGCTCAAAGTGGTAATACAGACCTTTTGGTTTATCACGGATCAACAGATGCCCCGACCGTAGATGTTTATGAAGCTACAGGCCCTGCAAACCTTGTTGATAACATTGCTTACAGTGAGTTTTCATCCGGTTACCTTGAATTGCCAACAGCAGATTATTATTTACAGGTAAGAGATGAAACCGGTTCTGCCAATTTGTTTGCCTATGATGCTCCGCTATCAACCTTAGGCTTAGATGATGCAGCAGCAGTTGTTGTAGCATCCGGTTTTGCAGATCCTTCAGTGAACAGCGACGGCCCTGGTTTTGGGTTATACGTTGCGCTTCCTTCAGGAGGAGAAATGGTTGCTTTGCCCGAGTCAGATGCAAGGGTGCAGGTAATTCACAATTCAGCTGATTTGGCTGCTGACACTGTAGATGTTTACCTGAATGATGAAATGCTGATTGATGACTTTGCTTTCCGCACTGCATCGCCATTTATTGATGCTCCGGCCAATACTGAAATCAGTATTGATGTTGCACCCGGTACAAGCAGCAGTTCTTCAGAAAGCATTTATAACTTAACTACAACGCTTGAACCAGATGA
>CAYWSJ010000076.1:0-1566 GCA_964461045.1 uncultured Bacteroidales bacterium | reverse complement strand
GCAGCAGTTCTTCAGAAAGCATTTATAACTTAACTACAACGCTTGAACCAGATGAGACTTATGTTTTGGTTGCCTCAGGAATCGTAAGTGGAAGTGGTTACAATCCGGCTACCCCATTTGAAATTGATGTTTTTGCTATGGGCAGAGAAATGGCCATGAATAGCGATGAAACAGATGTGCTTGTTTATCATGGTTCTACCGATGCTCCAACAGTTGACGTAACAGAACCCAATGCCGGTTTACAATTAGTCGATGACCTGAGTTATGGTGAATTTAAAACCGATTATCTTGAACTGGCTACTGCTGATTACTCCTTACAAATACAGGATGAAACGGGATACACAGCTGTAGCACAATTTTCTGCCCCATTAAGCACCCTGGGATTGACAGATTCAGCATTGGTTGTTGTAGCTTCCGGATTCCTGGATCCTTCATCAAATAATGACGGACCGGCATTTGGATTATATGCAGCGCTTCCTTCAGGTGGCGAATTAGTAGAATTACCTTCTGAAACTACTTCAAAAGCAATGGTTCAGGTAATTCACAATTCAGCTGATGCTGCTGCTTCATCTGTTGATATTTACAAGAACGATCAAATATTACTAGACGATTTTGCATTCCGCACAGCTTCTCCTTTTGTAGAAGTAACAGCAGGTGTTAATTTTGATATCTCAGTACAGCCTTCAAGCAGTACTGATACTGTAGATGCTCTGGCAAAATACACTTACAACCTGAAAGCAGATATGAATTATGAATTAATAGCTTCTGGTCTGGTAAGTACTTCAGGTTATGATCCTATTAAAGCATTTGATATTGATGTCTTTGAAGGAGCAAGAAAAATGGCTTCTTCTGCAGGCAATACAGATGTGCTCGTTTATCACGGATCTACTGATGCCCCGGTTGTAGATGTTTATGAATCATCTGTTCCGGCAGGGACAATTGTCGATGACATCGCATTTGGAGAATATGCAACTGGTTATCTTGAACTGGCGACTGCTGATTATATTCTTGATATTCAGGATGAAACCGGTTCTTCCACTGTACAGCGATACAAAGGATATCTTGATTCACTTGGTCTGGCAGATTCAGCTATAGTTGTTGTAGCTTCCGGATTCCTTACACCTTCAAACAATGGTGATGGACCGGCATTTGGTCTATTTGCTGCCTTACCTTCAGGGGGTGATTTGATTGAATTACAGGTTTATACTGAACCAGTTACGAGTATTGAGGATCTGGCAAGAGAAATTAATTTCTCCATTTATCCAAATCCTGTAAGCACTAATTTAAATATTGAATTTGAGTCATCCAGCAAAGATTTAGAAATCAATATTTATAACTTACTGGGTGTTCAGGTAGCTACGCTCCGTCCGAATGCACAGGTTAGCGGAAAACAGGTATTGAATTACAATGCTGGTCAGCTTGAATCTGGTATTTACCTGATATCTATTGAAACAAATGGCGAGAGAATTGTGACAAGAAAATTCCAGGTTACTCGCTAGCTTCAAATTGAAATAATAAATAAAAAAAGGGGATGTCGAATAAGGCATCCCTTTTTTTATTGTCTTT
>CAYWSJ010000075.1:0-16321 GCA_964461045.1 uncultured Bacteroidales bacterium | reverse complement strand
ATATATGAAACGAATAAGAAATTTTACATTTATTATCTTTCTTTTGGTTTTATTGAGTTCTTGTTTTTCTTATGAATATTCTTTGGAACCAAACAAAAGTTATATTCCCGATTATCAAAGTCATGAAAAGTTTATAGTGCATAATGAATCAGTAGATTTTACTAAGTATCAATTTAGCTGGATTGATCCGGGTTCTCTTATAGTTTGGAAACCACAATCTGAAGAAAATAAGGAAAAGGTTGTTGAAAATGCAAATTGAATGGAAAAGTTGTTGTTTTCTTAGCCAGTAGCGAAAGACAATCAGATCTGCCTTATAATAGTAAGGCACATGGAATATTTACATATTATTTGCTGAAAAAAATCAATGAAACAAAAGGACGAGTATCTTGCTCTGAACTTCCCGATTATGTAGAGAACAGAGTGAGTATGCGTTCTGTCCTGGTTAATAATAAAGAGCAGAAACCTCGCGTTAATGTTGGGTTACCTGCGAAGGATCATTGGGAGGGATGGAAACTTATAGAAAGATAAAGAAAAAAGATTAAGGTTGAGTTTTGCTGAAACTTTTGTTTTAGAAAATATTAATTTTGCGCATAAATGATTTTACATGCGAAAATTAAAAAACAGTGAACTGCAAAGAAGGAGCATAGAGGAATTTAAGGCTACCAGCAAATATCCGATTGTTGTGGTCCTGGATAATGTAAGAAGCCTCAATAATGTAGGATCGGTTTTTCGAACCAGCGATGCCTTTTTAATTGAAGCAATATATTTATGTGGTATTACAGCGAAACCACCTCACAGAGATATTCATAAAACGGCTCTTGGGTCTACTGATTCTGTTGATTGGGAATATTTTGAAACGACGCAGGAGGCAATTGATGTATTGAAGAAAAACAACTATGATATTTATTCTGTTGAGCAAGCTGAAAATAGTATCCAACTCACTGAATTTATCCCTTCACAAAATAAAAAGTACGCATTGGTTTTTGGTCATGAGGTGAAAGGGGTACAACAGAAAATAGTGAACCAGTCTGATAATTGTATAGAAATACCACAGCATGGGACCAAGCATTCATTCAATATTTCAGTTAGTGTGGGAATTACTCTATACCATTTTTATAATTTACTCCGATAAATAAAATTTAAAGCATAAAAAAAAGGCTGCAATTCCGCAGCCTTTTTTTGTGTTTATTAATGATTATTATTCTCCTCCAACAATGGATTTGAATGTATCATTTTGCAGATAGTCTAAGAATTCCATATCAGTTGCAGCTAATTCTTTTAAAGATTCATCTTTACCAATAGCTGTTCTGAGATTATCAAATACTTCTGTTTCATTATTATTACGTGCTGCTACTACGGCCTTCAGATAATAATTCATTGCTTTGTCATCTTTAAGTCCGTCAAGCATTGTGTTGGCTTCATTAAGTTTTCCACCCAATACCATTGCTAAAGCAGTGTTGAAAGAATTGTAGCTGTTTAAGTAATTTATAGCAGCTTCATATTCACCTTCTTTAATGCTTATAATACCTAAGTTATATTCAACTTGTTTTCCAGCATCTGTAGCATCCTGGAAAAGTTCTTTGGCTTCTTCAACTTTACCATTTTCCAGTGCGATAACACCTAGGTTGTTGGTAATTTTAGCATCACCTTCTTTTAATTCATTGGCTTTTTCAAGAGCTTCTTTGGCTTCGTCAAATTTTTCCTGTTTAATTTTTACATAACCAATGTTGTTATAAGCTCTTGCACACTTGGGTGCTTTTTCTGCTGCAAGTTCAAATACTTTAAGTTGCTTGTCAAGATCTGAGAATAATTGATATCCTGCATAAAGCAATTCTTCTTTGTTAAGGGTATCAGGATTATTTTCGACAAAATCTTTGATTTCTTCATCTGAGAAACCTATTTGTTCGATAGTAATGTTAAGGTCAGATCTTCTTAACTTAGGAAGAATATCTTCAGCTAATACTTCCCAGGTCTTGGCCATGTTTTCAAGTTCTTTTTCTCTTACTTCAGGGTCTGAATACATTGAAAGAACTCTCAGGATCAGATCTTTATCTTCAATATCTGAGTTTTCTACAAGTTTTTTAAATCCTTCCCAGTCTTCAGTAGTTGTTTTTGCCTGATATAATTTTTTAGCATCTTCTTCACTAAGCTTTTTCTTATCAACTACCTTGTCAAGATAAGAGTTTGCAGAACCTTTTCGGCCTTTGGAAAGTTTTTCGTTCAGATCCATCGGTCCGTCAGGAGAAGCATATGCAGAAATCAGGATTTCTTTATAGCTTTTGTTTTCAGCATTTTCAACTTCTTTTACGAACTCTTCTAATTTCTTGACGTCTTCCTGGGTTAATTCTGATCTTCTTAAATTATCTCTTTGGATAAGATAATGAATATCAGCTTTTTTCTCGCTGGTTGTTACGCGGATAAATTTATCCGGAGCCATAACTGGCTTTGGATCCATCATAACAAGGTTTGGAGTAGCAATGATTCCTTTAGCCACAGGAATTTCGGGCATTACCATTTCATCCTCTCCGCGAGTAGCTACACCTCTCATCATAAGCTGAGATGCTCTCATTTCTTTTGAATAGTCAAATTCTTCGCTAAAATCAATTTGACCACCAGTTTCAAAAGCAATTACTTTATTATTTGCTTCTACTTTCTCACCTTGAAAAGTTTTAGATGTAAAAGTTTCTTCTCCGCCTTCATATGTTAAAACTGGAGTAAATTCAACAATTGTCTTTTTATCAAACCACTCTGGCGGTATTTCACCTTTAATTTCATAACTAACTTTTCCACCATGCATTTCTAATGTCTCTGGTGTAGAAGTAAATTGAAGAGTGCCATATTCCTCTTTCATTTTGTCCAGGCCACCGCAACTGCTAAGTACGAAGGCTGTAATCAGAAAAGTTGTTAATAGATTTAATTTTTTCATAGTTGCCTCAAATTATTTGTTTTGAATTAAGTTTTTCATTTAGAGTTTACTTAAAGTACAAACTTAATAATGTTTTACTTAAAATAAAAATAAATATATGAAAATTATTTGGTATTGCAGTATCAAAAAATGACCCTGTTAATACCTGGTTTATATTTATAGTTAAAAATAGATTCTGTAATTTTCTTATAATCAGCGTTTTTGTTTATAAAGTCAAGATTACTAACGTCTAAAAGTAATATTTTCATATTTTGTTGTTGTTTTAAAAAATGAAAGTATTCATCCTGTAATTTTTTCAGATAATCTTTTTGAATATCTTGTTCGTAGCTTCTGCCTCTTGTTTGAATATTTTCCATTAATCGATCCACATTCTGATGCAGATAGATAAACAAATCTGGTTTGGGCAATGATTTATATATAATGTTAAATATTTGCCGGTAAAGGTTAAATTCACTTTCTGATAGTGTCACTTTAGCGAAAATGAGTGACTTGATAAAGTAAAAGTCGGCAAGGGTGAATGATTTAAAGAGGTTTTTATTAGGGATCTCATTTTTTAACTGTTCAAATCTGGTTGCTAAAAATGAAAGTTCTACATGGAAAGAATATTTCTCCGGATTTTTATAAAATTTTGGTAAGAAAGGGTTATCAGCAAATTGTTCAAGGATCAGATGAGCTTGATAATCGTCTGCTATTTTTTTTGCCAGCGAGGTTTTTCCTGCTCCTATATTTCCTTCAATAACTAGGTAATTGTAATTCAAAATAGTATTGGTTTCACCATGGTTAATAGAAATTCCCGTCTAAGAGATAATTTGACGGGAATTTCTGTTTATCTTAATTTTACTATAACTTATTTTAATATTTGGGCTTTTCATTCATATTATAAAATGTAAATGCCCACATGTCTGCTTCTTCATTTATTTTTACGCTTGTAGCTTTACCTGCTCCATGCCCTGCTTTTGTTTGTATTCTTATCATTGTTGGGTTTTCTCCCTTATATTTTTCCTGCAGGGTAGCAATATATTTAAAGGAATGAGCGGGAACCACTCTGTCGTCGTGATCTGCAGTTAAAGCAAGCACAGCCGGGTATTCAGAATCCTTTTTGATATTATGAAGAGGCGAATAATTGTAAAGATTTTCAAAATGAATTGAATCTTTACTGGAGCCATATTCATCAACCCATGCCCAGCCAATTGTGAATTTGTGATATCTCAGCATATCCATAACACCTACAGCAGGAATTGCTACTTCAAAAAGATCAGGTCGTTGATTCGTTACTGCTCCCACAAGCAATCCTCCGTTTGATCCTCCATGTATAGCAATTTTGTTTTTATTGGTGTAATTACTGTCAACCATGAATTCAGCAGCACTAATAAAATCATTGAAAACATTTTGTTTGTTTAATTTCATCCCTTGTCTGTGCCATTTTTCTCCATATTCGCCACCTCCTCTGAGATTTGCCATAGCAAAAATTCCTCCGTTTTCAAGCCAGACCATTCTGCTGGAACTGAAAGAAGGAGTGAGGCTTATATTAAATCCTCCATATCCATAAAGGAATACCGGGTTGTTCCCATCTTTTTTCAGTCCTTTTTTATGGACTATATACATGGGAATTGGAGTTTCATCTTTACTTTTGTAAAAGACTTGTTTGGTTACATAATTTTCTGCATCAATGTTTATATCTGGCTTAAAGTATAATTCAGATTTTTTAGTCTTCAGGTTGTATTTCCATATTTGCGTGGGCTTTGTAAAAGAAGTAAAAGAATAAAACATCCTGCTGCTTTCCTGGTTGCCACTTATAGAATTTACACTTCCAAGGGTTGGTAATTCAATTTCGTATTCAAAATCCCCATCCATATTAAATACTTTTAGCTGGCTGTGAGCATCCTTTAAATAAGTTGTTACTAACTTATCGCCAATTAATTTACAAGATCTGAGAACATCTTTCTTCTCGGGGATCATTTCAAGCCAGTTACCAACGTCTCTTTTATGTACGTCAATTTTTACTACTTTGTACTTTGGGGCATTGTAATTGGTTCGGACAATTAATTTGTCTCCTCTGTGCCCGATAATGTTGTATTCGTATTTAAACCCGGTTGTTAATTTTACGAACTGTGCATCTTTTTCCAGGTTTTTAATATAAATATTATTCCCGTGCGTCGATTTTGTTTCGTAGATATAAAGATACTTTTCATCTTTAGAAACATCCGGAGAGTAATTTCTTTTTGGATGTTTGGGTTTCTGGAAGATGAGTTTGTCATTTTCCTGGCTTGTTCCTAATTTATGATAGTAAACTTTATGGTTTTTTACTGCCTCTGATAGTTTACCTCCCTCTTTAGGCTCATCATACCGGCTATAGAAGAAGCCATCATTATACCAGGCTGTTCCTGAAAATTTGATCCATTTCAGGTGATCATCCAGTTTTTTATCTTTTTCAAGATCTTTGATAAGTACCTCTCTCCAGTCTGAACCACCTCTGGAAATTGAATAAGCCATATATTTGCCATCGTTGGATACGGAAAATCCGGCTAAAGAGACAGAACCATCCTCAGAGAATTTATTTGGGTCCAGGACTACTTTTGCTTCTTTATCCAGGTCTTCAGTCATGTATAGAACACTTTGATCTTGTAATCCATCATTTTTAAAGAAGAAATACTTTCCGCTTTTTTCCATTGGAGCCGATTTCTTCTCATAATTCCATATTTCTGTGAGCCGTTCTTTTATTTTATTTCTGTAAGGTATCTGTTCCAGATAGTTAAAAGTAACTTCATTCTGAGCTTTCACCCATTGCTCAACTTTTTTTGCGGTGTCATTTTCTAACCATCTGTAGGGATCTTCTACTTTAACACCAAAGTATTCATCAACAGTATCCACCTTTTTGGTTTTGGGGTAATCGAATTTGCTTTGTTTGCAGGCAAAGAATACCAGTGCTGTTGCAACTAATGAGAATGCTATTATTTTTTTCATAGTCTGTATTTTAATTGAATTTTCGTGGTTAATAATGAGTAGTAAATATAATAAAGAAAATAAAAAATATCAAAGGAACATCGATAGAGAGTGAAATAAAAAAAAGCTGCCTGAAAAAATATTTCCGAGACAGCTTTTTTTAATAACTATTCAGCTTTTATTTTTTTTGATTGTCTTTATTTTCGGGTTTTGGGAGAAGTACTTTTCTGGAAAGTTTTAATTTTCCACTTTGTTTATCTACTCCAATTAATTTTACTTCAATTTCCTGTCCTTCTTTAAGTACGTCTTCCACTCTGTTAATTCGTTTCCAGTCAATTTCGGAAATATGAAGCAGCCCTTCTTTTCCTGGGAGAATTTCAATAAAAGCGCCGAAATTTACGATAGATTTTACAGTTCCGTTGTATACTTTTCCTACTTCCGGAACTTCAACAATGGCATTAATTCTGTCCATTGCTTTTTCTATTTGTTCTTTACTTTCAGCAAAAACGTCGACAATACCGTAATCATCGGCTGTTTCAATATTGATTGTGGTTTCAGTTTCAGCCTGTATTTCCTGTACGATTTTACCACCCGGCCCAATCAAAGCACCTATCATATCTTTAGGAATTTGAATTTGTTCCATTCTCGGAGTATGAGGCTTAAATTCGGGTCTTGGTTCCGGTAATGTCTCCAGCATTTTGTCCATAATATGGAGTCTGCCTGTTTTAGATTGTTCCAATGCTTTTCCCATAATTTCGTAGGAAAGTCCGGCAATCTTAATATCCATTTGGCAGGCTGTAATACCGTCTTTTGTTCCGGTTACTTTAAAGTCCATATCGCCAAGGTGATCTTCGTCACCGAGAATATCACTAAGCACCGCGTATTTTCCTGATTCGTCTGTGATAAGTCCCATGGCAATACCGGATACTGGTTTTTTAATCTGAACACCTGAATCCAT
The DNA here is from genome assembly GCA_964461045.1 of uncultured Bacteroidales bacterium. Lineage (GTDB taxonomy): Bacteria > Bacteroidota > Bacteroidia > Bacteroidales > UBA12077 > JAGXLC01. The sequence continues at coordinate 9,494 of CAYWSJ010000075.1, read as the reverse complement.
CAAAGCCAGCGTACCTGCACATACAGTAGCCATTGATGATGATCCGTTTGATTCAAGGATATCAGAAACAACGCGGACAGCATATGGATTTTCAGGTTCCCCTGGAATCATTTTCTTTAGTGCTCTGTGGGCCAGGTTACCATGTCCTACTTCCCTTCTGCTAACGCCTCTTACTGGCCTTGCATCGCCGGTAGAGAATGGCGGAAAGTTATAATGCAGAACAAATTTTTCAGTTCCCTGTACCAGCACCTCGTCTATAACCTGCTCGTCAAGCTTTGTGCCTAATGTGACAGTAGTTAATGATTGTGTTTCACCACGTGTAAATATAGCTGAGCCGTGAGCAGCTGGCAAATAATCTACTTCACACCAAATGGGTCTGATTTCATCATATTTTCTTCCGTCTACTCTTATTTCTTCTTTAAGTACAAGATCTCTTACAGCTTCTTTTTCAGCATCATGAAAATATCGATTGATAAGGGCCTCATTTATTTCTTCTTCGCCTTTTTCTTCAATTTCCTTTTCAATGATCTCTTCTTTTATAGTGTCAAGAGCCTCTGAGCGTTCATGTTTCCCTTTATTTGATTTGGCAGCTTCATAAATTTTTGAATAAGCTGTTTCTTTTATCTTTTTTTCCAGCTCTTCGTCTTTTTCTTCATGATCATATTCGCGTGTTTCAACTTTTAATTCTTCAGCCAGTTCTTTTTGCGCAATACAGTGCATTTTAATTGCTTCATGGGCGAATTTAATGGCTTCCAGCATTTCTTCTTCAGAAACCTCATCCATTTCACCTTCTACCATAATAACATGTTCGAGGCTGGCTCCAACAACAATATCCATATCAGCTTCTTCCAGTTCTGAAAAAGTTGGGTTAACTTTAAAATGTCCGTTTATTCTTGCAACACGTACTTCAGAAATGGGTCCTTCAAAAGGAATATCTGAAACGGTCAGAGCAGCTGAGGCAGCCAATCCGGCCAGCGCATCTGGAGTTACATCTTTATCTGCTGAAATAAGATTTACTGTAACAAAAGTATCCGCATGATAATCATCCGGGAAGAGTGGTCTTAATACTCTGTCTACCAGTCTGGCAGTAAGAATTTCGTAATTGGAGGGTCTTGTTTCTCTCTTCAGAAAACCGCCAGGGAATCTTCCGAAGGAGGCATATTTTTCTCTATATTCTACAGTAAGAGGCATGAAATCAACATCTTCTTTTGCCTCTTTGGCGGACACAACTGTTGCAAGAAGCATTGTTCTGCCCATTTTTACAACGACAGACCCATCTGCCTGTTTTGCTAATTTTCCTGTTTCAATTGTTATTTTTCGTCCTTCTCCTAAATCTATTGATCTTTCTATAGGTTTTTTCATAATTTTTGTTTTCTGGTAAGATATAAAATGTGGAAATTGAATAAAAAAAGGCAATTCAAGGATTGCCTCTTTTTATTATTTACGTAATTTCAGTTTTTTAATAAGAGCTCTGTATCTCTCAATATCCTTCTTCTGTAGGTAGTTTAATAATTTTCTTCTTTTACCTACCAGTTTAAGTAAAGCTCTTCTTGTACTGTGGTCTTTTTTGTGGTTCTTCAGATGATTTGTTAAATCTGTGATTCTTTGTGTGAATAAAGCAACCTGACTCTCAGGTGTTCCTGTGTTCTCCTGGGAACCACCAAATTCCTTAAAAATTTCTTTCTTTTTCTCTGCTGTAATGCTCATAGTATTTTCTATTTGTATACAATTTTCTTGAATAAAACAAGAATGCAAAATTATTTATTTTTTTTTACTAATCAATGAATTGTTATAAAAAGTTTTAATTAAATGTGATTTAGGATCATTAGAGAGAAATTTTTCCGGTTAAAATATCTGTCAATTTCTGAATCTGATCCATGCTGCCTAAAACAAAAAGCTGATCATAGGAAGAAATTTTCACATCGGGTGAAGGATTTACTATATATTTTTTGCCGCGTGTTTTTATTCCTATAATATTGGCTCCGGTATTTTGCCTGATGGCCCATTCTCCGATACTTTTTTCCACGAAGCAGCTTTTTAATCTGTTGCAGGAAATTTCTTCGATATGGTTTTCTTCTGTAGACTGAAGCATGATATGATCCAGGAAATCGATAACATCTGGTTGTGTAACTAATTTAGCCATACGTTGCCCGCCAATTCTGTCAGGCATAATGACATTGGTTGCGCCAGCCATTTTTAATTTTTTGTCGGAATGTGCCTCCGATGCGCGGCTGATTATTTTCAGGTTAGGGTTTAATTCTTTGGCTGTCAGAACTAAGAAAAGGTTGTCGGCATCGTTTGGTAGTGCTGCTATAAGGGCTCTTGCATTTTCAATATTTGCACTTTGCAGAATATCATCACTTGTAGCATTGCCATGAATATAGAGCACATCACGTTGATTCCTTATTTCATCAATAATATCATCTTTATCATCGATTATGATAGCACTTTGACCGTGCCTTGTGAGTTCTGTCATTGCCTGTCGTCCATTTCTGCCATAACCACAGACAATTACGTGGTTTCTTAGCTTTTCAATCTGTTTTTTAATTTTTGTGTCCATAAAGTAATGTCTAAATATTCCATCAACTACATATCTTGTTAATGTAGAAACTGCATAAGCAAATATACCAAAACTAAAAATAATGAGAAAGGAAGTAAAAATCTGACCGGCCTGGGATAAGGGTTGAACTTCGTTAAAACCAACTGTAGACATTGTGATGATTGTCATAAAAAAGGCATCAATAAATGAATAACCCTCAATGAAAATAAATCCTATTGTTCCAACAACAACAACTCCTGCCAAAAGTGTTAAAGCATAATAAACCGAACGAAAATTTGCTCGTTGTATATTGCTGTTATTAGGCATGATTGGTTTGTTTAATAATTTTATTTCCTATTTCACAACTCAGGCATTTTTTATGCCTGCAATAATTATTTTTTAATTGCAATAATGCTTGCGAATAATAAGCATTTTCTGCTGTAATTCCAATTTTTTTCCATTGTTTGATAATCTTATTTTTTTCTGGAGGAATTTTTTGTAAGTACGATAACGCCCGCTCCCTGTAGATTTCATTTTCTTTGTAAGTTCCATACACAAAAAGAAAGGGTACAATCGTATTTATTACAATGTTATGAAAAGCATTTACACCCAATGTCTTTTTTTTGCCCGCCGATAATTTTCCTGGCCTGTAATGTTTGTGCCAATATTCTGATGGAGTAACCTCGAAGTATTCCTGTAAACTTTTTATTTCTGAGGTTTCCATTATTTTTGAAAACAAACTCTGCGATTTATGAATCAACTGGGCAAACTGTGCAATTCTTATGGTTGGGAAATTTGCAGGCCTTAACCGGGAAAATTTCCACATGTGTTTATCTATAGGTTTTAACCGGAATTTATTCTTCAGGTGTTTGTATTCTTTGTTTAGTGAAAATGTATAAGAATCGGATTGATCTTGCTCCAGAAAACCTGCCTGACCAAACAAAAGCGCTTCCACTTGTAATAGGTTGTTTTTATGTTTGGCAAGAAGGGTTAAAGGTAAAGTCTTGGCAAGCATTTCAAAAGGCTGACCATTAGTTTTAAAGCCAAAATTCTTTGCAAGCATCTGGTAAAAAGTGTTTTCCCAGTCGTTTTTATTTTTCGTTAATTGTTGTTCTATTTGATTGGCTTTATCTTCCAACCTTTCTATTGTGAGTTTGCTCAACCAAAAATTAATAATGAATTCTTCTGTTTCCTTGATTTTATCTTCGCATGGGATCCAGCTTTCATTTAACAGCAGGGTTTCATAATTTTCATATAGTTTTTTACTGAATTTTAATTCCATTGTGGCAATTTGCGTCCCGTTAGTTCTGAAAATTTCCTTGTCATGATTTAACACAACCTGCAGTATCACATTGTCATAGGCTTTGTCTTTATGATGTCCGTGTTTATACCAATCTGAAGAATTGATATGAATTTCCACATTGCCTGCCCACAGTGTATCACCAATTTTTATTTTGGCGTTAAGGAAATCAGGTCCGGCGTCCTGGTTGTGATCTCCATGAATAAGTATTTCCACAGGCTCCTCATTACATGTGGAGAGGTCATTTGTATAAAATAATTTATATTTCCATAAATAATGGAGAAATGCTTCTGGTATTCTTTTCATAAATAAAATAATCCTTGCTTTGAAGTTATTTCAAAGATAAAAAATATTCTGAAAGAACCCTACGGCTTGAATAAATGTTTTATGACTATTATTATGATAGTTTACTGAGCATTTTTTTCATGCTGTTATTAATTTCCAGTGCTTTCTTTCTTGCCGAAGCACCAAAATTTTTTGAATCATCACTGAAGATAATGCCACGCGAAGAGTTTACCAGTAAGCCGCATTTATTGTTTATTCCATTTTTGGCTACTTCTTCAAGACTCCCTCCCTGTGCCCCAACACCGGGGACCAATAGAAAATGATCGGGAATCAATTTCCTGATTTTTTTTATTTCTTCTGCTTTTGTTGCTCCGGTAACAAACATGGTATTGTCGGTTGTGCCCCAGTTTTTTGCGGTATTAATTACTTTTTCATATAGTTTTTGTTTTTCTTTCTCGGAGTAGAAAAATTGAAAGTCACTTGCCCCTTTGTTAGAAGTCAGGCCGAGGATAATCACCCATTTGTTCTCATAGCCTAAAAATGGTTTGATTGAGTCACTACCCATGTAAGGTGCTACAGTAACAGCATCAAAATTCATGTTTTCAAAAAAACACCGGGCGTACATTTTAGAAGTATTTCCTATGTCGCCTCTTTTTGCATCAGCAATAAGGAAAATCTCGGGATGGTTTTTTTTTATATATTCAGCTGTTTTTTCCAGGGCTTCCCATCCTTCTCTTCCGAAAGCCTCATAGAATGCAGTGTTTAGCTTAAAAGCCACGCAGGTGTTATGTGTTTGGTCAATAATTTCTTTGTTAAACTGAAACAGCGGTTCTTCTGTAATTTTTAGGTGTTCAGGGATTTTTTGATAATCAGAATCCAGTCCGATACAGAGAAAACTCTCTTTAGACAGGATTTGTTGAAATAAGTCTTCTCTTTTCATATTTTTTTATTCTTCTATACCAGTTTCTTTGAGCCTCTGGGCGTTTTCTTCCATCCTCAGTTTGTCAATAATCTCCTGTATTTCTCCATCCATAATTGAATCGAGATTGTATAAAGTGAGATTAATTCTGTGGTCGGTTACTCTTCCCTGCGGGAAATTGTAAGTTCTTATTTTTGCTGAACGATCTCCGGTTGAAACCATGGTTTTTCTTTGTGATGCAATTTCCTGGTTGTGCTTTTCAAGCTCCATGTTATACAGCCTGGTTCTAAGTTCAGTTTTTGCCTTGTTCAGGTTTTTAAGCTGCGATTTTTCATCCTGGCAGGTAACAACAATACCGGTTGGAATGTGCGTCAGGCGTATAGCAGAATAGGTTGTATTAACAGATTGTCCTCCGGGTCCTGAAGACATAAAAGTATCTTTCCTGATCTCTTCATCTTTTAGTTCCACATCGAACTCTTCCGCTTCCGGCAAAACTGCAACAGTAGCAGCCGAGGTGTGAACCCTTCCCTGTGTTTCAGTTTGCGGTACTCTTTGAACCCGGTGCACGCCTGATTCATACTTAAGTGTTCCATAAACACTGTTGCCACTTACTTTCATAACTACTTCCTTAAATCCCCCAACGGTTCCTTCGGAAGCATGAGTAAGCTCGACTTTCCATTTTTTATTTTCACAATATTTCATGTACATGCGATACAGGTCACCAGCAAAGATACTTGCTTCATCACCACCGGTGCCTGCTCTTATCTCGAGAATTGCATTTTTTTCATCCTCCGGATCTTTCGGAATGAGCAGGAATTTTATTTTTTCTTCCAGGGGTCCTTTCCTGTTGTTGAGCTCTTCCAGTTCGTTTTTAGCCATTTCTTTGACATCATCGTCATCTTCTGTTTCGAGAAGTTCTTTTGCAGACTGGATATCGTTCAACAGTTTTTTATATTCGTTGTAAGCCTCAATAATTGGCTCCAGCTCCTTATATTCTTTGTTCAGCTTTACATACCTTTTCATATCTGCAATGACATCCGGATCGGTTATGAGTTCGCTCACTTCATCGAACCTCATTTTGACACCTTCCAGCTTCTGTAATATCATGTTATTCTCGCTCATAGCTCAGTATTATTGAAATCTTTTTTTGATTGTTTATTAATATTCAAAATTCCCGTAAGGGCTGTTTATTGTAAGTTTTTTATTCTTTGAGGAATAGCACTGCCCAATGATTTTTGCATCTATCCCAAAATCTTTTGCAATTTGTATAATGTCTTCTGCAAATTCCTCAAAAACATATATTTCAAATCTGTGCCCCATGTTAAATACCTGGTACATTTCTTTCCATTCAGTATGAGATTCTTTTTGTATAATTTTGAATATTTCAGGAACCTCAAACATATTGTCTTTTATTACATGAAGGTTATCAATAAAATTAAGCACTTTAGTCTGTGCACCACCTGAACAGTGTATCATTCCATGAACAACCGGATGATAATGTTTTATAACTTCTTTAATAACCGGTGCATAAGTTCGTGTAGGGGACAAGACCATTTTTCCCGCATCGATACCCAGTTTTTCTATTTCGTCTGTTAATTTGTAATTGCCTGTATAAATAAGGTTTTCGTCGACACCAGGATCAAAGCTTTCGGGATATTTTTCAGCCAGGTAATGGGCAAACACATCATGTCTGGCGGAAGTGAGTCCGTTGCTCCCCATTCCGCTGTTATAACTATTTTCATAACTTGCTCTTCCCGATGCAGACAATCCGATTATTACATCGCCTGATTGTATGTTTTTATTGTCAATCACCTGGGTTCTTTTCATCCTTGTGGTTACTGTAGAGTCAACAATAATGGTTCTTACCAGGTCGCCCACGTCTGCCGTTTCGCCTCCTGTAGAGAAAATGTTAATTCCCAGGTCTCTCAAATCTTGTAAAATTTCTTCTGTTCCATTGATAATTGCAGAAATTACTTCACCGGAGACCAGGTTTTTATTTCTTCCTATAGTTGATGAGAGTAAAATATTGTCATAGGCACCCACACACAAAAGGTCATCAAGGTTCATCACTATAGCATCCTGGGCAATTCCTTTCCAGACATTTAAGTCTCCTGTTTCTTTCCAGTATAAATATGCCAGAGAAGATTTGGTACCTGCTCCGTCAGCATGCATTACATTGCAGTACTCTTCATTACCACATAAGACATCGGGAACAATTTTACAAAAAGCATTCGGAAATAACCCTTTGTCGATATTCTTAATGGATTGATGAACGTCTTCTTTAGAGGCTGATACTCCTCTTTTATTATACCTTGAGTTTTTTGGCATATTTTAGTTTTTGGCTACAAAAGTACGAATAAGAAAACATTAAATACATGATTTTGCCATCAAATTTACATAGAATACCCCAAACTGCTGGTTTGTTTTAAATACAGACAGTCCGGGGTATTTTATATAATTTATATTTATTTAAGGTTCGTAGTCCGTAGCAATTACTTTAAATTCTGTTCTACGGTTAATTTGGTTTGCAATTTCTTGTTGTTCTTCAGTCTCAAGATTTTTAATAAACTCTTCAGTAAGGACATCACCTTCGTTTAAGAAACCATGTTGGGCAGCAAGTTTGGGGCCTATTTCCTTAGGTTTGGTAGCTGCATATCCTTTTGCTCTGAGTCTTTCAGGATCAATGCCATTATCGATAAGGTAATTCACAACAGATTCTGCACGCTTGGTTGATAATTCAACATTGGCCCAGTGCTCACCGCGGTAGTCAGTATGTGAACGAAGTTCAATAACCACTCTTGGGTTGTCGTTCAGAGTTTCAACTAAATTATCAAGTGATTTTTTTGATTCAGGTCTGAGGTTCCATTTAGCAAAGTCATAGAAGATATTGGAAATTTTAATAGGTTCTTTGATCGAAGCCAAAGTAATTTCCGGTTCAAACACTTTGCTTTCGTCAAGGCCTTTGGTTGAGGCTTTTCCTTTATTCGTAAGGAAGTTCTTTTTAGAAGCTACAAACACATAATCTGTTTCTGCCCTGAGCATAAACTTAAACTCCCCGGTTTTGTCCGTTTCCGAACTCATAGTCATTCCGTCACTCCCTACAAGTTTTACTGAGGCATTGGATATTGGCTCATCTGTTTTTTTGTTGATAACTGTTCCTTCAACACTAAACTTTAAAGGAGGAAGGACAAATGAGAAAATCTGATCGTTTCTGTCTCTTGAGGAACTGAAAAAACCTTTTTCTTTTTCTTTTTGAAAGACAATTCCAAAATCATCATATGTGCTGTTTATGGGGTATCTCATATTTTCAATTTTCCACGAGCCACTGGCAGTAGGCTTGGCTCTGAAAATATCCAGTCCACCCATTCCCAGGTGGTAATCAGAGGAAAAATAGAGAGTACCGTCGGGGTGCATAAAAGGAAACATCTCATCACCTGGTGTATTGATTTTTTCACCAAGGTTTTCGGGTTCGCTCCATTCTTCTCCATTAAAAGTAGTTTTCCAGATATCCATTTTTCCGTAACCACCGGGTATATCAGAAACAAAATATAAAGTAGAGCCATTTTCGGCTACAGCCGGATGTGCCACGACAAAACTATCGCTTGCCAGGGCAAGAGGTTCTGGTTTTTCCCAACCTTCACCATCTCTTTTCGATTTAAATATTTTACATCCAAGTTTTTCTTTTTTATCCACTTCGCAGCGGGTAAAATAGAGGGTCATATAGTCCTGGGTGAATGCGGGTGCCCCTTCCTCAACTTCGGTGTTAATTTCACCACCAACCTGTTCCGGTTTGCTCCATCTACCCGACATGTCTTTCTGGCTGTAAAATATATCTGAAAAATACTGGCCGGTTCCTCCATGCTCCTCTTCTCCCAGAGTTTCTTCCCTTGAGGAGGTAAAGAAAATTTCGTTGTATTCTGCTTTGGAATAAGCCGGACCATAATCACTTTTTGTAGAGTTAATGAATTTAAGTTCTGCTATCTTGTATCCGTTGGGGTTTTCTTTCCATTTTTTAGCGAGTTTGCAGGATTTTACTCCCATTTCACCCTGTGGATCGTCCGGAGCTTTTTCTTTATAGAGTTCGTAGTTTTCGATGGCTTTGTCAAAATCCTCAAGTGTTTTTAAAGCATTCGCGTAATAGAGATAAATTATTGGATTGGGATATTCCTGCGAAATGGCTTTGTTATACCATAATTTTGCTTTCCTTGGTTGTCCTGTTTTGCGATAACATTCTGCAATTTTAAAAATAATTTCATGTTTGATCTCTGTTCCCTGTATTTTGTCATATGCTTCCCGGTACTGATCAACTGCTCTAAAGAATTGACCAGCTTCATAGGTTGCTTCAGCCTCGTTAAAGAATTTCATTTGGCTGTAAAGTGGAAATGAAAACGCAATGCAGAAAAAAATTAATATGAGCCTTCTCACTTTCATTATCTTATTTTTTGAATATT
>CAYWSJ010000074.1:0-16848 GCA_964461045.1 uncultured Bacteroidales bacterium | reverse complement strand
TCTTTTTTCAGGAATACAAAAATATAAATTTCTTTTTATTTCGTATAGTTTTTTTACTAATTCTTAAATATTGATGTAATAGATTGATTGATGGCTTAAAAAATCGTTTGAATATCAGTACTCTGGCTTTTTTATTTACATCAAACTCATATTTTTTCAGTTTTTTTGATCAAAATCAGTTCTGATTTGTTTAAACTCTAAATAATAATATGAAACGCATTGGATTTTTTTTATCTGTTTTCCTGGCTACACTTCATTTTATTTATGCACAGGACGAACCTGCCAACATTGAATCAATAAATCAACAGCGGTTAAATTTACAGTCACGGGGAATGATTGTTTTAGGATCCTGGGCCGCCCTTAATTTTGCTTACAGTGGTTACCAGCTTACGCAAACAGAAGGAAAGCAATATTATTTTAACCAGATGAATGTTTTCTGGAACCTGGTTAATGCCGGGATCGCAACGACAGGTTTCATTTCTGCTTCAAACAGTCCTGCAGACATCTCTGTGCTTGAAACATTGAATGAAACACAGAAATTCAGCAGTATTTTGTTGTTAAATGCCGGTCTGGACTTGGCTTATATCTCTGCAGGATTTTATTTGAAAGAGAGAGCCAAAAACGTTCAAAAGCAAAAAGATCGGTTCACAGGTTACGGAAATTCTCTGATCCTGCAAGGTGGTTTTTTGTTTGTATTTGATCTGGCTGTGTATTTTCTCAATAATGATTTAGCCAATAAAATATTGCAAAAAAGCGAAAATATTCAATTAGCCATTTCTCCTGTCTCATTCAAAGCTATAATAAACCTTTGATTTTTATTCAGACTCCAGGAATTCATTGGCTATATCTATGCCTTCGTCGGCCATTGTAGCCACATTAACTGTTATAAAATGTTTTGACTGGCTCGGATCAATTCTATAAAGTCTGTAAGACATATGATCAATATTTCTTTGTTCCCTTATTATTTTATTTTCCAGGTTTTCCCAGATAGCAGGAAATTTATCTCTGTATCTTAATGGTTCTTTATAATATATATCAGCAATCTTTTTAAATATGTTAAAGGCCTGTTCGTTGGATTTTTTCTGGTAATTGTCTGGTATTTCATTTATACCAAGATACAAAGGAATGTATGGTGTGGTAACCGGACTGCCCATCCCAACCCACATGATGGCTCCAATATTTGCAGGGAAATCATTCCTTAGCTGGACAATACTTGTGTGTACACATTTATCAGATGCAATTGGTCTTATCTTGCCTTTAAGTGAATCGATAAGATATGGGTCAAAATTTGTATTTCGGTACTCATCTCTCAGGATGTTCATTATATCTTTAATTCCTATTTTGTTTCCGGGTTGAATATGAACTGGTAAATTTTTCTGATCGGGAGTGGCTTGCATTGAAGGGTCAATAAGTGAGGTAGCCCTCCATAACCGGTGCGAATTATAATTTTTGTATTTTTCTGTTTTTTCCATCCTACCACCAAACGCGTCAGAAAAGCTAAAAACGCTTGAGTCCGGGTTCCACAATCCTTTTTGTTTTGCAAATTCTAAAAGACCTGGCGAACACATCATGTTATTGTTGTTAGGATTCACATAATTTATCCGGTAACTGTTCGCTTGTACCCAACATGCATCATTAGGGATTTTTACGGCAGCCCAGTGCTTTCCACCTCCTGTTTCCATATACCAGATTTCATTAGGGTCTGCTATAGTTACTCCATTCGGATAACTTATGCCATAGGTATTGTAATAATTTCCTATAATTTTTACACATTCTCTGGCCGATTTGGCTTGCTGAATAGCCAGGTATCTTATGGCACCCGATACTCCTTTTTCAATTAACGGGTCAGCTTCGCGTGCTTTCATATTTCGGTCTTTCTTCAGAGAAACACCACCGGCAATCGCAACCTTATATTCATTTATTGCAATGGCATCGCCTTCTTTATAACCTTTTTCTGTTTGAAGTGCCATCCATTTAAAGGTTATTTCAGGAATTTCCAGTTTTAATCCGTTGTCCAGGTTAAAAAAAACGACCGAGTCATAATGGGTTCTGGGAAATTTTTGCACATATGAAAATTCTTTCCCGGAAAGGTCATTGTTGTGTCCGATTAGGACAGAATTATTTTTCGTGGTGTTTTTTCCAGCCATGATCATAAAACATCCTTTGTCTTTATCTACAGAGTCTTGAGCAAAGCATATTTCTGTATTTAAAACAAATATTGTAAATAATAAGAAAAGACTGGTGAAGAAAGTTTTGGAAGTATTTCGTTTTATCATGGATTTTTATTTTCAAATTAAATAAAAGGAACTAAACTGTATCAAAAGTAAAAAAATCTCCCAATATTAGCAATCACAATCATATATTGTAAATAACAACTACGTTTGGAGTTCTTCAACCTTTATGAATTTCGATTATTTGTAGATTATCAGAATTGTTTGATAAAAATTTAATTCACCGCAATATGTTATTTACAATGCGCGGAATGGAGAAAAAATGAGTGTAACCTAAAATAATTATTGTTTTAATAATTTTTCTAAATCACGATTATTACGCATAGTATACCTATCGTTTTTTTTAAGATGATGGTATGCGTCATAACCTGATTTATCCTTCCTGCCGGGTTTTGCCCCATGCTCAAGCAGAATTTCAACGATTTCGGGATTTTCTGCGTAATGCGCTGCCATCATTAAGGCCGTCTCTCCCTTCTTGTTTTTTTCTTTGACCTTTGCGCCTAATGCCAGAAGCATTTTTACAGTTCCTTTGTGGTTTTTCTGCCATGAAGCGATCATTAACGGAGTATTGCCTTTATCATTTTGACTGTTAACATCTAATCCTTTCTTACTAAAATAGCGTACCATAGTTAAATAACGATTCCTTGCAGCATGGTGCATTAGGTTGTTCTTATATTCATCTTCTGCGTTTATGTCTGCTCCGGCATCAACAAGCATTTTTATTACCTCTACATTGGCATTGTTCGATGCAGCTTTCATTAAAAGAGAAATTCCATCTCCATGTTGGATTTTTACATCAGCGCCTGCATCAAGGAACCATTTTATAATTTTTTCATTTCTACAACTGTATGTGAAGTAGGAGAATACAGTAAAGTCTTCAGTGTATTTAAAATTCACATCAGCGCCTGAGTCAATGAAGAATTTAACGTATTTTTCGGTGTGCGGATAGTATAGAGCTGTTTGCAAGGGGGTATTGTTCTTTTTGTTGAGGGCATTAAGATTTGCCCCTTTGCTAACCAGTTTTTGTGCCAGCTCCCAGTAATCTCTTTTTATAGCTATATGCAACGGGGTATTTCCTTTATCGGTTACAGGATTTAAAGGCACCTCATAATCAAGAATTAACATGGCTATATCAGGGTATTTCTCCAAGATAGCTTTTAGTAAAGGATTTTTGAATGCCGGGTCAGCACCTTGTTGTAAAAGATATTTAGTAATGTCTGAATATCCACGTCTGGCAGCAGCATACAAATAATATTTTTCGGGTTCAGCCAGGTCAACACCTGCACTATCCAGCAGCTTCACCAGTTGTAGATGTCTTTTTTGAATGGCAACCATAAAGGGTGTGTTTTTATTTTTTGTCTTTAAATCCAGCCGGGCATTCTGTTTAAGCAATAACCTGGCAGTGTGGTAATCTCCATAATAACATGCCAGGTGGAGGGGAGTCCAGCCACTATTATTTGCCTTGTTTACATCACAACCCTGCTTTAGAAAAAAAGCAGCCGCTTCTCTATTTCCTTTCTGAACGGACCTGCCCAGGAGGGTGTAGCCTTTTTTGTCGGTTTCATTGAGGTCGGGAAGGGTTTTAATAATACGATCAAGTAAATCAACCGGGTTGCTGGTATCTTTAATAAAACTTATTACCATATTAATTTGTGGTTTTTGAAGTGCTTCGACAGCGCTGTTTTTTGCCACCTGTAGTGGTGTTTTACCTGCTGAATTTTTTATTTTAACATCAGCGCCGTATGAACGTAACAATTCTACATTTTCATCTCTTCCTGCACTTGCTGCCAGATGCAAGGGTGTTTCTCCTTTGTTGTTTTGAGTGTTTATTTTGCCTCCTCTCTTCAAGATCGTAGCTAAATCAGCGGTTGATCCTTTTTGGGCCAGAAAATGAACTGGCTGCATACCATTCTTAGCGGTAAAATGAATATTAGCTCCTTTCTGTAACAAATATTGAATTACATTCGAATTGCCTCGCCCGGAGCATGCATACATTAAGGGACTGCGACCTGAAGGATATTTCCCCTTGACAGGGGACCCATTTTTAACGAAAAGGTCTACCATAGCCGTATGCCCTTTCATTGCTGCATAATTGACCGGGTAAACATCAGCCATATCTACATTTCTGTGGATGGGTGCGCCATATTGTAGAAACAAATTTACAAGGTTTATATTCCCGTTTTTGATAGCCAGGCTGTAAGAAGAAACGATTTTGTCATTTTTACGGTAACTGAAATCCGCCTTATGTTTTAGCAAAGCCTCGGTTATAAAATAATTCTCAGCTTCTACAGCGTAATAAAGAGGGTCTAACTTAAATTCATTTAAAAAATTTGGATTGGCTCCATGTTTTAAAAGCAGCTTAACCGTTTCGGTTTGATTGTCCATTATGGCTCTTTGTAAAACAGTCCGGCTTTGCTTATAAGTATTGACATGTACATCTGGATTCGCACTATTTTTGAGTAGTAATTCAAGAATACCAAAATAATCCCTGCGTACATTCTCAAGGAATGAGGCATATTTTTTGTTTTTACCTGCTTCCAGGGCTTTGTAATATTTTTCAAAAGCTTTATTAATCCTTTTGTTTTGTGTTTTATATTTTGGACCCTGAATAGACAGATGAGCCATTTTTTTGAAAATGGTTCGCTCTCCCTTGCTTTCATAGACTTTGACGTGTTTGTTTAAACTGAAATCTAATCCGTTTAGAACATGGCGCGCCAATGGTGTAAACCCCAGACTGTCTTCTAAATTAGGATTTGCACCTTTTGCCAGCAAAATACTGCAAAGTTTATAATCGAGATAGGACACAGCGTAATGCAATAGGGTATTGTCGTATTTATAAGCTTTATTAACTTGAGCACCCTCATCTATAAGCTTTTCAATTTTGTCGTAATTGATGTCTTTTTGCTTTATTGATTCATACAAAAGGGCGTTCTTATTTTGACCCAATACATTTGTTAATGTGCAAAACAGTACAAGGACGATAAAGTAAAATTTCTTTTTAAAAACCATGCTTTTTCGTTTTGTTTGGTGAGTATTGAATTCAAAAATAGTAATAATTTTTGAATAATTTTAAGTTGCTGGTAATGTGAATATTATGAGTTGGTCAATTCTGGCTCCTGGCACAAAATGTGACTGAGGTTGAACAATTCATTTTATCATCTTTACGGAATAATCAATTGCGGAGGATAATTTTTGTTATTCTTTACTTTTGATAGTAAACAACAATTTCTTTTTTTCATTTTTAAATAAATACTGCTATGTTGTTATAGATATAAGTTCTCTGTTTACATTAATTTATGAATTGAATAGTAAGAATATTTTGTGCCAAATCAATTTCTTTTTTATCTTTAAAATTTATGCAATATAATGCATACGATTGAACCATATTATAACTGGCGTAAATATTACAGGGCCGAATCGGATCAGAAATCACCCTTTTTTGGGAGAGTGTATAGTGAGTTCTACTTTACCAATACAGTGTATAATTATTATATTCACCCGCAATGGGATGACTTTGGTTCCGAAACTTTATTCCTGAAACTACTTTATACTGATTATGAAAAAGGTTTTACAATCATCGAGTTTATAGGAGAATGGAACGATTGCCTTTTTAATGATGTCATGTTTCTGAAGCGTAATGTTATTGAAACCTTAGTTGAAAGTGGAATAAATAAGTTTATTCTGATCGGCGAAAATGTATTTAATTTTCACTTTTTTGATTCTTCATATTATGAGGAATGGAGAGAGGAAATAGAGGATGGATGGATCCTGGCGATGAATTTCCAGGATCACGTTCGCAAAGAGTTTATCCAGGAAGGGCTTAATGATTATTTTATTATCGGAGGTAATTTTAACAATTTTTCGGGATGGAGAAGTTATAAACCGCAGAAATTATATGGCAGAATTGTAAGGGACCTGTCTTTTACCCTGGATTCTCCTCAGTAATTACATTAAATATTGAATGTTATGCTTTCTTTTTATGTGTTTTCCATGATTATATGAGCGTTTCATAATTTTTTTGTGTCTGATTATTATTTATTGCTTAAATATTTATTACTTTAGACTATTGAAAAATGCTGTTTGTTGTATGTTAAGGTGTTGTAATCCAGTGTTATAATTTTATGTTTACATTTGATATAATAGTTGTTTTTGTAGTTCTTATTTTCATTCTTATTTCTCTTTATAAGGAGATTTTAGGAGCTTCCTTCACATTTGTTATAGCCGTTGTAGCATTAGGATTTTTTGGAATTCTCACCCCCAGGGAAATATTGAGTGGTTTTGCCAACGAACAAATTTTTGTCATCATATTATTGCTTTTAATTGGGGATATTATTCGCAGAACAGGCGTTTTAGAATTCTTTTTTGATAGAATTTTTCAATCGGCTCGCTCTGTAAAAGGCTTTATGGTAAGAATGATGATTTTTATAGCTACCTTTTCTGCATTCCTGAACAATACACCTTTGGTAGCGATTATGATGCCTTATGTAAACAATTGGTCGAAAAGAAATAACATATCTCCCTCAAAATTATTAATGCCGCTTTCATTTGCTGCCATATTAGGAGGTTGTGCCACGCTTGTTGGTACCTCTACAAATCTTATAGTCAGCAGTATGGCTGCTGATCAGAATATTGTTGAGGGTGTGGGTGCGTTAAATATTTTTGAATTCTCCTGGGTCGGTGTGCCTATGATAATTCTCGGCCTGGGATACCTGTTTTTTTTCAGCAAAAAATTATTGCCTGAAAAAACGGATGCCATGGAGGATTTTTCCAAAAAATCCAGGGAGTATCTTGTAGAGGCTCAAATCAGGAAAAACTCACCGCTTATAGGCAAAACAATTGAAGAGGCTGACTTACGAAACCTGAAAGGACTTTTCCTGGTAGAGATTATCAGAAAGTCATACCGGTTTAAAGCAGTTTCCCCTGATGTAATCCTTCAACAGGATGATATTTTGATTTTTGCTGGGGATACTCACACCATTGCTGAAATGATCAATTCAAAATCCGGTCTTACTTTGCCTTCTGTTGGAATGATGTATAAAAAGAAAAAGACTGAGGTGGTAGAAATTGTAATATCTCAAAATTCCTCTCTTATTAATAAAACTGTTAAAGAAGTGAGGTTCCGTGCAAAATATGATGCAGCAGTTATTGCAGTTCACCGAAACGGAGAAAAGATAAGTGGTAAGATAGGAGAAATAGTGATTAAGCCGGGAGATGTGCTATTATTATTTACCGGCGAAGATTTTGTGAACAGAACATCACATACACAAGATTTTTATTTCATATCAAAGGTAAGAGATTTTCGTAAAATAGAAGGATACAAGATAGCTACCTTATTTGGAGGTCTGCTTTTGGCAATTGTTTTATCTGCATTTCATGTTGTTTCATTATTCATGAGTTTGTTGGTCTTGCTAATAGCTGCATTTGCCTTAAATATTGCAAATCCTAAAGACTTGCCCAAGTCAATTGATTATAACCTTGCATTAATAATTGTGCTGTCTCTTGCTTTGGGGGTAGCTATGCGTAAATCAGGGGCTGCTGAGCTTCTGGCTGACTTTATTATTTCTGTGTTTATGCCGTTTGGAAAAGTGGGCCTTTTATTTGGCATTTATTTAATTACGGCATTTTTGGGAGCATATATCGGTAATAAAGCAGCAGTGGCATTAACTTTCCCTATTTCATTGACAATGGCAGGAAATCTTGGCCTTCCGCCAATGCCCTTTATATTGGTTGTTTCTTTTGCAGCAGCAGCCAATTTTATAACACCGATTGGTTACCAGACTAACCTAATGGTTTATGGTCCGGGTGGCTATTCCTTTAAAGATTTTTTTAGATTGGGTATGCCCCTGACAATCATTTATATGTTGGTGACTGTTGGAATTTTGAGTCTCATGTATTTTAAAATATAACAAAAATGAATAACGAAGATTTAAAAAAACTACTGACCCTGGCAACCAAAGCTTCCCTGATAGCAGGAAAAGAAATAAATAAAGTATACCAGGGTACTGATTTCGAGATAGAAAAAAAAGAAGATGAAACCCCTTTAACTCTTGCAGACAGAAAATCTCACGAAATTATAGACAAATATTTGAGAAAAACGAATTATCCCATTCTTAGCGAAGAGGGCAAAGATATACCCTATGAAGAGAGAAAAGAATGGGAATTTTTCTGGCTGGTTGATCCACTGGATGGAACCAAAGAGTTCATTAAAAAGAATGGTGAATTCACTGTAAATATTGCATTAATAAAAAATGGCAGACCGGTAATGGGTGTTGTTTATGCGCCCTATGTACAGGAACTTTATTTCGGATGCGAAAAATTCGGAGCCTATAAGCTTGAAAATGCTACGGAAGAGTGTTGCGATTTCTCTGATTTGAATGAGTTAATGAAAGAAGGATTGAATCTGCCTCTTGCAGAGAAACATTCAAACTTCGTAGTAGTTGCAAGTCGTTCTCATTTAAACGATGAAACAAAAGAGTATATTGATTCCCTCAAAAGAAAACATCAGAATATTGAGTTTATTTCTAAAGGAAGTTCTCTGAAAATTTGTATGGTAGCCGAAGGAAAAGCCAATGTCTATCCACGTTTTGCTCCAACAATGGAATGGGACACAGCAGCAGGGCATGCCGTAGCTCTATCTGCCGGATTTAAGGTGACACGAAAAGATGAAGTAACTCCGTTGGAATATAACAAGGAGGAATTGAGAAATCCGTGGTTTATTGTGAAAGAATAACTGCTCGGAATAAACTTTTTGCTTTTAAAATCCTCTAATGAACACAACTGTCCGGGTTGTGTTTTTTTTTATTTAATGATATTATGATGAAACAATTTAAGGACGATTATATTACAGGACATTTTTCAACTCTTTTTGCTTTTGTAATTTGGGGGGTGCTGCCCATTTTCTGGAAACAACTTAAGCATGTCCCTCCACAGGAAATACTGGCACACAGAATATTCTGGGCTTTTATTTTTTTGTTTTTTATCAATGTGATCTTTAAAAGAAAAAAGATCTTTGAACTTCTTAAAAATAAAAAAAAGAGAAATTCTATTTTTCTCACAGCTGCGCTTATTTCAGTGAACTGGATGGTCTTTATTTTTGCTGTAAACACAGATCATATTGTGGATGCAAGCCTTGGCTATTTTATCAATCCTCTTGTCAGCGTATTTCTGGGTCTCATTTTTTTGAAAGAGAGGATGAACCTGCTTAAAACCATAGCTGTTGGTTTAGCCATAGCTGGTGTATTGTACCTGGCTATTGATTATGGTAAATTTCCATGGATATCAATTACTTTGGCCCTTTCTTTTGGGTTTTACGGGATGTTCAAAAAGATATTTAACCTGGATTCTATGAACAGCATTATGATTGAAACCATGATGCTTAGCATAATAGGAGTAGGATATATGATCTTTCTGGCCTCGCAGGGCGAGGGTCATTTTCTTACATATTCCGGACGGACAGATATATTCTTAATTGTAGGCGGTTTTGTTACCATGCTTCCACTGTTTCTTTTTGCAGAGGGAGCCCGCAGAATTCCACTTGCCAGCGTAGGATTTTTGCAATATTTTGCTCCAACACTCATGCTTTTAATTGGGGTTTTGATTTATAACGAACCACTTACAAAAACATACCTGGTTAGTTTTATTTTTATCTGGACAGGTTTGGCTGTGTATACCTATAATTTATTTCGGGCCGGTTATAAGAAAAGAAAATTAAGGAAGAATTCGGTTGCCTGAAAAATGCTTTTATCTTGAAAAGTCTTGAATAATCGCGGGAATATCCAGCAGATATGCGGCAAATAGAACAATTACAGCTACCAGAACCCACTTTACAAATCGGTTTCCTCTGTTAATAGCCATATTTGAACCAACAAGGCCTCCAAAAACATTCCCAATAGCCGCAATTAAACCTATCCCATATTCCACGTGCCCGTTCAGCATGAAAACAGCCAGTGCGAATGGACTATACAAAAATACAATTAATATTTTAATGGCATTTGCCTTTACCAGGTCGTATCCTGCAATAAGCACTATAGCTGATAAAAGTATAATGCCTACTCCAATGTGAATAAAACCCCCATAGAGTCCAATCAGTAAAAAAATAAAGATTTGGCCCCAGGTGGTTTTTTTCTGAATAAGATGTTTTTGATCTTCCAGCCATTTTTTAGGATTAAAAAACAGCGAAAAAAGCATGATAACCAAAACAACCACAAGAATAATTTCAAAAACATCTTCATTAATGGTTGCAGCAATCTGAGCCCCAAGGATTGATCCAATTACAACCGGAAAGGCAAGTATAAGCCCTTTTTTCAAATCAAGAAACTTGTTTCTCTTAAAATTGAGTCCGGCAACAAGCGTCTGCATAACCACACCCAGCCTGATTGTTCCATTGGCTATATTTGCTGGCAAACCAAGCATCATGAAAAGCGAATAAGTTATTACGGTCCCGCTTCCGGCGATTGTATTGATAAATCCCACCAGAAATCCGGCGATAATTAGCAAAGAGATAATTTGCCAGGAATAAAGTTCAAAATGATCAAGCAGATCGATTGCAAGCATAGTTATAATTAAGTGAGCTGGCAAAAATATATTATTTCTGAAAATTAAACCAGCGGTTAAAATTAAATAACCCCGACTCGCTTTAAGCCGGGGTTTGGGGTTTATTTATCTTTAGGGATTTTTTTGATTACATCAACAAGCAGATGCCAGAATTTTTTTGTTGTCTCGATGCTGATTCTTTCTTCTGGTGTATGTGCTCCTTTGATAGTCGGACCGAAAGATATCATATCCAGGTAAGGATATTTTTGAAGGAATAAACCACATTCCAGTCCAGCGTGAATGGCCTTTACTTCGGGATTAGTATCAAAAAGTTTTTTATAAGAGTCCCTTGTAATTTTCATAATTTCAGAATCTGTATCGGGCTGCCATCCGGGATAACCTGCAGAGTGTTCCACTTTTCCCCCCGCAAGCCTGAAGGCGCTTTTTACCATTGCTGCAATATCATCTTTTCCTGTATCAACGGAACTTCTCTGACTGGTAGTGATGAAGAAATGATCTTCTTTTGCTTCAATGGAAGCAAGGTTTGTAGAAGTTTCCACCAACTCTTCAATTTCCTGGCTCCATGCATGTACCCCATGTGGGCAGGCATAGATGCCATCCAGCAGAGCGTCTTGCGTAGCCTTGTCAATAACAAAGTCTGCATTTTTTTCTTCCTCCATCTCCATGTCAAGATCGGGCGCTGTTACCTTCAGTTCATTTTTTACAGCCTCCTTAAACTCTTCAAAGAATTTTTTTGCTTCTTCTTTGTTTTCATTATTGATGGTTACGATGGCTTCTGCTTCTCTTGGAATAGCATTATGGGCTCTTCCACCTTCAATAGAAGTTAATCTTATATCAAATTTTTCATTTAAATTCCATATAAATCTGTTTAATACCTTGATAGAATTGCCAAGTCCTTTGTGAATTTCATCTCCTGAGTGACCTCCCTGCAGGCCAGATACAAAAAATTTAAATGGGGTATGATTTTCCGGGAGATATTCTTTTTCAAAGTTGAAAGTGATGGTTGTCTCTTTACCTCCCGCACAACCAATGAATAATTCTCCTTCATCTTCAGAATCAAGGTTTAACAACACTTTGCCATCAAAGAATTCCTCTTCCAGGGCAAAAGCACCTGTGAGACCTGTTTCTTCATCAACAGTGAATAAGCACTCAACAGGCCCGTGAGGGATATCTGTTGAAGCCAGGATAGCCATTTGAGCAGCAATACCAATACCATCATCTGCTCCCAGGGTGGTTCCTTTAGCTTTTACCCAATCACCTTCAATATAAGGTTCAATCGGATCTTTATCAAAATCGTGTTCTGTTCCTTTATTTTTTTCACCCACCATATCCACATGGCTTTGTAAAACAACTGTTTTCAGATTTTCTTTTCCGGCAGTAGCAGGTTTTTTAATTAGCATATTACCTGCTTTATCCTGTTTTGATTCCAGGTTAAGTTTTTCAGCAAAATTTTTTAGAAACTGCAGAATCTTCTCTTCTTTTTTTGAAGGTCTGGGAATTTGGCATATCTGTTCAAAATAATTCCAGACTACTTGAGGTTCAAGGTTATTTAATTTTTCCATATAAAATAGATTTTAATTCTTTAAAAATAAAGTTCAAAGATACAATATGTGATCATAAAAAAAAGAAATTGGAAGAATCTGTATAACATCCCGGAGGGTAATACCTATTGAGTCAGCAACATATTTATTTTTTTATAAAGTTGTTTCTCGTTGATAGGTTTTGAGATATAATCGTTACATCCCGACTCAAGGATCTTGTTTTTTTCTTCTTCAAGTGCATAGGCAGTTTGTGCAAGAATAGGTAAATCTTTGTTAAATTTTCTTATTTCCTTTGTAGCTGTATTCCCATCTACCCCCGGCAATTGTATATCCATGAGCACAAGATCAATATCAGAATTGTCTTTACATTTTTCAATAGCAGTCTGTCCGTCTTTTGCGTGTATGATACCTGCATTTGTCTCCCTGAGTAGTTCTTTTAAGTATTCATAACTTAGGATATCATCTTCAACGATTAGAATTGTTTTATCTTCCCAGTTAAATATTTCAGGTTCTGTTTCCATTGTTTTTTCTTCTTTAATTTTGTGGGCAGGATTATAAGGTAAGGTAAAGTAAAAGGTTGCACCCTCGTTAAGGTCAGATTCTACCCATATTTTTCCACCCATTAACTCGATAAGTGCTTTAGAAATGCTTAGTCCCAGTCCTGTTCCTCCATAAAGCCGTTTAGAGGAATCATCTGTTTTTCTGAAACTATCAAAAATATATTCTTGTTTTTTCTGGTCAATACCGATCCCTGTATCTTTCACATAAAATAAAATAGTGTCTTTGTCTTCCAGTTTATACCCATACTCGATGGTTCCTTTATCTGTATATTTAAATGCATTAGACAATAAGTTTGATATAACTTGTTTCAGCCGGATTTTATCGAGATGGATAAAAGTTCCATTATTTTTTACTTCCTGGTGTAACTTAAAATCAATTTCAGAGTTTTTTTCACTAAGTTCTTCAAAGTCACTGTAAATTTCTTCCATCAATCCATTCAAAGAAAATCTTAATTGATTTATATTTAACTGGTTAGCTTCGATTTTTGAAACATCTATAATATCATTAATTATTTGCAGGAGTTGATCACCTTTTTCAATAATATTTTTTGTATACTCTTTTTTCTTATCTGTATTGATATTATTTTTTTGTAACAATTTAGAGAACCCAACAATTGCATTCATGGGTGTCCTTATTTCATGGGAAGTGTTAGCCAGGAAAGCTGATTTAAGACGATCCGATTCCTCTGCTCTGTTTTTTGCCTCCACAAGTCTTTTTTCCAGATTTTTTCTTGCTGTAATATCTCTTACAACAGCCAGCAATAGTTCTCTGTGCTCAATCTCAATTTTATTAACACTAACCTCTGCAAAGAATGTTTCTCCGTTTATTCTTTTATGAGTCCATTCAAAATATTGTCTTTGTCCCTCAAGGCATTTGTCAATTATGTCTATTGAAAGATCATATGAATTTGATCCGTCAGGCTGTTGCTTAGGTGATAACTGGTCTGGCGACTGACCAATAAGTTGATCTTTTGTAGCATTAAAAATTTCTAATGTTTTATAATTACAATCAATGAATCTGTATTTTTCAATTAGTAGTATCCCGTCATTAGCTGCATTGAAAAGTGCTTTATATTTCTGTTCATTAATTTGTTGTTCTTTTTCTTCTGATTCTGATCCTTTGTAGAAAAAAATGAGGTAGATTATCAATAACAAAAATACAAAAGAAGATAGAATAATATAAGATAATTTGCTTTGCCAGATATCAGATTTTATAAGTTGATTATTAATCTCAATCCCTAAAATCCAGTTCCAGGGTTCATAATTGGTAGCGTAAATGTATTTTGTTTTGAATTTATTCTTATCTCTCCTGGAGGGCATTTTTTGTTTTAAAAAGAGGAATTTATTTTTCTGAAGAGAATCAATGATAGTTTTGAAAACAAAAATACCTTTATTATTCTGGAAGTCATATAATTTTCTGTGCTCCAGTTTAATGTCAGGGTGGAGCATCATGAATGAATTGTTATCCATCAGCCAGAAATCTTCTCCTGCTCTTGAATGTTTTATTGTTTTGTTTATAACATCTTTTACTTCTTTTTTTGCTTTATTTAATGAAATGATATCGTTTTGGGCTAAATTATTGTTTTGATCTGCAATTTCCCAAATCTTGGTTGAGATTTTTTCATAAGTGTTTTTATATTGATTGATAGTATGATTTTTCTGATATTGAAAGGAGAGGAAACATGTTGTAATAATGGCTATTACCAATATAAGAATAAAAAAAAGGCTTATTCTGTTGTTAGGTATTTTCTTTTTTCTATTAAACATGTTTATTGATTAATGTAGGTTTGGTAAAATTAATAATTATACTTAAAAATTCAAATTGTTTATATAAAGTTATTGGATTTTAATCACCTTAAATAACTATTTCATAATTTTATCTTTAGACTAAAAATTCTTTTTATTTTTACAATATATATTTTTTAATGAAACTTAAAAGGGAGTAAACTATGTCAAAAAGAACAATTGTTACTATGCCCGGCGACGGTGTCGGCAAAAAAGTTTTAAAGGAAGCCATTCGGGTTTTAGAAGCTGCTGGATTTGAAGCAGATTATGTACATGGAGATATTGGTTGGGAATTCTGGAAAAAAGAAGGAAATCCACTTCCGCAGAGAACAATAGATTTAATTGAAAAGCATAAAATAGCGCTTTTTGGAGCGATTACTTCAAAGCCAAAAGATGAGGCAAATGAGGAACTTGCACCCGAACTACAGGGGAAAGGACTTGTTTATTCCAGTCCAATTGTAGGATTACGTCAGCATTTCGATATGGATATATGTATGCGTCCTTGTAAAACCTATAAAGGCAATCCTTTGAATTTTATCCGGCGTGGCCCTGGAGGAGATATTGAGGAACCTGAGATTGATTCTGTTATTTTCCGTCAGAATACCGAAGGATTGTACGGAGGCGTTGAATGGTCAAACCCCCCGGATGATGTGTATGCCGCTCTTAAAACTCATCCAAAGTTTATGAAAAAATTTGGTGATGTACCTAAAGAAGAGTTATCAGTTAGTACGAGGATTTTCACAAAGAAAGCCACTGAACGAATTTTAAGAGCAGCTTTTGATTATGCCAAGAAATACGGCTATGAATCTGTTACTGTTTGTGAGAAACCAAACGTAATTAGAGAAACTTCAGGTATGATGTATAAAATGGCACTGGAAATGCAGAAGGCTGATTATCCTGATATTTATGTAAAAAATACCAATATCGATGCTCAGATGATGTGGCTAACAAAAAATCCTGAGAACTATGGTGTTATGGTATCCGGAAATATGTTCGGGGATATTGTATCAGATGGCTTTGCTGGTTTAATAGG
Source organism: uncultured Bacteroidales bacterium (assembly GCA_964461045.1). Classification (GTDB taxonomy): domain Bacteria; phylum Bacteroidota; class Bacteroidia; order Bacteroidales; family UBA12077; genus JAGXLC01. Next base: position 1,145 of record CAYWSJ010000074.1, on the reverse strand, counting down.
TGGTTTAGGGTTTGCCTGCAGCGCCCAGTTTAACCCTGATACAGGAATTGGAGTTTTCGAACCCACACATGGCTCTGCTCCTAAATATGCAGATTATCCTGTTTCTATAGTAAACCCTATTGCTATGATCATATCTTCTTGTATGATGCTGGATTTTATAGGGGAAGGAGAAATAGCACAAAAAATTCGTACTGCTGTTGCTGAAGTTATTTCAGAAGGAAAAGTGAGAACTTATGATATGATGAAATTGTCTGGAAAACCTGATGTAACTGACAAAGGAGCAGCTTCAACAGAACAGATGGCAGATGCGATTATTGCTAAATTATAGCTTTTTGCATTGTGTTGAATATATTTTATTCGTGAAATTTAAAAATCAACTATATGGATGATAAAGTAAAAAAACTGTGGCCTGAACTTGAGTGGATTAAAGATGAAGACTTGAGGAATAAAGTTGCAAAAACCTGGAGTATTGCCCTGGAAAGAAGCGAGCTTACTCCGGATGACCTCCAGACAATTCCTTTTACACTCTTGGTTCCCGACCTAAATGTTTCCTTTATGTCTCATAAACGGGCAGTTGTTCATATTGCAAAAGAGGCGGGAGATAAAGCCAATGAATTTTTTAAAGATGATCTCCCTGTTAATATGGATGTTCTGATAGCCGGAGCTATTCTTGCTGATGTGGGGAAACTTCTGGAGTATAACAAAAAAGAAGGGAAAGTTGTACAGGGTTCTTATGGTAAATATTTACGACATCCTTTTTCTGGTGTTTCCCTGGCCGAAGAATGTGATGTGCCCCCCGAAGTTTGTCATATAATTGCAGCGCATGCAAAAGAAGGCGATCATGTAAAAAGATCTACTGAAGCCTATTTTGTGCATCATGCTGATTTTATGACATTCCTGCCTTTTAAAGAGAGGTTGAAAGTATAACATTTATCCCGGATTAAAACCTAACAGCGCTACGTTATACGCAGCGCTGTTTTTTGATATTATAATCTTGTTTATGAACGGTTAAAAATCATTGATTAATAATATCAATATTAAACGAAATTATATTATCTATATTCTAAAACTATAATAGTTAGGTGTATATATATTTTAGAATTTTTCTAAATAGGAATCATTTGTGATGAATGATTTGCGATTTA
>CAYWSJ010000073.1:0-17406 GCA_964461045.1 uncultured Bacteroidales bacterium | reverse complement strand
TTAATGTTCTAAAAAATATTGAATCTTTTACCTCTTAATATTACTGGATAATAAGATAATTATCTGTAAGGATTACAAGAATAAGAATTGCAAAACCATAACCATAATTCTGTTAGTAAAGAAAACCGAACAACCACAAAGGGATTTTATTTTTGTATCCATATTCAATATTATCAAGAGCCAAAAAGGAATTTTTCAGATTTGAAATCTGTTCCTGCGATTTATTTTTACCTCCAACTTCAATTATGTAAGTTTCGTCAATTTTGAAATCACCTTTTCCCGGATAGGTAAGATGATGCTTGCAATTCACCTGGTTCATGAAAAAAGTTTCACGTAAATTGCCTTCATTTGGTTTATCTGAGCTTATAGCATGCATCAATGTTGGATTGTTCAGATAGATTTTTTCCGGTTTGCTCATTTGACTAATACCCTTTGTATCTCTGCGGAGTAGTTTTAATAAATTGGATCTTTCCAGGTAATGAAGGTATTTTAATAATAGGTCTCTTGATGTACTTACTTTTCTGCTCAATTCTGCAATATTAGGTTTAAAGGGAACAGACTCTGAGAGAATAAACATCAGCTTTTTTAATTTTACAATGGTAGAATACTCTATTTCTGCAATGGCAGGGAGGTCAGATTCAATAATCAGGTTAATCACCGTCTCAATTCTTTCATAATATTTATTCTTTCCTTCGGAAATAAATGGATAAGAACCATGCTGCATATATTCTTTGAGCAGTTTTACCGGTTTTATTTGTTCTGTTAGTAAAGTAGATATCTCAGTATGGTGATAAAGAACATCTTTCATAGAGATTACAGGGAATTCTTTTTTGTACATTAGTTGAATGTATTCTCTTAAAGATAGTTCATTTAAATGGTAAATACGGGCGCGTCTGCTTAGGTCATAATCTCCCTTGTGAATTTCGAGTGCGGAAGAACTTGTAAATACTACCTGTAGGTTTGGGTAATCATCATATATGTTTTTTATCTCCTGAGACCAATTGGGATATTTATGAACTTCGTCAATGCAAATTAGCTCTCCCCCATTTTTAACAAACAAATCAACAAAATCGACAAGACTGTTTTTTGAAAAGTAAACATCATCCATGCTGATGTATAGAGTTTCAGAATAGTTTGCCGAATCTTTTCTTAATTTTTGCAGTAAAAGAGTGGTTTTACCTGTTCCGCGAGCCCCTTTAATTCCAATTAAACGGTCTTCCCAGTTTATTTCATAAAAAAGGTATCGAATAAAATCTAATTTTATACCTTTTACTTTTCTAATGGATTTTTCATATATTTTTTGCATATAAGTGTAGTTTGTAAACTACAAATATATGAAAATAATGTAGTTTTCAAACAACGTTTTATTTGAATATTTTACTTTATCAAATTTTGAAGACTGGTAATCACCTAAAAACTATTTTGTTAAAGTAAGAAAAATCAAGACAGTTTCTAAGTTGTGGCGAGTATCAAAAAGAGTAAAAATTAAAAGGCAGCTTTCGAAAACTTACAGCGGTTTTCAACCCTGGTTTATATCGTTTTCTTTAACAATTATTAAGAATCGAATTTAATCCATCTGTGCTTTCAGCATCTTCAAATATTTTTCTTCCAGTTTTTTGTTTGCTTTCTTAATGCCAAACAGGTATTTCCCCGATGGATAAAGCAGGATGGAACCGATGTATTTGGCATCAACCCTGTAAACTTCTTTGTTTCGCTGGTCTTTCGGGTACTCCTGTGTGTCGAGGAATTGGTTCAGCATGGTTTGAACCTCTTCTTTTTCTTCCGGAGCCATGATGAACACCTGGAATTCTTCCCCGTTTTGTTTATAATCGGCTACAAAAGCTGAATGCAGGTAGCTGTAACCCAGAAAGTCGTTGGCAATGTATTTTTCAGAATATTCGATTCTTCCTTCTGAAGGCATCAGATTTAGTTCCTCAGGAAGGTTTGCATCCATTTCCAGCGATTCGTCAATTTTTCGGGCCAGCGGCTCTAGTTTGTCATACAGCGGCTTGTCATTGGTGGATATTTGAATATAGTAAGAACCTTTTATGAAATAGAGTGCACCGGGTGACTTAAAGCCTTGTGCGCCAATATCCAGAAATTCATAATCGGGGTTTCTTTCCTGCGTATAAATACCGAAAGTATTGGTTGGAGAACTGTGCCTGAATGCATATACTTTAACAGTCTGGTCTTTGTCGTTTGAATATTCGGCTGTGTGCAGATCTTTGAAGTCATAACTCAGGTAAGCATCGGCTGCTCCGTTAATTAAGTCCCAGAGATTCTCCGGTGTGTAAACCTGGTCACCAACCTCTACCTTCCATCCTTCAACTTCCGGAAAGAGGGTTGGGGTTTCGCTGGAGAAAACAGAAATGGGTAATAACAGGGTGAAGACCCAAAAGATTTTTTTTATTCGTTTCATAGCTTTAACTATTAAGTTTCAAAATAACTTTCCAAAGTTAATAAAAAGCATCCGGTTTAACAGGTAAAACTAATCAAACAAGAAAATCATCCGGCATTTTCGAAAGTCTTGTGATGTCGCCAATTTTCTTACTAAGATTGAATCCTTTTTTACAATGCGCGGTGCAGAAAGAACAATCTGTGCACGGATTTTCTGTGACCTTGTACTCAGCCAGTGTCTCTTTTGCTTTTTTCATTTCCCTGTATCCATAAGCATACATATAAGCCCGCATCATTTCAGGGATAGGTATGTTTTTTCGGCAAGTACTTATACAGGTTTCACAACCGTTGCAATACAGTCCTTCCTCATTCCTGGCAGCATAAAGGAAATGTTCTTCTTCAGGTGTTAATCGCAGATCCTCCATTACCGACATGTTTTCTTCCAGTTGCTCAAAATTGATGATGCCCGGGATGCTTGTATGCACGTTTTCATTGAGTAAAGCCCATTTTAAGGCTGCTTTGTAGTTTACTTTTTTATCGGTTTTTTTCTCCATTCTTCCACCTGCCATTGTTTTCATTGCTACAATGCCAATTCCTTTGTCTGCTGCTTTTTTTATTACTTTGGTCATCTTGTCTTTATGGTCCTGCAGAAAATTATAGGATGTGAGAATGACTTCATAAACACCACTTTCGATAGCAGCTTCTATCACTTCAGGTTCTCTTTTATGGGTAGATATACCCACATACCTTGTTTTGCCCTGCTTCTTTGCTTCCAGAACCGCCTCGTGCATGGGTTTAAACAGTGCAGCCTGGCGGGAGGATACACTATGCACATAGAGAATGTCTACATAATCCATCTTTAACCGCTCAAGGCTTTTATCCAGTTTTTTCAGAAAGGCTTCTTTCGTTGAGCCTGGCATAAAGTGCCCTGTTTCACGGTCTTTTTCTTCCGGTGGAACTTTGGTGGCGATGGTGAATGAATCCCTGGGGTAGTCTTTCAACACCTCGCCAAGCATTTTCTCGTTGTTGCCTCCCTGGTAAACATGGGCTGTGTCGAAATGTTTGATTCCGGCATCCATAGCCGCTCTTGCCAGGTTAGGGTTGTCAGCGCGCATCACCCCGAAACTGACAACAGGCAAAGTGATATCTGTATTTCCAAGTCTTCGGGTGATTACTGGATGTTCATCATTCTTCTTTAGAGTTTGATGAGGGACAGGAGATGCAAAAATTCGGGAGCCCAATACAGCTCCGGCTGATCCCAACAAAGAGGTTTTGAGGAATAATCTTCTGTTTACAGGATTCTTTGCCATATTCTTTATTTTAAAATTTGATTGTTCAATTTATTAATTTTAAAGCAAATAAAAAAGACCTTTTAATCTTATTTTTGGTTTTCTCAATAGAATTTTTTATTTTTTTTTTGGCCCTCTGCTTAATACATGATATTATTTCTGAAATCAATAAGTTTGTTAATGTTTAATCATAATTGTTGATTTCATGGATTCTGGCATTGAGTTTGTTTTTTTTACTTAACAGGTTATGGAAAATTATTCCTTTTTAGGAAAATAACTTCCAAAATTTTTATATTTTCGATAAAAGAGAAATATTAATTATATGGACCTAAAACAATACCAGGTAAAGAGTTTTATTTTTGTACTTTTTTTGTTATCGACTGTTTTTCAGGTTCATTCACAAAATATTTCAGTTAAATCTTTTCGTGAGTTACCCAACGATATGGATGCCAGGATTAATCAGCCTGTGACGGACCAGAACGGTGAAAAGTGTGCCCTCATTAAAGTGGTAACCAAACTGGATGGCTTTGCCTGGGAAGGGGGAATGCTTGGAATTACAAATATTGAGAAGAAAACAGGAGAGTATTGGGTTTACCTGCCAAGAGGATCTAAAAAAATTTCCATCAAACACGATCAGTTAGGAGTTTTGCGTAATTACCAGTTTCCTGTGGCTATTAAAAAAGCCACAGTTTATGAAATGAAACTCACCACTGCGGATGTGGAAACTGTGGTGAAACCTAAAAAGATCCGCTCTGCCTATTTGGTTATTACTTCCAAACCCGACAGTGCAGATGTTTACATTGATGAAAAATACCAGGGCCAAACTCCTTTCAGCAGGAAAGTGGAAAGTGGAGAACACACCTATCGTCTGGAAAAGAACTTGTATTACCCCAAAGCCGGGAAGTTTGAAATTAAAGCTGAGGAAGGACGAAAGGAGATGCAAATAAACCTGGATCCGAATTTTGGGAGCATCAGAATTACAAGTAAGCCTGAAGCAGGAATGAAGATTTGGCAGGATGGACATTATACAGGGAAAAAAACACCGGCAACCCTCAAAAAAGTGGCTAGCGGGGAGCATCAAATTACACTGAAAAATAAGTGGTTCCAGCCCAGGAGTAAATATGTGACCGTAGAAGACAACCAGATGACTGATGTGAAATTTAGCCTGGAACCACTTTATGGCAAAGTAACTTTGAAAACCAGTCCTCCGGCAAATATATTCATTGATGGGGAAAAGGTTGGTTTTGAAAGCTACCAGGGCAGGCTTAAGGAAGGGATTCATTCATTCAAAGCAGCAAAGAAAAAATACCAGGCCTTCATTACCGAAAGAAAGATACTGACAGGGCAACACTACACAGTTGACTTGAATTTAAAACCAAAACTTGGCCAGCTCGATATTACTTCTGAGCCTTCTGGTGCAGAAATAATCATGAATGGAAAAGATTACGGAAAAACACCCCGGATGATCCATGAATTGTTGGTCGGGAAATACCAGGTAAAACTTAAAAAAGAAGGTTTCTTTCTTACAAAAGATTCAATTGTTATTGAGGAGGGAAAAACAACCAGGGCGGATATTAAACTTGCAGATAAAACGGAAGTTAAGGTTAATTCTGTGCCCAAAAGAGCACTGGTGTATGTGAATGATGAATATAAGGGAAGAACTCCACTTACCCTTGGACTGCCTAAAGAGAGGGTAAGAATTACCGTGAGAAAAGACGGATATCGAGAGAAAGGTGAAACCGTAAAAGCCTCAGGAGGAAATACCAAACTTTTCTTCGGACTACGACAGGTGAAAGTGTATTCAGGTTTCAACATGGAACTCGAATATGGGCCGGACCTGGGCGTTGAATTCGGTCTGTTTTCAAACAGAATTTTTGTATCCGGATCCATGGGAACTACACGAAATTTTAAATTTAGTGAAACGATTGCATTTCAGGATGTGGAAGTGAATGATATTGAAAATTATGAAATTGCAGGAAAAAAGGCATTCCCGGATAGAGCCGATCTGGATGATGAAACTGAGAGCGATTATTATTTTACTGCCAAGCTGGGATTGCAGCTTTCATGGCCTTTCCCGTTCTTTGTTCATGCTGGTTTCGGAGGAAGAGCTACCCAGTATTATAAAAAGGTTTACCAGGCAAAGCATGATTATTATCCAACGAAGAATTCTTTCTCTGAAATAATAAGGAAAGGAGACTATTTTACCACACCGGTTTATTATGTGGACGCTTATAATAGCTTGATTGTTGGAGTATCCATTCCTCTTTTTGAAAAGATGGTAATAGGCGCTGACTATTGGTTTAACACGGAAGTAGGACCAGCATTCAATTTTTCAGTTGGATACATGATGCGCGAAATCCGATAATATAAATGAGTGATGAAGCAATACCTATATAAATTTTTACTCTTAATTCTGATTGTTACCAGTTGTGAAGGCTTTAAGGAAAAAGTGGATCCATCAGAGTCATATGTGGCTGATAAACCGATTGTTATTGAGTATAACGGATCCAGCTTATATGTGATGCCTGTCGACCAGGCTGAAAGTAGTCCATGGGGTAGTTCTCCTTCTATGGCTGATGCAAGTTCATTGACAGACGGGGCCTTAAATACTCAAAGAATTGTCGATAGCCTGGGAGAAGGAAATTATGCTGCCTATCTTTGTGATACCTTGTCTGCATACGGATATGATGATTGGTATCTGCCCTCAAAAGCGGAATTGAATGTTTTGTTTCAGCATAAGGATAAAATAGGTACTTTGGAACCCTACTTTTACTGGAGCAGCACTGAGGCAAATGAATACTGGTCCTGGGGACAGGATTTTTACGATGGGGCCCAGGATACCACAAGAAAATACTATTATAAATATGTCAGATGCGTAAGAAGAGATTAATTTCCTGAAAAAATTACAAAATGTGATTACCTTTTAACAATTTCAGTTATAAACAGGAAAAATTAAGCTATGAAAAAGTTTATTTTCCTGTTAACTACACTGTTGTTAAGTTTTACTGTTTATTCCCAGGAGAAAGACTCTTTGTGTTTGCATTATCGCTTTGACCAATTCAGGTTAACAGAAACACATGAAAGAACCCTCAGATTCTTTATTGACTCTGCTAAAAAGAGGAAAAATTTGAGTGTTTTTATAAGTGGCCATACCGATGCAACAGGTGACTCAAATTATAATATGAATTTGTCAAAAAAGCGTGCAGAGACTGTTAGAAATAAACTACTGAATTTGAATATCCGGGAATCAAGGGTTGAATGTCAGTACTTTGGTGAAAGTCAACCATTGGCATCCAACCAAACTACTTATGGTAGAAAGAAAAACAGAAGGGTAGAGGTGAAGATTGGTCAGAGTAAAAATGAAAAAAATGATAAACCACCCTATTCGATGGAATCTTTTTACAATTATCTTCAGGGAGAAGACCAGGTCTTTCAGATTTATCCTGAAAGTGATACCCTCTTGTTTGCAGATAGAGAGACCATTCTTGGAATCCAGGGCAACAGTTTCGATATTCCTGATTCGCTCAGGGGTAAAAAAATATCGGTTTTCGTTAAGGAAGCATATTCCAAATCGCAAATGATTATTCATAATCTGCAGACCTTATCCGACGGACAGTTATTAGAATCTGCCGGTATGATTGATATAAGAGCAGAAATAGAAGGCGTTTCTCTTGAACTTCAGCCTGATAAATCTATTGAGGTGATTATGCCTGCAAAACCTTTTGATGATCAAATGAAACTGTTTGCAGGAGAACAGGACAGTCTGAATCATATGAACTGGAAAGTTTCGGATGACGGCCTTGATAATTTTGAAAATGCGCTTTTCAGTGAATGTGTGAATTATACATTTATCCTGAAAGAATGTCCTTTTTTCTTTTGTGGAATTAAGCGCATGTTTTGGTCAAAAAAACGAAAAGAAGCCCTTCGTGAGCGCAAAGAAGAATTAAATGAAAAGGCAGAGCAACTGGAACAACAATGTCAGTTAAAGAAGGACTTTAAAGAAAGATATGAAAAACGTTATGGACCTTTAGATGCGGCCAAACTTACAAAAATCAAGTCTAAAAAGCGCAATATGAGAAGCTATATGTTTGAAACCAATCAATTGGGTTGGATAAATATTGATAAATTCGCAAAACTACCTGAGGAGAAGCTTGCACGCTTTAAAATTAATGTCAAACCCGATATTGCCACTGATATGCATATCGTTTTTGAGGAGAGACAGTCCGTTGTTTCACCTCTGGCCGGAAAAGATTATTACCGGGTAAAAGGAGTACCCAAAGGAGAAATTATAAAAGTAGTGGGGATTAGAGCACACCCCGGTTCCAAGTCTGAACTTGCAATAGAAAAGTTTCAGACAGGAAGCAACAATACAGTAAATTTAAATTTTAAAGAGTGTGAAACAGAAGAAATGAAAGAAAAGATGATGAAAGTGAATCAATAAGTACATTTTACTTAACCTTAAACCCAATCACCAGTACATCATCCACCTGGTTGATGTTGCCTTTCCATTCAATAAACTCTTTGTCCAGCATTTTCTTTTGTTCATCAAATGGTTTGTCATGAATTCTTGTAAGGAATTCTTTAAAAGGTTTGTACTTGTATTTTTTCTTTTTTGGACCACCGAATTGATCGGCAAATCCATCAGAGAAAATGTAAAAAGTTGTACCATTTTGGATTTGTAGATGATGATTTGTAAACGGCTGATCGGCTCTCATGTGAATACCGATTGGCATGCGGTCACCTTTTATAACCGAGAGTGTTCCGTTTTCAATATAATATAGCGGGTTATTTGCACCTGCAAATTGCATACTTTTTTTATCCGGAGAGACAATACACATGGCCATGTCCATTCCATCTTTTGCTTCGTCCGATTTTCCTTTTTGTTTAAGGGCGTGGATAACATCTTTTCGGAGTTCGTCCAGGATCTTTCCGGCATCTGCTTCCTGGTATGAACTGATGGCCTTGTCGAGAAACTCAGTGCCCAGCATACTCATAAAAGCACCAGGCACTCCATGTCCTGTACAATCAGCTGCAATAATGTAGACGTGTCCATCTCTTTCCTGTATCCAGTAGAAATCTCCACTAACTATGTCTCTGGGTCTGAAATAGACAAAACTCTTCGGGAAAAAGGATTGTATAAAGTTTTCTGGTGGAAGCACTGCAGACTGAATTTTTTTTGCATAATGGATGCTTGCTGTGATTGATTCGTTTTTCTCTTCAATAAGTTCTTTCTGAGTAGTTATTTCTTCGTTTTTTTGCTCCAGGTCCTCATTCTTCTCCTCAATCTCATTTTTTTGCCTGGCCAGTACAGAGTTTTTCTTTCTTACAGTAAGAAAACCAATAAAAATCAGGATAACAATCACACTGAGGAGAATTAGTACCCACCGGGTTCTTTTGCGGGCTTCATTTTGTTTCTCAATTTTTAGCTGTTGTTTTTCCTTTTCCGATTCCAGTAATGCAACTTCTTGTTCTTTTTCTTTTCTTCGGGCTTCTTCCAGTTCTTTCTCTTTTTCAAGTGCCGCTATTTCTTTTTTTCTGAGTTGGGCCTCGTGTCTTTCTTTGGTCAGCGCCATCGACTGCATAATTCTTTCTTTTTCTGACTGTTGTAGTTCTTTATCGCGTTTCAGCAATTCTATTTTCTGTTCTCTTTTCTCTGCTTCAAGTCTGAGCTTTTTCACAATCAAGTCTTTCATTTCTTCATCGGCAATGGAGAGCTGGAGCTGCTTTTCCGACTTTTCAAGGTCATACCTTTTCCTGGCCAGTCGCTGTTCTGCCAGCCTTTTTTCCAGTCTTAACGAATCTTTTAGTTGAAGATGCTTCTCATAGTATTCCAATGCCTTGATATAATCATTCCCTTCTTTGAGTAGTTCAGAATAAGTTTTGTAGCAAACCTGTAAAATTTGTTTGTTATCTCCTTGCTCTGCCGAATGGACAGATTCCCTGCTGAATGAAACTGCATTGTAAAGATCCTCTTTGGATTTGTAAATCAGTGCCAGAATATTTTCTATACGTGCCTTTTCAGAATAGTTATCTGTTGTTTTAATTAATTTTAATGCCTTCCGTAAATAGTTTATGGCATGATCGTAGTTCTGAAGGTTTTGGTAGCATATCCCAATGTTTGTTAAGTGATTGGCCTGTGCTTTTTTATCTGTACCAGTTTTCCTGAGTATCTCAAGCGATTCGCTGAAATGATCAATAGCCTTGTTATAATTTTTGAGAAGCACCTGGTTGTAGCCCATGTTGTTTTGAACAATCGACATACTTATTGAATCATTGGCTTTGGCATATATTTTATATATTTTTTTATTGTACTCGTAAGTTTTATCATATTTCCCCTGTTTTTCATATACTTCTGCAATGTTATAGTATGCCCTTACAAGATCTGTTTTTGATTCTGTAACATCAGTCAGTTGCAGAAGATAGTTTAACGATTCATTATAGTCTCCTGTTTTAAAATGAGTGTAGCCCAAATCTTCCAGGATGCCTGCCCTGTATCTTTTACCTGAATCTTTGGAAAGATTGAGCGCTTGTTGATAATATTCACCTGCTTTTTCGTAACCTTTGATTATATAATAATTGTCTCCTGTTTTTTTGTAGAGGTCTGTTAATTTTTCCTTCTTCTCTGATTGTTCATAAATATTTGCGGCTTTTATATAATAGCGGATTGTATTCTGTAGATCTCCTTGTGTACTATTAATTTTTGCAAGTAAAATAAAATTTTGCGCTTCAATCTCCTCAAAATTTTTATTAACCGCTATTTTTAATGACTTCTCGGCCAGAAATATGGCTTTGTCATAATTCTTGTTATTTTTTTCAGTTTTTGCTTTCTGATAATATTCCAGGGCTTTTAGCGAATCATTCTTAAGCGTATCAATAGAAAGGTCTTGTCCACTAATTTCTCCGGTAAACAATAGAAGAGTAAAAAGAATGATAATGTATTTTAAGCTGTGTTTCATTTTGTCAGTTCAGATTGTATGTAAGCCCGATTCTTATGTTTCTTCTTAACTGAGGATTAAACGGCAGGTTATCCTTTAATCCCGAAGTGTTTAAACCTCCATATTTTTCATCAAAAACATTCCTGACATTCAAATATATCATTAGATTCCTGCTTAGATCGTAATTGACTATCGCATCCATTTTATAGAAGCCATCCACATCTTTGAACAGGTCTTTGTATAATTTTTCAACCGGAATAATTACTCTAAGCCATTTGCTCATCCATACTCCCTCAAGATGAATTCTGGTATTTTTTAATGGTGTAAGAGATACTTTGTAATGACCAATATGATCTGGCATGATTCTGAAATTTTCCACGAATTCGCCAATCTCCTTTAAGCCAGGCAGTGATTCGCTTTTCTTGGTAAAAGTAACACTTCCTTCAATATCCAGGTTAATCGACTCAATCAGGTTATTAATTTTAAGAACGCCTTCTAAACCATATAGTCTTGAAATGGCATTGGAATAATTTTTTTTCTGAAGAACCCTTGAAGTATCTGCTCCCATAGCGTTGGGCAGATTGAGTTCATTTAGTGGCCTGTATGAATCAATAATTAAGTTCTTGATCTGATTAAAGTAAAACGAGACATTGAACTGTACTTTATTGAAAAAAGTTCTCTTAATTCCCAGTTCAAGAGCAGTGAATCTTTCAGGAACCAGGTTTTTATTTGGAATGGCCAGGTAATGAATGCTGTCCGCATAAATATGATCCTCGTAGGAGAGGGATTGGTAAGTTAATGAGGAAGAAGGTGCTTTGAAAGCCATTCCTGCTGAAAGGCTTGCAGAGGTTTTTGAGTTGAATTTGTATAGGCCTGCTAACCTTGGGTTTATGCTATTCCCGTAAAGTGAATTATGATCAAACCTGAAACCGCCCATAAGGGTGTATTTGTTTTTGATATAATATCCTTGCATAAATCCTGAGATGTTTTGTGTTGTTACAGGATTTGCGACTAATTCAGAAAACCTTGAATCTTCTATCTGTAAATTTGTGGAAAAAGGACTGTACCTGGCAGACCTGAAAGGAGAAGATAAATAGTTGGTTGTAGGTAAATTCCCGGAAAATTTATAAGATCCTCCAACTACAAATTCCATTTCTTTTTTTGGAGTTATGGTAAACAATTGTTCCAATAACAGATCGTTCGAAGCAGCATAGCGGTATGTCCTGTCCTGATCTATGTAAGTGAGCCCGAGGCTGGAGTTGTTATCCATCCTGTAGTTGAGGTTTGAAAGGTGAGTGGCGCTAAAAATATTGGAGGATAATTCTTTTTCATAACTGAGCACTCCCCAGTTTATGTTTTCTCCCCAATAATTCTGAGGGTTATTGTATTTATATAGATAGGCTGATTTACCAATTGAGCTATGGGCTCTCCGGTACATATTGTGATAAGATATTTTAAATCCTCTGAATTCTACGTTTAGCCCAATCATATGGCTTGCAGAGGGAATTTCCTGGATGCTGGGCCTGGTAAGAGCACCTTCGTAATTTAAAGGATAATGCTGATCGATAAACTGGGGTATGTTGATGTTGTTTTCTTTTAACAATTCTTCATTCAGTTCCAGTGGGTCGTATGTATTTCCGTTAAAGGTGAAAGTTTCTCCCTGCTGTTGAAGATATTGCAGCGGATTATAGGCATTGTCATATTCTCCAACAATATTCATAGAGGGAAATTCTGTCTTATTTCCATAAAAACTGTATTGAAGAATATTTTCATTTTTTCCTGCTTTACCACCAATCATGAAATTGATGTAGTTGTATTGTTTTTGCCCAAGGTTTATGTCTCCTCTTACAAAGGTACCTTTGTCTGCCTTTTTTGTAATGATGTTGATGACTCCTGATGCTGCATCGGCGCCGTATACAGCTGCCGCCGGACCATAGATAACCTCAATTCTTTCAGCTTGCCGGATGGGTAACTGATTGCCTATTGGCATACCTGTCACAACTGACGGCTTGATGGAAATCCCATTCACCAATATTTTGGTGTAGGAATTGCCAACCAATCCTCTTACCTGGAAGATTTCACCCAGCTCGCCCGATCCGGGTTGTGAAACCCTCATTCCAGGCATGGTTTGCAAAACATCACCCAGAGATTTGTACTGGTTTTTAATAATTTCTTTATGAGTAATTACCTGAATGGTAATTGGCAGGTCTTCAACATTTTTCATAGTTCGACTGGCAGACACAACTTTCATTCCGGTTGTATCCTGGTGCCGGATAATATGATTCATTCCCAGTACATCTCTTTCCGGGGTAAATGAAGTGTCTGGAATTTGCCCTCTCACTAAATGGGATGAAAATATTAAAATTATGAACAGGTATAATCGGTTCATTTTTATTTTTCGTAAGATTATTGGGGTAAGATAATAAAAATATTGCACGAAAGATACTTAAATAAAGTTCTTAAAAAAACAGAATTAATTTTTCTGGTTAAAAACAATTTACAGATTTGCATTCATGTTTTATATGTATGAAATTTATTTTTTGGAAAGAGATTGAAAAGTTTTTTTATGCTCCGGTTGCAAACAGATGGAAAAAAGAGAAATAGAAGAAATTTCCTAAAAAACCTTGCGAAAGTATGTTTATCTTTCATACCGGTTTCTTTTTGGTTTTCTTTTGCTTTTAGTGATAACAAAACAACAGAAAAAACTTTCAGGAGTATGATGAGTGCAAAAAACAATTCACCCCAAAAACCTGATTCATTTTATGAACCGGGATATGTTAAATTACATAAAAAAGGGGAACTGAAAAGAAGAGGTGATATTCTCTGGCAAAAGATGAAAATTTGTGACCTTTGTCCGCGGGAATGCGAAACCAGAAGAACCGATGGAAAAAAAGGTGATTGTGGTGCCTCCTCTCAACTGAAGATAGCCTCTTTTCATCCACATTTTGGAGAGGAACCTCCACTGGTTGGCAAAGGTGGTTCCGGTACAATCTTTTTCAGCAATTGCAGCCTTCGCTGTGTATATTGCATAAACTATGATATCTCCATATTAGGCCATGGCCAAAAGCGGTCTGTTGAAGAACTCGCTGCCATGATGCTTAGACTGCAGGAAATCGGATGCGAAAATATTAATGTGGTTACTCCCACTCATTATCTACCTCATATTGTTAAGGCCCTGGATATTGCAGCAGGAAAAGGTTTGAAGTTGCCACTTGTTTATAATACCAGCGGATACGAAAAGACAGAAACCCTACGGTTGCTGGATGGAGTGGTGGATATATATCTCCCTGATTTTAAGTACTTCGATAGCGCTATGGCTGAAAAATATTCAAATGGCGCGAAAAATTACCCCGAAATGGCAAAATCAGCCCTATTGGAAATGAACAGACAAGTGAGTGTTGCACTAACTGCTGATGATGGTAAAATGTACAAAGGACTGATGATAAGGCATCTTGTTCTTCCCAATGATGTAAGCAGTACCAAAGAAGTATTAAAGTGGATTGCTGAAAATTTGTCATTGGATACTTATATTAACCTTATGTCGCAATATACACCTTCTTATAAGGCAGAAAAATATCCAAAACTTTCCAGGAGAATATACCGGAAAGAATATAACGAAGCTGTCAGCTATGTTCGGCAACTAGGACTGTCTAATGTTGAAATACAGGGATAAAAAAGGCACATTGACAGGATTCAATGTGCCGTTAAAGATTTTTATAATTTCGGCTAAATCATTAGTTATAAACAACTAGTGAAAAAAGGGGTTTAATGATGTCCTTCATATTTGAAAGAAACTTTTACCCTGGCCCGATATGCCTCAATCTTTCCTTCTTTCATTTGCATATCCATTTGGGAAACTTCTGCAATACGCAGATCATGCAAACTTTCAGAAGCTTTTTTTACTGCATTTTCGGCTGCTTTCTCCCAGGATTCAGGACTGGTTCCTACCAGTTCAATGATTTTATACACGCTGTTTGGCATAATACCTCCTTTTTTATAATTAATTATTTGATTATAAATTTAACCATTATTGGTCAATTTGTCAAGGAAAAACAGGTCTTATTTTTTTATTCAATTGCTTAGTTATCAGTATAAAAAGTACATCACTGGCATTGTATGAGCCAATGATGTACCACCGATAATTGAAGCTTGATCAGGTTTAGATTGATTCTCTTTTAGTGTGGGTGTGAGTGAAAATAAGCTTCTTCAAAACTCTTAAGGGTAGACCGTAGTTTTTTAATGTATTTTAGGTCTGTTGTCTGTTTTGCTTTCATGGCATAAATCTGAAGTTTATGTAAAAGAGTCAGATGTTTCACATATTTTTTATAAGCTTCTTCATTTTCAGGATCTGCAGGCTTAATTCTTTGATGTAAAAAATATTGACTTACAATGTCCTGCAGTTTTTTTGCATGTTCTTCTTTGTTTACAATCCATCTAACCAGTTGATTGTAGTTTTTATCACCTTCACCGGAAAGTTCAATAATTTTATTCATCGATTTTTCTATGGTTCTGATATGTTCTTCCATTAAATCTATTCTGAGAGAATCTCCATAAATTCCACATGGAATTTCACAATGGGCATAAGAACGGTTACTCTGCGACATAAAAAGAATGGCAGAAAATAATACTGTTAATAAAATGCTTTTACTTTTCATAATCTTGTCATTTTGTTTTAATTATTTCTTTATCAAGATAAACAAAAAAAAAGCAAAATAGTTTTTTTACCTTTGTTTTTAATTGAATGAAAAAAGTATTGAGATGGAACAAAAAGATTATTTGATGCGCCAGATAGAAGAGGCAGGACGAGTATTAGCAGAAGCTCTCTCTAAAATGACAGGCTTTAAAAATAAGGGTAAAGTGCATGAAGGAATTGAAATGACAGATCAGGAGTTGAAGAATCAAATGAATATGGGACTTAAAGAACTAAATGAATTACAAACTGATCATTTGATGACGCACCTGGAAAAGAAGGAAAAGATTTTTCCGGAGAATTATGAAAAACTGGCAGAACTTCTGACTGAAGTTGCAGAGGGAATGGCTCAACAAAATAATAAGGAAGAGGCCAAAAGTATGTATGAAAAAGTTTTAAGCATATATCAATACCTGGAAGAATATGAATCGGCTTTTTCATTCGACAGGTTTGCAAAAATGGAAAAAATAAGGGCTGCAAAGGATGAGTTGTGAAAAAATACTCCCTGAAAGGCTCTGTCAAAAAGAATAGATAATTTTTTTCAGTCATAAATTAAGAGACATATTTTATAATAAGTTGCTGTGCGATAATGAACAGATAATGAACGATTTCGGACGTTTTTAGGCTGTGTTTTTGTCGGGAATTTACAGTGATTCAGTTGTTTATAATGTACGGCAGGATAGTTGTTACTTTCATTTATTGCTGTCTGTCTTATAATATATACTAATTTTTAATTCGACGATTATGAAAAATAAAGCCATTTTTTGTTTAACATTTTTTTTATTGACTTTTAATCTTATAAGTTTTGGTCAGAATTCAGACCAGGAATTAAAGGAGTTAAGGAAGACCATTTCGTTGGAAAACATAAAAGAACTGGAAACCGAAATAGAATTTCCGGTAGGTGGAATTGTCGTAACTACAACCTCCCGAAATGAAGTAAAAGGCATTTTTCAGTATAATGAAGAGCGATGGAAACCCGAAATTTCATTCAGAAAAGATGAAGAGAAAGGTTATCTTGAAATAAGCGCTGACAGAAAAGGCGATTGGGATGAATATGATGACTCAGATGAAAACGTGTGGGCTGTTTCACTTCCTGAGAGAGTTGTGCATAACCTGGAAATAGAAATGGGCGCAGGAAAAAGTAAAATAAACCTTGAAGGATGCAAAATCAAGAAATTTGAATATGAAATGGCTGCCGGAGAAGCTAACATTAATTTAAGGAATACCTCGGTTGAGGATCTGGAGATTGATGCAGCAGTGGGAGAGGCAACAGTTGATTTATCGGGCACCCGGAACAATGATTTAGATGCCTCAATAACAGGAGCCCTCGGGGAAATTACAATAAAACTTCCGGATGATATAGGAGTAAAGCTTGATATTCAGGGTCTTTTGGGCGAAGTTGATGCACCAGGTTTTTCAAAACGCCGAAGAACATATACTAATGATTTATACGGGAAAACGGAACATACCTTGTATATTGACTTGACCGGTGGACTTGGGGAGATTAATATTGAAACAGAAGAGTAGAAATTTCCATTTTTACCAGGTAAACAATGGCTATATCTGATAGTTAATATTATGAATTTTACTTTTCATATAAGTCATTTTTATTTCACAGCTCCTGCCACATCATCAAGCCTTTTTGCCTTCAAAGGGCGATTTCTTAGTTGATGAAAAATTTATTCTTGAAATAGGAGTAAAAGCCCTGTATTTATCCCTGAAGGCTTTACAAGTAATTTATTCCAACGAATATTTGTCGTCTTTTTTCCGCATTGGGACACCCCGCACTATTTTGCTGGGCATTCGCACTGATTTCGCAACAGATAGTTGCTCATATCCAGCTTTATAGGCTAGCCGCCTAATATATTTTGTCGTAAATATTGGAAACAGGAAAGCTTCATTTATTGAAGAATTCATCCTATATTATTAAAAAATTTCCCGTTGACCCAAAAGAGCGCAGGCCCGACCAAATTCGCGGGTTAGGGGGGATAGGAGTATTAATTGCTATTAAAATCAAGAAAAGGCTTGTCCAGGTTTCTTAGATTTTAAAGCAATTAATACGAGCGGGAGGGTAGCTTAATTTGGTCTTGATTTT
>CAYWSJ010000072.1:0-17647 GCA_964461045.1 uncultured Bacteroidales bacterium | reverse complement strand
TAAAAATAACCTGCGGAATAAATTGTTTTTCATATTAAATATTTTTTATTTTGATGGATAAACAAATTTCTTATGTTTCTACGTTTCATTAGTATATTTGTTCTACTGTTACAAAGAAAAGTACAATTATTAAGCCAAAATATGAATTTTTAATGTTTAAAACAAATTCATGTCAGTAAATCAGCCGCTTGCAGATCGCTTACGCCCTAAATCACTGGATGATTATGTTGGCCAGGATCACCTTGTTGGTGAGGGGTCTATCCTGAGAAAGTCGATTGAATCCGGGAATATTCCTTCTTTCATACTTTGGGGCCCTCCTGGTACCGGTAAAACAACTTTAGCAAAGATAGTGGCCAATAAACATAACAGGATTTTCTTCACTTTAAGCGCTGTTCATTCAGGAGTAAAAGATGTAAGAGCCACAATTGAAAAAGCTAAGAAAAGCCAGTTTTTTGATGCCCCTAATCCGATTCTGTTTATTGATGAAATACACCGTTTCAGCAAATCTCAACAAGATTCTTTATTAGGTGCTGTTGAACAGGGTATTATTACACTTATTGGGGCCACTACCGAGAATCCTTCTTTTGAGGTTATCTCTCCTCTTCTCTCCCGTTGCCAGGTTTACGTGCTTAAATCACTGGGTAAAGATGAACTGGATATCCTTTTAAAAAGAGCCCTGGAAAAAGACAAGGTTTTAAAGAAATTAAAGATCAACATAAATGAGAAGGAAGAACTTTTCAGATATGCAGGAGGCGACGCAAGAAAACTATTCAATGTTCTTGAAATTGTAATCAATGCTTCAAAAGAGTCTGAAGACCAGGCTATTGATATTACCAATGAAAGAGTTACCAAAATATTACAAAAAAACATCGCATTTTACGACAAGAATGCAGAACAGCACTATGATATTATCTCAGCTTTTATCAAGTCTGTAAGAGGCAGCGACCCGAATGCAGCTGTATACTGGTTAGCAAGGATGGTGGAAGGCGGTGAAGATCCTAAATTTATTGCACGTCGTCTGGTTATTCTGGCTTCCGAAGACATTGGACTGGCAAATCCCAATGCACTGTTAATTGCCAATAATTGTTTTGACGCTATAGAACGAATAGGATGGCCTGAATCAAGAATAATTCTCTCTGAAACAGCTATTTACCTGGCTACTTCCCCTAAAAGCAATTCCGCATACATGGCCATAAATGAAGCACAAAAAATTGTAAGGCAGACCGGGGATTTATCTGTTCCCCTTCACATTAGAAATGCTCCTACGAAATTAATGAAAGATCTGGGCTATGCAAAAGACTACAAATATGCTCATGACTATGAAGGTAATTTTGCAGAGCAAGAATTTTTGCCAGAAGAAATAAAGAACAAAAAAATCTATAAACCCCAGGGAAATAAAAAAGAAAAAGAGATTTTAACTCGTTTAAAAAGCTGGTGGAAAAATATATATAAATACTAAAAAGCAAAATCTATGTATCAGATAAAAAACCTTAAACATCTGGATAAAGGAAACTTCTTCTTACTTGCCGGACCCTGTGTAATTGAGAACGAAGAGATGCCCTTTGAAATCGCAGGGCAGATTAAACAGATTGCTGATGAGCTGGAAATACCTTTTATTTTTAAAGCATCATATCGCAAAGCAAACCGGTCTAAACTGACTTCTTTCAAAGGTATTGGTGACGAACAGGCCCTGTCTGTATTATCAGAAATC
Source organism: uncultured Bacteroidales bacterium (assembly GCA_964461045.1). Taxonomy (GTDB): domain Bacteria; phylum Bacteroidota; class Bacteroidia; order Bacteroidales; family UBA12077; genus JAGXLC01. The sequence goes on along the minus strand of CAYWSJ010000072.1, from coordinate 15,936 downwards.
AGAGAAAATCTGGAATTACCAGTTGTTACAGATATTCATAAACCAGAAGAAGCCCGAATTGCTGCAGAATCAGCAGACATATTGCAAATACCAGCCTTTCTCTGCCGTCAAACAGAATTACTAATGGCTGCAGCAGAAACAGGAAGGGTTGTTAATATAAAAAAAGGACAGTTCCTCTCTCCTTCTGCCATGCAATTTGCAGCCCAAAAAGTTATTGATATGGGAAATTCAAAGGTTATGCTTACAGAGAGAGGCACAACATTTGGCTACCAGGATTTAATCGTGGATATGAGAAGCTTTCCTGTAATGAAAAAAACCAACCTGCCGGTAGTACTGGATATTACTCATAGTTTACAACAGCCAAACCAAACCAGCGGAGTGACAGGCGGACAACCAGAAATGATTGAAACCATAGCAAGAGCAGGAATTGCAGCAGGAGCCGACGGCATATTCATAGAAACACATCCCGAACCTTCTGAAGCAAAGTCGGACGGAGCAAACATGCTTAATCTAAAATACCTGAAAAGTTTGTTAAAAAGACTGGTGGATATTAAACAAACCATTAATAAGTTTGAATAAACCTACTCGACAAATTTATTTGAATATCAATCAGGAAAAACTAGTCTATAAAATGATAAATTTTGTTGATAAAATCCTCTAATGCGATAGGTTTGGCAATATAATCACAACATCCTACTGCAATGCACTTCTCACTGTCCTCAGGCATGGCATATGCTGTTTGAGCAATAACCGGTATATCTTCATTTATATCTTTTATCTTTTCTGTAGCCTGGTAACCATCAAGAACCGGCATTTGTATATCCATCAGGATAAGATCAACTTTTTTTTCCTTTTTAACATAATCCACTGCCTCAGCTCCATTTCTGGCCCAAATTATTTTTGCATTTGTATCGGAAAGGGTCTCTTTTACAATTTCAAAATTTATTTCTTTGTCTTCAGCTATCAGAATTACCTTATCAGACCAGTCAATTTTATTTATATCTATCTTCTCTTTTTTAGCAGGAACCTTTTCGAATGGTATTTTAAAATGGAAAGTAGATCCTTTTCCTATTTCCGATTCCACCCAAATACTGCCGCCAAGTAATTCAACAATGTATTTTGAAATCGATAATCCCAGACCTGTTCCTCCATATTTTCGTGTAGGACCATCATCAACCTGACGAAATCTTTCAAATATTACCTGCTGGTTATCGTCTTTCAAGCCAATGCCTGTATCTTTAACATAGAACTGAACTTCCCTATCCTGGTAAACGTACCCGAAGCCAATATACCCTTTTTCAGTGAATTTCAGAGCATTATCAAGCAAATGATCAAGTACCTGGCGCAGACGATCAGGGTCAGTTTTAAGATTAAAATGCTTTTTATTAGGCCGTTTATACTTTACATCCAGGAATGCCTTTCCAGTAGTAACCTTTTTTGCATCGTATTTTTTCCATAGTTCTTTTAATATCTTGTCCGGGTCACATTCCTTCTTTACAATCTTAATTCCACCAGACTCTATTTTAGCAAAATCAATAATATCATCAATTAGGTGGGTGAGATTATCAGTACTGTCTTTAATGTGCCGAAGATATTCATTCCTTTCTTCGTCCGTTACATCGCGTGAGGTTTGAAGTTGAGAAAATCCGACTATTGCATTAAGAGGAGTACGGACCTCGTGCGACATATTTGCAAGGAAATTTGTTTTCAACCTGTCAGATTCTTCAGCCTTGTTTTTAGCTTTCACAAGATCCTCTTTAATCCTTTTCTGGTTATCGACCTCTTCCTCAAGTCTTTTGTTAATATTTTTCAGATCCCTGGTTCTCTGATCGATTGTTTTTTCAAGATTTTCCTTAATATACTTTAGTTCGTTACTGGTTTCTTTGTGTTTTATTACCTCGCTTCTCAGTTCATTGTTAATTTTTATCTTTCGTCTATAGGTTCTGAAAAGAATTACTAAAAGAACTACAACAAGTCCTCCCACTGCAACCAAAATATAAATAATTGTTCTTGACTTTTTTATTTTATATTCTTGTATTTTCTGCTGTGCTTTTAGTGAAGCGAGTTGCTTTGAATTCTGAATTGAATCATATTCTTTCTTTAACTCTTCAAACTGGCTTAGGGTTGACTTATTGAAAATGGAATCATTTAACTCTGTAAATTTTTTCTGGTAATTGTAAGCTTTTTCATAATTATTCTTCTTCTGATTAAGGATTGCCAGGTTAGAATAGATCTTTGAGATATACTCTCTCAGGTCTAGTTTTAATGATAAATCCAAACTTTTCTGAAAGTATTGTTCAGCTTTATCATATTGTCCCATATTCAAATAGCACGAGCCTACGTTCAGATTCCCAGCAACGATTCCATTGTTGTATCCTAATTGATTAAAAGCCTTCAAACCTTTCTTATAGAATTGCAGACATTTTTGATAGTCTTTTTGATCTTCGTAGATAGAACCAATATTGTTAAGGCTTATTGCTAAGGATGTTAAATCTTCTTTCTTTTCAAAGATATCTTTTGATCGATTTAAATAATCTAACGCTTTCGAATAATTTCCTTTTTCTGTGTAAGCAATCCCAATATTCTGATACAGCTCTGCTATCCCTGTTGAGTCTTTTATTTTTTGTGCTTGTTTAAGTGCCTTTTTATAGAAATTTATCGCTTCGTCATTTCTTCCCCACTTCCAGTAAACAACTCCGATATTTTGCAAAATTTTAGCTTTAAATTGCTTACAGTCAGGAAGACTCTCAAAAATTCTCAGGGCATTTGTAAAATAATCAATCGCCTCCGGATACATTCCAAGCATAAGGTAAGAAGCTCCTATATTTCCGAGGTCTTTCCCCATACTTATAGAATCACCTGTTTCCTCATGCAATTCATATGCTTTGTTGTGTTTGTCTATGGACAAATTATACCTGGCTTGTTTATAATATATCTTCCCCAGTATTTTATTTCCGGCAGCCTGAGATTTATAATCAGATGTGCTCTCTGACAATTCTATGAGCTTCTTTGCTATTGATTTATTTGTTAATATCTTCTTATCGGTGGAATTATTAAGATAATCCAGTAATAAAGATTTTTGTTCTTCAATGTTTTGAGTACTGTTCAGAATGGAATCTAATGAAGATTGGTTCTGAGAGAACAAAAAAAACGGTATTATTAAAAAACAGAAAAAAGTTACATATTTCATCTGAAGATGAATTTTAGTTTCCCATACGTCCGTTTTTTAAGAAGGTTACAAAAAATATCCCGATAAAATAACTTTATTTGTGACATAAACATAAAAATTCTATAATTTAAGCAATTGTAAAATTGTTAGTTTGATAGTAAATTTGAACAAACGTTTAAATTGAGTAAAAAAGGTTTAGAAACTGTTTTGATATTGCATTGTTTTTGCTTTAATAAAATTAAAACAGTTTTCTAGATTTCTGGGTATTACAATCAGGATATATCAAAAAAAAGCTTCAAATTACCGAAATATAAATCATCCCATCCAAATTTCATATTATCATATGCTTCATCAGGAATGTTAGTATGGGATACCTCTACATTCGAACCATTTTTTTCTTTTTTTATCTCGATGGTTACGATTGATTTCTCAGCTTGATCTCCAAAATACCATTCCTGCACAATTTTTTTATTTTTCTTTATTTCCAGGTTTTTCCCTGATATATCTCCTTCCCACATATAGAATTCGGTTCCTTTTTTATCATCCATTTTTGCTGAATAACCAGACCATATCTCAATAGTAACAGGATTTGTAAGTGCATTAAACACTTCTTTAGGAGATGCTTTCAGAAAATATGTATTTTGAAAATTCTTCATCAATCCTTGTTCTTATAATTATCAAGGTTTGTTTCATATCGGAAGAGAGGTCCTGAGATATTCCGGTAATTTTTGTAGTAAAAAACTGCTCCCCAATAATGTTTAACTTTATGATAAACAGTTACCCTGTCGTTCTTGTTTATTAAGATCCTGGTAACTTTCATTCCGTGCTTTTCATAAGTATCTACCTGTTTTCCCAGTGATATATTATTTGCTTTATCCTCATATCTTTCTTCAGGCTCCATGTCCATTCCAAAACGCTCGTCCTCAGTCTTTAATATATCCTTTATATATTCTTCTTTTGTCTCTTTCTTATCTTTTTTTACTCTTTCCAGCTGCTCCTCATAAGATAACATTCTTTTTTTCCTGGCTTGCGCTTTCCTTTCCCTGGCTATACTGTCTTGCTTTTGCTTTTGAGCTTGTTCTGCCAATAATTCCTTTTCCTGTTTTACCTGGGCCTCCTGTTTTCTTTTTTCAGCCTCTTTTTCTACTTGAGTCAGCTTTTCCTCTTTCTTCAGCTTCTCTTGTAATTTTCGTTCTTTATATTTTTCTTCTCTTTCTTCATGTGCTTTTTTTAATTCCTCAATTTTCTCAGCTTTTCGCCTCTGTTTTGCTTGCTCTATAGAATCAGCCCGTCGCTGCGCCTCTTTTTCCTGTTGTTCTTTTAACTGTTTTTCTTTTATTTTTTGAGCTTCTCTTTTTGCAACTTCCCGGGCTTTTCTTTCTTCTGCTTTTTCTGCCTCTTGTCTGGCCAACATTCTTTCCCTCTCTAATTCCTTTTGTCTTTTTTCTTCTAACTCTTTTCGTTTTGCTTCCTGCTGTTTTCTCAATTTCTCTTCCTGTTCTTTAATTTTTTGAAGTCTGGCTTGTTCTATAGAATCTTCTCTCCTTTTTGCTTCTTCTGCTAGTTTTTCTTTAAGTTTTTGCTGCCTAATTCTTTCAGCTTCTTTTTCTGCCTGTTCTCTTGCTTTTCTCTCTTTTGCCTGCTGTTCCTGCTTCTTTCTCAACTCTTCAAGTCGTTTCTGTTCTTCTCTCTTTCTCTTTTGTTCTTCTTCTCTGCGTTTTTCTGCCAAAAGCTTTTGTTCTTTCCGTTTTTCTGCAAGAGATTTTTGCTGTTTTTGCTGTTCCTCAATGTATTTAGCTTTCTCTTCTTGTCTCCTCTCAGCTTTTACCTGCTCTTTATGCTGTTTCAAAGCTTCGGCATAATCTTTCTCTTTATTTTGCACTTTAGTTCTTACTTTTCTTGCATAACTCACATCATAGTCGAATTCCTCCAGTGATTCATTATATTTTATCTTACCTACCGGGAATTTAAAGCCTCCTAAATCTGAATCAGGGACATCAGGAAAAATTTCCACTTCAAAATAAAGAGGTTGAAATCGTTTAGATTGTTTTGAGGACGGAACCTGTGTATTTATTTCTATTGATTTTGACACATAATCTTCATAATTAAACTTTAATTTGTATGAATTGTTAATATCCAGTGTAAAACCAAAGTTGCCATTCCTGTTTAATTCAACATTATCAACAACTTCAGAGTTTTTTATTAACTGCACCTGGGCTCCTTTAGAATGTTTTTTGTCTTTAAGTATTAATTTTCCATCAACGGCCAGTTGTGCCTTAACTAAAATAGTTGAAAATACCAATAATTGTGCAATTAATAAAAGCTTCTTCATTCCTTAAAATTTTCGGTGAAGTAATAAAAATGATTTAAATACCACAAAAAAAAATTGAAAAATCATTTAATCAAAGAGATTTTTTAGGCAGTGTAAATTTAAATATGGTTCCGGATGTTTTTTTAGGTTCTATCCATATTTTTCCTTCATTCTTTTCAACAAACTCTTTACATAGAATCAAACCTAGTCCGGTTCCTTTTTCTTCATTGGTGCCCTCTGTAGTATAATTTGTAGTTAATTCAAATAATTTTGGAATATCTCCTTCTGAGATGCCGATGCCATTATCTTCTACCTCAATTTTGGAATAATAATTGTTATAATCTGCAGCAGATACTTTCACCATGCCATTTTCCGGGGTAAATTTTATTGCATTTGAAATCAAATTTCTAATAACCGTATTAATCATATTTTTATCAGCAAACGAATATATATTTTCATCTACTTCAGACTTAAGTTTTATATCCTTTTCATAAGCCTTATTTTTCAGTAGATTAAAATTTTCATCCACTAACTCCTTAATATTAACAATTTCAGGATTCACCTTAATCCTGCCTGTTTGAGAACGAGCCCATTGAAGCAGATTATCCAACAGATTATAGGCATTAGAAGAAAACTGGTGTATCTGTCCAATAAACTCTTTAATCTTTTCTTCATCGTAGCTTTCATATCTGTACAACAATAATTCAGATAGCCCAATAACAGTATTAAAAGGATTTTTCAGGTCATGGGCAATAATGCTAAAGAACTTATCCTTTGTGGCATTTAGCTCCTCAAGTTGTTTTCTCTTTTCTTCAATTTCTATTTTTTCTTCTCTTAATTCATGGCTTGTCTGAGTAAGGTGTTCCTCCAATACATTATTGCTCCTCAATCTCTTAATCAGGGATTTAAGTATGGCTTTTGCAATGTTTACATTCTTTGTAATAATTTCATCAAAAACGGCTTTATCAAGCCTGAAAAGCCGGGTTTCTTCCAGAGCAGTCACAGATGCAGATCGAACAGAAGAATCTATGAGAGAGTACTCACCAAAATATTCATTTTTTGAAAACCTTGCAAATTCATATTCTCCGTCATGTGCTTTAACACTCCCTTCTGCAATAAGATACATAGCATTAAGCAAATCTCCTTTATGAAAGACTACTTCATCTTTATCTATTGTTATTTCTTCCAGGGAATCAGCAATTTCCTCTAAAATATCGGGAGTAGCAGATTTAAAAATGTTAACTGATTTTATAATATTTATTTTCTCTTTATTTTTACTGCTTTGCATTACTTTAGGTAGTTTCATAATTATATTGTTAAATACGGCATTGTTTTGTCAAGGTTTCAAAGAGTGTTTTGACAAATAAATATATTTCACTTTTTATTATATAAATTTTGCATTAGACAAAATTAATAATAAAAATATTAAAAGATATATCCTTTCCCATTATTATGAACAGAAAAGTATATATCACATAACCAGCATATTGAGATTATTCAGATTGATATTCTGTATAAGAAAATAAAGGAGCCGGCGTTGAATAGGAGAAAAGATCGTATTCAGGCCATGTTTGAACACTCTGGATAAAATCAGTCATCAGGTGATCGATTTGGTATGTAAAATTATGCCCAAGATTATTGCTTGTATTTAACAAAACTACCCATGAAAATCCATTATTATCCCTTTTTAGCAGCGCAGAAGTGCCTGTCAGTGTACCAGATCTACGCCAAACTCCATAATTTGTAGCACTCACCCATCCAATAGGTTTTAGTTCAGACTTAATATTCAGCATATTTTTAATGGAACTTTCACTTAAAATATCACTCTTCTTTTGAAGTCCATCAATTCTAACTACTAATTTCATAATTTCTGTAGGTGAAGCTACCCATCCACCGGCAGCTCCCAGCAGAGGGATGTTGTTCCCTCCATATTGTCTTAAAGTCTGTTCGCCAAAATTCAGAGATGAATAGGTGTACTTATATCGTGAGTTAGAATAGTATTTTACTTCGTTTGAATATTTATCTTCAAATTTGGTACGTCCTATATGCATATCATAAATTCCAAGAGGGTTGAGTACCTCAGACAGCACATAGTCTTCATATTTCATCCCTGTAATCTTTTCAATAACTTTTCCCAACACTGTGTATCCAAAATTAGAATAAGAACTTCTGCTTCCCGGAGAAAAATCAAGATTCCTGTTTTCCAGGGTGTACTTAATAACATCATTTGAGTTTAGTGGCAAGTCTTTATCCAGCTTTTTACTAATCATGTAAGACATAAAAACCGGATCTCCACTATATTTATCCCATCCAGCCGAGTGAGTCAGCAAATGATAAACATTAATATCTGTAATTCTCGAATCTTTAAATTGCCTGTAAGCAGGATTGTTTAAAATGCCTTCTTCACCAAAAACCTGGTCAGACAAATTTAGTTTGCCATCCTTTTCAAGTTGCATGATGGCTATTGAAGTTATTAATTTTGAGATACTTGCGACACGGAAAAGATGTTTAGGCTGCACTTTTACTTTCTCTTCTTCATTGGCATAGCCAAACCCCTTAGCATAAATTAAACGTTCGTCTTTGGTTATGGCAACAGACGCCCCTTTAATGTTCCACTTATCAATAAAATTATGAATTTTATTTTCAGGTCCTTTTATGCCGTTAAAAGATGAGATCTCATTGCTCAACCGATGCGACAAGCTAGCCTCTGAAATATTTTCTTCTATATCTTTCGTAGCTGATTGTTCGGAAAAAGTAACAATAATTTTTCCGAAAAATATCAACATCAAAACAACCAATTTCTTCTTTATGGCTATGTGTACCATAAAATCCATTTTAAATTTAACAATCGATAAAATATTAGTGATTATATACCAGTCAGTTAGAAATTTGTTTAAAATTTTCGTGGCGCAAATGTATATAATTTATTGAAATTGCAAAATTATGTAAGAATATTTTTTACGAATGAATAAGAATTAGTTATGAGAGAAAGAATGGAGCATTCAGCGATACAAGACTCCGGCACAAAAACCTTAAAAAACAAAAACCCCATTGTCAGAAAGTTACAGAGAGCAACTTTTTTATTAACAATGGGGAATTATATTTGTTAATATCTAAATTTTAAAAGAAAATGCCCACAGTCATTATTATTTGTCGTGGTCTGCTTTTAATATCAAAAGAACTATCACCAATTTTTACCTGATCACCTAATCGTGATAAACTTCCTTCATATTTAACATCAAGGGTAACAGTTTTAAGGACATCTAAACCAACTCCAACCTGGTAGCCCCAGGTAGCACTGTTAAATTCTTCCTTAAAATTGGTTAAGACAGCACCTACAGCCGATTCATTTTTAACAACAAATGATGCAACGGGGCCTGCCTGTACTCTGGCCGGTCCAAATTTCCATCCGGCAATAATTGGAATGTCAACTTTGTTAAATTTCTGTTCCTTTATAGTTTTCGTTGCCTGGCCATTCTGAAGCTCAGTAACTTTCACACCTGCGTTAGCTGTAGTGAATAACAATTCAGGCTGAACATAAAAATTTACGATTGTTATACGGCCAAAAACGCCACCTTGCAAACCAACGCGAAAATCTTCCTGCTCGACAGATAATTCATCGAGTGAAACTTCATCCACATTAGTAAGATCATAAGTTTCTTCTACATTTATTGCAGAATAAGTGATACCGGCTTTTGCGCCAAATTTTATCTGGGCATGAAGAGTTCCGGCAAATAGAACTGCTGTTAAAATTAAAAATAGTCGTTTCATAACGGATAATTTTGGTTTAGATAGTTCTAATCAAATTTTATTCCAAAAATTATTCTCCGGCAGATGTGTTTGCATGTCCCTGATTTAATTCTTCGTCAGAAGGTTCTCTTACCTCAACAACTTTTCCTTTAAAGAATAAATCGTCACCTGCTAAAGGATGATTAAAGTCCATTTTTACCTGGTCGTCACTTACTTCAAGCACAATTCCGTCTAATTTGTTTCCTTCCTGGTCCTGCATAGGAATGTAATTTCCAACTTTTAAAAGGTCTTCAGGTATTTTTCCTTCGACTTCAAAAATATTTTTGGGTAAATCAACGATAGCTTCTTCATTAGCTTTTCCATAAGCATTATCACAATCGATTTTAAATTTAAAATCGTCACCAGGATTCAGCCCTTTAATATTTTCTTCAAAAGTTTCCAGCATATTACCAACACCGAAAAGAAAAGTCAATGGTTTTTCTTCCTTTACGGTTTCTACAACGTCTCCTCCGAAATCATTAATGCTCAATTCATACGTTACGGATACAACTTTTTGATTGTCAATTGTCATAAAATAAAGTTTTAATTATTAATAAATTTATTGCAAAGGAAAGTTAATATCTTTAGAAAATCAAAATAATATTAAAAAAAACAGCAAGCTTATAAGCCAGGTTCTGTAAACTCTCAAAGAGCTGTCTATCATTTATCTAAGCGGCCTACCCCTCAACATTGGGCGAGCAACCCTCAAACGTTGATATACATGGCCTTGCAACTCATGTGGCTGTACAGCTATGCCAGTCACCCGGCATACTGGTGAGCGCTTACCTCACCTTTTCACCCTTACCAGGCAAAGGCCCGGCGGTTTTTTTCTGTTACAGCCAAATACCCTCGCGGATATCTTCCTTTCGGAAGCATGATGCTCTGTGTTGCCCGGACTTTCCTATCCGTAAAATACGAATCGATAAACCAGCCTGCTGTTTTTCTTTCCTTTCCGATTATATAACTAAAAAAATTACTTTTTATTTTTTAGCAAAACCAAAGTTGCACCATATCCATATTCTTTAAAAGAAGCATCCTGGAAATCAAGATTCGGATAATTTCTTTCAAGATATTGCCGCAGTTCATAGCGAAGCCTGCCATTGCCTACACCATGAATAAATACTATTTTTTTTATTCCCTGAGATTTTAAGGCACCCTCGAGCGCTGTTTTAAATCTTCCCATCTGAATATCAAGCATCTCAGCATTAGTCAGTTCCTTAGGCTTTTCTACTAATTCTTCTATATGCAAATCTATTTCTTCTGTATCTTCACGTTTAGAGCTAAGGTATTGTCTCTTCTGTTCTTTTGTTTGCTCCTTTTCCTGAACCACCTGGCTGGCCTTTTCACGTGTCAGCTCATTTAATTTTTCATTAAAAAGATTCTCTTTTCTGAGTTCTGTTATGATTGCCTTTTCCTCAAAAAAATCATTTTTCAGAAAAGTGCTTGATTTAAAAAATTTTGAAGGTTGTATTTTGACTGTTGCATCTTCCGGGGCAATCGGGTAAAAATACCCTTTTTTATAAAAAATCATCTGGCATCGAATATTCCCTAGTTGATTAAGCTTATCCCTTGGAATAGTCCTTAAAAATATTTTTGTATCGTTTTCCAGTTCTCCCGAAGCAAAATGCACATAAGCATATTCTTTCTGCATGAACAACAAATAGTTTAAATAAAAATCACTGTCGTTGATCAGATAAACATCAATATCTGCTTGTTCGGGCCTGTTTGGTTCTTCGGGTACAAAAGCCAGGTAAATTCTGTTCCTGGGGTCTGCAGACGAACCTAATTCCAGGTCTTCTTCCTTTTTATTATCAAATATATCTGTTAATTCTTCTTCTTCAGAACTTGAAAAAGTTTCATATTCTTCTGCTGATGTCTGTTCTTCAAAATCTTGTTCTTCTGCTTCTTCAGTCTTAAGAAGCTCATCTTTAAGCACAGGTACTTCAAATCCATCCTCATTCAAAACCTCCACCATCTGGTTATCTATGATTCGGGTAACTTTTCCGCCACCAACATCATTTAAAAATTTTACCTTGTCTCCAACCTTTAATTTCATTCTGGTTTTTTATTTTTCATTCTACATTTAAGAATTTACAAAATTACGTATTTTTGCCGACTAATAAATATGAAGAATGATTAATCCAAAAAACATATCAGCTAAAGAATATAATTATACATTACCTGAAGATAAAATTGCCAGATATCCACTGAATGAAAGGGATGCTTCAAAACTCCTTATTTATGACCAGGGCAGGATTAAAAAAGAAATTTTCCGTAACATTCCTGATTATATTCAGGATGATTATCTCCTGGTTTTCAATAATGCTGAAGTGGTTTACTCAAGGCTGATATTTAAAAAAGAAACGGGGGCTAAAATTGAAATATTCTGCCTGGAACCTATTGAACCCCAAGAGTATAATCTCGCCTTCCAGTCAAACAAAAAGACTACATGGAGATGCCTTGTTGGAAATCTTAAAAAATGGAAAACAGGAGAACTGAAGAAAGAGATTTCAGTTAATGAAAAAATTACGATTCTCACTGCAAGAAAAAAGCAAAGAGATAACAATTACGTAGATATAGAATTTTCATGGGACAACCAGAATATTACATTCAGTGATATCCTGGATCATTCCGGAATCGTCCCAATTCCCCCCTATTTAAAACGTGATAGTGAAAAGATTGATAAAACAAGATATCAGACTATCTATTCCAGGGTAAAAGGATCTGTAGCTGCTCCAACTGCGGGTCTGCATTTCACAAAATCTGTCATGAATAAACTGAAAGAAAACAACATTCCTTTTTCCGAAATTACTTTGCATGTTGGTGCAGGAACATTCAGGCCGGTAAAAGCAGAGACTGTAGCAGAACATGAAATGCATACCGAACATTTTTCGGTATCTCTCAAAACAATTGAAGAACTTATAGAAAATCAGAAAAAAATTCTGGCCATTGGCACCACTTCGGTAAGAACCCTGGAGTCTCTTTACTGGCTTGGACAAAAAATAAATAACTTTAATTCACCAAACGACGACAGAATTAAACTAAACCAATGGGATCATTTGGAATTACCTTCTGAAATATCCCTGAAAGAATCATTGAATCATATAGCGGAACATTTGCAGGTCAATCAACTCGAATCCCTTAATGCTTCCACTCAAATTATGATTACACCTGGCTATCAGTTTAAGGTGATTGATGCCATGGTGACCAATTTCCATCAGCCCCAAAGCACATTGCTTATGCTTATTGGAGCATTTGTGGGAGAAGACTGGAAAAAAATATACCAGTTTGCACTGAACAATGACTTTCGTTTTTTAAGCTACGGAGACAGTTCCCTTCTTTTCCCAAAGAAATAAAAGTTTAGAAACCTGTTTAGGTTTTATTTAAAAATTTTACTTTATCAAATTTTGAAGATTTTATTTTACTATACCTGTCCTTTAGGGCGGTGGTTCAAATGCCTGTCATGTCAATTATTTCTATAAATTTTTTAAATCAGGCTTTTTATCAGTTTAACAAATGATTTAATTTCTTCTTCTGTAGTATCAAAAGAGGTCATCCATCTTACCACAGATTCGTTTTCATCCCATAGATAAAAGAAAAACTCTTTCTGCAATTCCGGAATAATATGTCCGGGCACTTTTGCGAAGACCCCATTGGCATCTACCGGCTGTGTTATTTCAATACCTGGTATCTCTTTCACTTCATTAGCCAGCAATTGAGCCATATTGTTTGCATGACTGGCTGTTTCACGCCACAAATCATCGGTAAGATATCTTTCAAACTGTGCAGAAATAAAACGCATTTTAGAAGCCAGTTGCATTCCTTGTTTTCTGATGTATTTAAAGCCTTCGGAAAGACTTTTGTTCATAAATACAATCGCTTCGCCGTACATCATTCCATTTTTGGTACCTCCGAATGAAAGTACATCTACCCCCACATCTTTTGTTATCTCGGCAAAAGAGGCATTCAGACTAACTGCTGCGTTGGCAATCCTGGCTCCGTCCATGTGCACCAGAAGATTATTGTTGTGGGCATAATTGCATATTTCTTTCAGTTCTTCAACAGAATAGACAGTACCTATTTCTGTCGATTGTGATACAGACACGACCCTGGGCTGTGAATGATGCTCGAAATCAATCCCGTGCATATGTTGTTTGATACCATCAATTGTTAATTTGCCATCTGTTGTATGAACCGGCAGCAGCTTAAAACCATTAAACTTTTCCGGAGCACCACATTCGTCCTCATTAATATGCGCCCCTTCCGGACATATTACCGAATGATAACTGCGTGTAACAGCGTTTAAGCCCAGCACATTAGCAGCTGTGCCAAGGAAAACAAAGTAAACATCGCTCTCTTCACCGAATATTTCTTCAAACTTTCTTAAGGCTGAACGGGTTATATCATCATCTCCATAACCTGTTGTATGGCCAATATTTACTTTTTCAATGGCTTTCAGTATTTCAGGGTGAACACCTGAATTGTTGTCGCTGGCAAATCCTTTTTTTAGTGGCATAGTATTTTCTTTTAAGTCTAAGGCAAATTTAACAAATAAAAAATCCGGGAAAAAATCCCGGATTCTATTTATTGACCATAAATTAATAATTACGTTTAACGCAATTAAAACTTTTCATCGTATTTGGTCCACAACTCATCACCCAGTTTCCAGGCTCTGTCAACCACTTTGTTGCCCCACTTGTTGGTGTATTTTGTAAGGTATTCAATGGCTTTTTGCGGATCTTCCTTATACAATTCCATGGCTTTCTTTTCGATTTCAGCTTGTTTATCGAAAAGTTCTTTTTGCCAGGGGATCCAGACTTCATCCACATCCTTGTGCATGTCGCCCCATCTTTGGGCAGTGAGTGTTCCAAGACGGTTAAATGCCCACCATGCTGATTCTCTTGTATAACCATTGGTTCTCCCCGGTGTTTTGTAGGAATCAGGTAAGTCCGTAACACTGCAGTAAACCGGGATATAAATCGAAGTAGCAATATTATCCTGTGCAAGCCAGACTACGCCTCCTATTTCATCAGGCAGATCATCTCTGCACTGTATAATAGTTCCGTACATGGTGTACCACCTGGCAATGGTTCTTTCACCAAGAAACCTGATGTCACCGGATTCTTCATCAACACTATACCAGCTTCCACTTACATCTTCAATATCCAGCTGATCATAAGGCATGAAAGGATTAGCAAGAGGTGAAATAACTCTTTTTCCGCTGTCGTTCACAGTGGTCGTATTTCTTCGCATATCATAAGGTGTTCCCTGATAATAATCTTTAAAAACCTTTACAATATCATCCAGATCTACCTTTTCATCGGGTTTAACAGAAAAAGGATAATTTTCTGAAGTAGGACTTAAATTCAGGGAAGGAGCCAACAGGTCAAAAACTCTCCATTCTCTTCTTCTTGAAGCAACGGATTTTCTGCTGCCTGGTGCATAAACATCACAAAACCTGAAGGTTTCATCCTCATTCCACCAACCTTTTTCTTTGGCCACTTCATAGATATTTTCTGAAGCCATGAAATAATCTTCATTGTCCAGGTCTATTTCTTTAATGGTTGAGGCATTTGCGTTTACCGCAATATGGTCATCGGGGACTCTCTGAGCAGCCCAGACAGAACCTACTTTGCCTTTTCCCGGTCCGACTATCTCAAAATGCCACACCTCTTGCTTATCAGCAATGGTTAAACACTCTCCATAGTCATTCCACCCATTAATTCTTGTTAATTCTCCGGCTACTTTTATAGCCTCCCTGGCTGTTTTGCATCTTTCCAGCAATAATTTACACAAGCGCTGGCAATCGATTAATCCTTCGTCAGATTGCAATTCGTCTCTTCCGCCAAAGGTTGATTCACCAATTGCAAGCTGGTGTTCATTCATGCTTGGGTAAGCGGTATTTATGTACTGGTAGGTATGATCAACCTGGGGTATCTCTCCTATTTTTTCGTGTTTGTAAGCAGGCATTGCCTTGCTGTCATCATTGGTTCTTTTATACATCGGTACCTTCTCTCCAGGTCTGCGATCCATAGCGCGATGTATATCCATCCATGATCTGGTTCGATGGCTGTCATCTGTGTGAGAGGTTATTACAGAACTATCAACAGTGGCCTCTTTACCAGCGGTGATACTTGTACAACCTTCGGGTACTCCGCCTTTCCAATCGCTCTTTGATTGAGCGAATGAAAAATTACTCAAAAGAACTGCTGCAAACAGCAAAGTTAGAAATGCATTAAATCTTTGTTTCATCATAATTTTTTTTATGCACCAAAATAATAAAATAAATAGAGTATCAGGTATTATTTGGATAAATTAAATGAGAGGAAAGCAAAAAATGGTTGTCAGAATCACCCGGATCCGGTGTGTCTTAAAGAGACGCAGGGTCTCACTCTCCAGAGGATTTCAGACCTAACAGGTTTCCAAAACCTGTTAGGTCTCCAGATGCCGCTAAAGTTTTTGTCGACAAGAAGAAATAATAGATACATCCAACAATCCCGGAAATATAAGTGGGTGGGCATTACTGCCGGTAACCGAGAGAATGTAGGTAACCTGGACACCTAAAAAATATTTTTTTAAATTTAAAACAATGATAATAAAAATTACGTATTAAAAAGAGACAGAATATTAAAACATTAAAAAATCGCAACTTTTCATTATATTTGTA
>CAYWSJ010000071.1:0-17953 GCA_964461045.1 uncultured Bacteroidales bacterium | reverse complement strand
AAAGTTTTTGGCTAATAAACCAAAATCAATTAAAGAGTTTCATTATAACAAAATATAAAAAACTTGCTCTGCCGGATTTTTTCATAATTGAATATGATTTATATCAGTCAATCCCGCTTAAGAAATTATTTGCTGGCTTTGAGCTTTTTATATCATGACTTTTAATTAAATCATGTTTATAATGAAAAAAACACTTCCTGCTTCCAGACATGAAATAAAAAATTGCTTATTATAGTGCAAAAATTTACCATGAAATTTAAAATCCTGATCATTTTATTGGTTCTGACCTCTTTAATTTTTAATAATTGCAAACAACCTGAAAATAAAAAAGAATACATCCATTCAGTAAAAGAATGGCGCAAAAACAGATTAAAACGACTAAAGTCAGAAAAAGGGTGGCTTAATCTGAGGGGTTTATTCTGGCTTAAAGAAGGAGAAAACACCTTTGGCAGCGACAGTACAAATGACCTCATTTTTCCCGACAAAGCCCCAGAGTACATGGGTAAATTCATTCTGAAAGACAGCTCAGTATCTTTTATTTCAAATAATAAGGTTCCTGTTAAACATAAAAAAGAACCGGTTGAAAAGATCAGAATGAAAACAGACAAAAAAGATCAACCAACAGTATTGGAGTATAAATCATTAAGATGGTTTGTAATTGAAAGGAATGGGAAGTATGGCATCCGATTGCGCGATTTGGATAGTCCTTTACTGGAAAAAGTAGATTCAGTTCCTTCATATCCAATAAAACCTGAATGGAGAATTAAAGCCTCATTCAACGAATTCCAGGATGAAAAATATATTGAAGTTCCCAATGTTCTGGGCGGAAGCTATAAAGAAAAAGTTCCGGGGGTTTTATCATTCATGATAGAAAACAAAAAATATAAACTTTGGCCTGCTGGTTCAAAAAATAATCTCTTCCTTATCTTCGGTGATGAAACGAATGCAGAAACTACATACGGAGGAGGCAGGTTTTTATCTGTTGGTAGCCCGGATGAAAACAATAACGTTTTCATTGATTTTAATAAAGCTTATAATCCGCCGTGTGCTTTTACCCCTTATGCTACCTGCCCCCTTCCGCCAAGAAAAAATGTTTTACAGGTTAAAATTAAGGCAGGAGAAAAAGCGCCTGATTTACCAGTTACTCATCACTAAACAGGGGCTGTTGAAAAAGTCTGTAGCACATCATCTACTTCGTTGGCTTCAGCCCGCAGTATTAGTATGCAGCTTCGCTTCGCCGCCTTGTATATGATGCACCAGAGACTTTTTCAGCAAACCCTGAATAAAAAGAATATAACCTGTTTTTAATAATAATCCTGTTATTATTCTTTTTAGAATTGTAACTTTATCATTTTAATTGCATCTTATTCTAAAATAATTCTTTCATATGTCAATTAAGATAAAGTATTTCAAGTGGTTTTTTCTTTTATTGCTTGTGCTTTTTTTTCTCGAAGCATTTCCACAGGAATATTTTCAGCAGGAAGTAAATTATACGATTAATGTGCGATTAGACGACCAAAAACATTTTTTACACGGCTTTGAAAAAATTGAATATCATAACAATTCCCCGGAAGATTTAAATTTTATTTATTTTCACTTATGGCCCAATGCCTATAAAAACAATCAAACTACCCTTGCAAAAGAACAACTGGCGAATGAAGGGAAACATCATCTCTTCAATGCCCAAAGCCAGCGAGGGTATATTGATTCTCTAAATTTTAAAATCAATGGCGAAGAAACAAAGTGGGAATATCACCCTGACCATATTGATATCTGCAAAGTTCATCTCAAAGAGCCATTGAAAAGTGGTGAAAATATAATCATTACTACCCCATTCAGGGTAAAAATTCCTTCAGGGGTTATATCAAGATTTGGACATATCGGGCAACAATACAAAATCACACAATGGTATCCAAAACCGGCAGTTTACGACAAAAAAGGATGGCACCCAATGCCTTACCGCGACATGGGTGAATTTTATTCCGAATTTGGGTCATTCAGGGTTTTCATCACTCTGCCTCAAAATTATGTTGTAGCAGCCTCAGGCAATCTGATTTCTGAAAATGAAATAGAATGGCTTAACAAAAAAGCAAAAAAGTCAAGCAATCAAATTAATTTTTCAAAAGACCCTCTCGAATTTCCGCCTTCCAGTAAAAAACTAAAAACCATAAGCTACAAACTTGAGAATGCGCATGATTTTGCCTGGTTTGCAGATAAAAGGTTTGTTGTAGAAAAAGATGAAATGAAACTGCCCAATTCAGGCAGAAAAGTAACCACATGGTCATACTTTAACCTGGAAGATCAGAATTTATGGAAAAATGCCAATAATTACATTAAAGATGCACTGCATTATTATTCTAAATGGTACGGTGATTATCCATACAACAATTGCAGTGCAGTTTCAGGAATAAGTACAGGCGGAGGAATGGAGTATCCAACCATTACTATTATTGGGCCAAACTCTAATGCAAAATCACTGGAACAGGTGATTATGCATGAAGTTGGTCATAACTGGTTTTATGGGGCTCTTGGTTTTAATGAAAGAAGATTTCCATACCTCGATGAAGGACTGAACACATTCAGTGAAGTAAGATATATTAATACAAAATATAGTGAAAACAATGAATTCTACAAATTCATGGGGCTTCAGGAAAAAATGGCCAAATTTCTTAATGTGGAAAACGTTACTTACGGACAAGCTTATGAGACTGCCTACCTTTTATTGGCCAGATGGAATTGTGACCAACCCCTGAATACCCATAGCAAAAATTTCTCAAGAATTAATTATGGAATAACCAGCTACATGAAAGCCGCAAGGTCTTTCCGTTATCTCCAGCAATACCTTGGAGAGAAGAAATTCGATCAGGTTATGTCAGAATTTTATAAAAACTGGAAATTTAAACATCCATCCCCGGAAGAACTTAAGAATGCATTTACTTCAGGAACAGATAAAAATCTTGACTGGTTTTTTGAAGACCTTATAAAAACCTCATATAAAATCGATTATAAAATAAAAAGAAGAAAAGGAGATCAAATCCTGGTTAAAAATAAAGAAAAAATAAATGGACCTGTTTTAATTGAAGGAATCAAAGACCAGGAAAAAGTTTTTTCTAAATGGTATCCCGGATTTAAAGGTAAGAAATGGCTCAATATTCCTGAACACAATGTAGACAAGTACGTTATTGATCCTAACCATAAGATGCCGGAATTATACAGAAACAACAATACCCTGAAAACAAAAGGCTTATTCAGGAAAATTGAACCACTCAGAATCAGGGCAATTAATCCGCTAAACAATCCGGATTACAGTGAAATTAATGTATTACCTGCATTAGGCTGGAACCATTATGACAAAACCATGATTGGTGGGGTGTTTTATAATTCGTTCATACCTCCCGGCAGATTTCATTACTTTATGGCCCCTGCCTACAGTACGGGAAACAATAAACTGGCAGGAACAGGATCTGTCTTTTTAGATTTTTACCCGGATAATATCTTTCAAAAAGTGCAGCTTAAACTCTCAGGAAAACAATATGGAACAAATGTAGAAAACAACAAATATTTTAACAAAATTGAGACAGAACTGAATCTTACACTCAGAAACAAACAGCACAGATCCTACAGCAGCAGAATAAACCTGGGTGCCAGCTATCTAACAAAAATTGAAGACATTCTTAAGCAAAAACAAAAGTTTGGTCATCAGTACCTTTACCACCTTAAACTAAAACACAACAAATCTGCGAAAAGTATTAATCCATACAAAATCCAGGTAAAGGCGGAGTTTTCAGACCGTTTTATTAAATCTTCCCTGGAAGCCAATTACAAATTATCTTATTACATGGAGAAAGGGATGAAAATAAGATTCTTCGCAGGTACCTTTTTAGATGCTGAAAGAAATCTGCCGCAGGTCTATTCGTATCACCTGAATGGTTTGTCAGGCTTTCAGAATTATAAGTTTGAAAACATTTATCTTGGCAGATTTGAAAACCCATACCGGGAAACCAACAACCAATTGCTAAGCCAGCAATTTTACCCAAACCAGGGAAGTTTCGCACTATACTCTGGTGTTGGAATAACCCAGGACTGGCTTGCTACTTTAAATATTTCTACCCCACTTCCTATTGTTGATGAGTTACCGGTTGAAGTTTACGCAGGTTTCGGAGCCTTTGGCAAAACCAGCGAAACACTGGTATCCGTTCAAAATAATTCATGGGCCTATGAAACCGGAATAAAGTTTTCATTTCTCAACTTTATTAATATTTATTTCCCTGCTATTGCTTCAAACAACCTTGACAAAACAAGCAAGAACATAAATACGCTTTACTGGGAACGAATCCGTTTTCACCTTAATTTTAACCTCATAAATCTCAATGAAATTATTGACCTGGTAAATGCCTATTGATTCTTATTTTGTTTCCGGCGTTCATACCTGTTTGAAAAATAAATCGATAAGATCAGAAGCAACAATGAAATTGCAGGAATAGTATCACGAAAATCTAAATCCTTGTAGTCAATAACCAGAAGATTAATGATCAGAAGACCAATAGCAAACCACATTAGAATACTCCTGAACTGAATCATAATTATTCTTTCTTTTCAGCAAAAAATCTTTTCTGGAAAAATAAAATGGAAAAAACCCCTATAGTAATGGCAGAATCGGCAATGTTAAAAACTGGCCTGAAAAAAATAAAGGGCTCGCCACTGTTAAAAGGGAACCATTCCGGGTAATGCCCCCTGAAAATGGGGAAATAAAACATATCTACCACACGGCCCTGCAAAAGGGGAGCATAGCCTCCTCCATCTGGTAAAAAACTTGCAACATTCGGATAACTTTCACTAAAAAGTACTCCGTAAAAAACACTATCAATAATATTCCCGAGCGCACCTGCCATCACAAGAGTAATACTGATAACCAAACCTATTGGGCTGTCTTTTTTTATTAAATGAAAAAGATACCAACCTATTCCTATAACGGCTAAAATTCTGAAAAGGGTTAGCATTATCTTACCGGTAACACCCCAAAACTCCATTCCAAAAGCCATTCCATTATTCTCTGTAAAATGAATTATAAACCAATCTCCAAGTACATGAATTTCTTCACCAAGAGACATATTAGTTTTAATCCATATTTTAAGAACCTGATCAATGATTAAAATCAGGAGAAGTACAAGTAGAGACTTTTGGAATTTTGTCATGCTAATATAATTTTACCTGCCAAAAATAAAAAAATGATTGACCAAAATGGCCAATCATTTAAAATTTTATACTTTTTTAAGTTTTAACTCTGTTTTTGCTTGGCCTCAATGCTAAGAGTTGCATGAGGTACTGCCCTAAGTCTTTCTTTTGCAATTAATTTCCCGGTCTCTCTGCAAACACCATAAGTTTTATTCTCTATTCTTACAAGCGCAGCCTTCAGATGTTGAATAAACTTAAGTTGTCTTTGCGCTAATTTACCTGCTTCTTCTCTTGATAAGGTTGTTGCTCCCTCTTCAAGTACTTTGAATGTAGGAGAGGTGTCCTCAGTGTCATTGCTCTCACTATGAGTAATTGCTCCTTTAAGAATATCATAATCCTTTTGGGCTTTTTCAAGCTTTTTCAGGATGATATCCTTAAATTCCGCCAATTCCTCGTCTGTATACCTAGTCTTTTCCGCCATATCTCAACACTTTTAAATTAAAAAAGTAAATATATAAATTTTTTTCTTACAAAAAAATCATCCGATTTTTTCAATTTGCATAAAAACTGTTGTATCCTCATCTATTTCAACTTCATCCACGTTCTCTTTCAAGTTTTCAACAAGTTCAATTTTCTCAGCAAGCGTTTGACTTCCAATATAATCTTTATGCTTTTCTACTGCCTGAGCAATATTTTCATGGTGCTTTATACGGATATTAATCTTATCAGTTACTTCAAAATCTTTTTCTTTTCTCAGATTTTGAATCCTGTTGATTAATTCCCTCGCAATACCCTCCTGCTTTAATTCTTCAGTAATTGTAACATCAAGAGCCACAGTAAGTTCTCCGTCTGAAGCCACTTGCCAGCCGGGAATATCCTCCGAAGAAATCTCTACATCATCCAATTGAATAGTAATTTCCTCATCTCCTGGCTTAATATTGATTTGTCCTTCTTTCTCCAGTTTTACAATATCTTTCTGACCCAGCTTATTAAATTCAGCGGTAATCTGTTTCATAAGTTTACCGTATTTAGGTCCAAGCTTTTTAAAATTAGGTTTAATCTTTTTTACCAGAATATCTGAAGTATCACTTATATATTCCACTTGTTTCACATTAACTTCTCTTAATACTAATTCTTTAACAGCTTCGAATTGCTTCTGGAAATTTTTAGTAAACACAGGAAGCAATATTTTATTCAGAGGTTGTCTAACTTTTATATTTACCTTTCTTCTAAGAGAAAGAATCATCGAAGTTAAACGCTGAGCAATATCCATTCTGCTTTCCAAATCTTTATTGATAGCCTGTTCATTGCATTCAGGAAAATACGACAAGTGCACAGATTCTTCAGGATGTTTCTCTGTAACAGTATTCAGGTCTTTAAACAGTTTATCAGCATAAAAAGGCATAATTGGAGATGCAAGCTTGGCTGTTGTTTCAAGACATTTATAAAGCGTCTGGTAAGCCGAAATTTTATCCTGGTTATATTCACCACCCCAGAAACGTTTTCTGTTCAATCGAACATACCAGTTACTCAAATTCTCAATAATAAAATTATTAATCGCTCTTCCGGCTTTTGTGGGCTCATAATCTTCATAATAACCTTCTACTTCTTTTATAAGTGAGTTCAGTAAAGAAATGATCCACTGATCAATTTCGGGTCTCTCCTTAACAGGCACATCATCTTCTTTATAGCTAAATCCATCAATATTGGCATAAAGCGCAAAAAATGAATAAGTATTATATAAAGTGCCGAAGAATTTCCTTTTTACTTCAGTTAACCCTGCCATATCAAATTTCAAATTATCCCAGGGCTGTGCATTTGTAATCATATACCAGCGCAACGGGTCTGATCCATGATTTTCTATAGCTTCAAAAGGGTCTACAGCATTGCCAAGTCTTTTAGACATTTTATTCCCATTTTTATCCAGTACAAGGCCATTTGAGATAATATTTTTGAAAGCTACAGAATCGAATAGCATAACAGCAATTGTATGCAGGGTAAAAAACCAGCCACGGGTCTGGTCAACCCCCTCGGCTATATAATCCGCAGGGAATAATTCTCCAAAGTGATCCTTATTTTCAAAAGGATAGTGATGCTGCGCATAAGGCATTGCCCCACTGTCAAACCATACATCAATCAACGCCGGTTCACGATACATTTTTTCACCTTTCGATGAAACCAAAACAATCTCATCCACAAAAGGCCTGTGTAAATCGAAAGAATCATAATTCTCTTTGCTCTGGTCATTAGGATTAAAATCTTTCAACGGGCTTTCTTTCATAAAACCAGCTTCGATTGATTTTTCAATTTCTTTTTTCAACTCTTCTGCTGATCCAATACAAATAAACTCCTCTTTGTCTTCAGTTGCCCAAATAGGAAGTGGGGTTCCCCAGTATCTTGACCTTGAAAGATTCCAGTCAACCAGGTTTTCCAGCCATTTACCAAAACGTCCTGTGCCGGTTGCTTCTGGTTTCCAGTTAATGGTTTTGTTGTATTCGATTAATTTATCTTTCTCTTCAGTTGTCTTAATAAACCAGGAATCAAGCGGATAGTAAAGTACCGGTTTATCCGTACGCCAGCAATGCGGATAACTGTGTTCGTATTTCTCTATTTTAAAAGCTCTATTCTCTTTCTTTAATTTTACAGCGATATCTACATCCACAGAAGGATCATCCTCAGTTAATTCAGGATCAAAAGCATTTTTTACATAACGCCCGCTAAATTCGCCCATGCCTTCTACAAATTTACCCTGCTTGTCTACCAGGGTTAACGAACCAATTCCCTGTTCTTTCCCAACTTTAAAATCATCTGCTCCAAAACTTGGCGCTAAATGAACAATTCCTGTCCCCTCTTCTGTGGTTACAAAATCTCCTAAAACAACTCTAAACGCATCTCCATTTTCGGGTTGATGATAAGGCAGCAATTGTTCATAACGAACTCCTTCCAGGTCATGTCCCAAAAATTCAGACAATACCTTATATGGAATTTTTTTCTCTCCGGGTTTATAATCTTCAAGTTTCAGATCAGCATTTTTATCTGAGAAATACCTGTTCAGCAATTCTTTAGCAAGTATAACCGTAATGGGTTCATGAGTATACTGATTGAAAGTACGAACTTTAACATAATGAATTCCTTTCCCCACTCCCAGTGCTGTATTAGAAGGTAAAGTCCAGGGAGTTGTTGTCCATGCAAGAAAATATAAGTCTGTATCTACATTTTCAAAAAGGAATTCAGACTTTTCATTACGTTTAACCTTAAACTGCGCTACCATTGAAGTATCTTTTACTTCTTTGTAGCATCCCGGCATATTCAGCTCATGTGTACTTAAACCTGTACCAGCTGCAGGGGAATAGGGTTGAATAGTGTAGCCTTTATAAAGATGGCCTTTTTTATAAAACTCGTTCAGTAAATACCATACCGTCTCAATATATTTATTGTCATAAGTAATGTAGGGATCGTCCATATTTACCCAATAGCCCATCTTATGAGTAAGGTCTTCCCAAACATCCTGGTATTTCATCACCTCCTCCCGGCATGTATTATTATATTCCTTTACTGAGATTTTTTCACCGATATCATCTTTGGTTATTCCCAGTTTTTTCTCGACTCCAATTTCTACAGGCAATCCATGAGTATCCCACCCAGCTTTTCTTTTTACCAGGTAACCTTTCATTGTTTTGTACCGGCAAAATATATCTTTAATTGTACGTGCCATCACATGATGAATCCCCGGCATTCCGTTAGCCGAAGGAGGACCTTCATAAAAAACAAAAGTTGGTTTGCCTTTACGTGTGGTAATACTTTTATGAAAGGTATCATTCTTATCCCACTCTTCTAACTGTTCTTTATTGACATTTGGCAGGTCAAGACCATCATATTCATTGAATTTCTCGCTCATGGACATACAATTTTGATGATTAAAATGCTACAAATATAAAGAGTTATATGTAACGAACATGAATTTTTTCCATCAAAAATTCATATAGCCTTAATAAAGCATTTTGAAGCGCAGTGAAAAATAAAGGATGAAAATAAATTGATGCATCAGGACCGATAATAAATTCTTGCAATATATACATCAAAGAAATGTATAAATTTCCTTAACACATCAAATACCAGGGTATAATAAAGCACACCCATTGCCAGCCAGATAATTAAAATATTAAAGATGAAAGTATCAATACGATACCCTTTAATAATTTTCACAGGAGCATAAAAATGGGCCCTGCCCCAGGGTGAGCGTGGATCTTTATAAATAGGATCTTTCTTCTGGATTAACTCATCGCTTGTTCTGTAAAACTTCTCTACTTCATTGGCATCTTTCACAAAATCAGCCAGTCGCTCATTGTGATAGTCTTTTTTCAAATTTCTAACCCAGTCCCTCCCTTTTTCATCAATAAGCCGGTCGTAAAGCTCACTTTTCCTTTGAGAAGCTTCCTGCCCTTTATTCACAAAAAATAATTTTATGTATATCAGGTAGGCATTCAGGTCCTCAATTATTTCGGGGGTAATATCCTGGGGATTAATAGAATTTAAATATTCAAAAGGAGGCTTGTCCGCATCTTTCTCCAATTTTGTAAGCTCATTTTTAATAATTCTGAAATTTTCTTCAGCCACAGATTTATCATCTGACCCCATACTGCGTTGTGCCTCTTTTAACATACCTTGTAATTCAGGTATTAAGAAGGAAGTCTTATAATCAGCTTCACTGATATTTTTATTGTACTCATAGAAATATGACTCAAATTTATTGTCTTTAAACTGCTTCACAGCTATTGCTTCGTAGGCCCAGCGGGTAACCATTAAGTCTCCTATTACAGGTACATATTTCTTATTGGTGATATCTTCATGCAAATCATCGAAACTAATCATTGCACCACTTAACAGCAAATGGGGTACAAGAATAAGTGGTATCAGTATATAAATCGTTATGACAGAATTTAATCCTGAAGAAATATTAAGGCCAAGCATGTTCCCAAAGCAGCTTGTGGTAAATAGGATCAACCAATATGCCGGCAGCATTCCTTTAATCTCGAGTACCCAGTTACTTATAAAAACATACAAAAAGGTTTGCAATGCAGAAAGCAGAAAAAGATATATAATTTTTGAATTCAAATAACTAAACCTGCTTAAATTCAGAAAAGATTCCCTTTCAAGTATCCGGCGATCCTTGATGATTTCCTCTGCACTCACAGTCAGCCCCATAAAAAACGCAACCACAATTCCCATAAACAAAGAAACAGGTAAATTTTTATTTTGAGCAAAAATATATCCTTCCTGGGCAATAAACTTTGAAAAATAACTCAATATAAGGGCCAGAATCGGGGCTTCAAACAAATTAAGTATTACATATTGTTTGTTTGACAGTTTAGATAGCAGGTTTCTCTTGCTAAAAATTCTGAATTGTTTCCAAAGACCTGGTACTTTAAAATTTACAGAAGGTAAACTCCCTTCATTGGTTATGCGATTAATTTTCGACTCAATGTTATTCAGATATCTTCTGTACCAGGTTTCAGGTGGGGTTTGTCTCTCCTTCTTTTCTTTCCCGTGGTCATCAATTTTCCGTGCTTCTACAATTTTTAAAATCTGCTCAGGATTTACATTACCACAATGAGGACATTCACTCTCTGCTGCATTCACCTGTGATGCGACTGTCTTAAAATATACGATAGCTTCAATGGGGTTACCTTGAAATATGGGGTAACCACCTTTATCCAGAATCCAAATCTTGTCAAACAATTTATAAATTTCTGAAGAAGGCTGATGGATATTTACAATAAGTAGTTTTCCTTTCAGGGTAAGATTTCTCAGCAGATACATAACTTTTTCCGAATCCATGGAGGAGAGTCCGGTGGTGGGCTCATCGATAAACATAATGTAAGGTTCCCGTATTAATTCCAAAGCAATGTTTAACCTTTTTCGCTGTCCTCCGCTAATAAATTTCTTAAGGGGCGACCCTACCTTCAGGTCTCTTATGTCATAAAGATCCAGATCCTCCAATGTGGACTGAACCTTTTTCCGTACTTCTTCATCGGAGAAATCTCTGAAACAAAGTTTTGCATTGTAATAAAGGTTTTGATATACCGTCAATTCCTCAATCAGGAGATCATCCTGGGGAATATATCCAATAAGTCCTTTTAACTCCTCTTTATCACTGTTTATACTATAACCATTAATCGTAATTTTTCCACTATTTACACGTAACTTCCCGTTCAGCACATTCAGCAAAGTAGATTTTCCGACTCCACTTCCTCCCATAATTCCAATGAGTTGTCCCGACTCTTCAGAAATATTGATTGGCTGTATACCGTTCTCACTATTTTCAAATTTAAATTGAACGTCATACGAATTGAATACAATCCTATGCCTCACATCAATATCAATAAAACGTGAAGAAACATCATGGTAATAAATAGGAGAAATATTAGGTCCTTTTATAATAGAACCACTCCTGAAAAAATAAGTATGCCCTGGTATTATTTTTTGCCCTTCAATAAAGATATTTAATTGTCCAAAATATCTAAAAACAAATGAATGTACACTTTGCAGGTAAACAAAAAGCAAGTTTCCGTAAAGATTCTCTTTATAAATATGTTTGTAGGGAATTGAATGAATATCCCTTGTTTTTTTATGCAAAACCCAATTTATCTTATCCGACCACTCACGTAGCTGATTATCAATCACCAGCACTTTATCATTTTCTATATTGTCCGGTTTCCCTTCAAATATGAGCGCTTTACAATTATTATATTCTGATTCTGAAATATTAAAAGTTTCAGCAACCGTTCTGATAAATTTAGATTCTATATCTGTTACAGTCCTGTCTGTAAATACAAATTCAAGTAGTTGTATAAAAACCACAATCCGTTCCTGCTGCTTCAGTCCTTTTTTAATCTGACGGCACACATTCGTTATCTGAAAAGAAATTAAAGAGTAGCTTTCAATAGGAGCCTCCGATTCTTCCCTTAATTCGCGGTTATAAAACTGAAAATAATTATCAAAGAGACGAAGATATTCTTCTACCAAATCTTTGTTCAGATACTTCTCCAAATACTCCTTAACAATATCTTTTTCCTGAGTAGACAGTTCCTTTTCACGTATATTGGCTACGATCGCAAAAAGATGGATTAAAGCATTCAGAATCGATTCACTCATATAGGGTTAGTCAGAATTTGGTTACAATTTAAGTAAATATTAAGTACCGTTTTTCAAAAATAATCAAAAAATCTGCTGTAAACTGAAAAATTAATTATTCAATTTGTAAAATAATCAATGTGCTGATTACCCATAAACTCTTTTAATTCATATTACATTCAGTTCAGGTAAAATAATTTGATTGTGTTAAAAACAATTGTTTATAAGAACTGTTTAAAAAACAAAACGAATATTATGAGTTTTTCAAAAACAGAATTTCAAAATCTTCCGGACGGAGAAAAAGCCGCTTATGTTATCAACAATGGCCGGCATATTTCCAGCATAAATACTAAAAATAATTTTGCCAATCTTTT
This sequence comes from uncultured Bacteroidales bacterium, assembly GCA_964461045.1. Classification (GTDB taxonomy): domain Bacteria; phylum Bacteroidota; class Bacteroidia; order Bacteroidales; family UBA12077; genus JAGXLC01. The sequence goes on along the minus strand of CAYWSJ010000071.1, from coordinate 5,270 downwards.
TGTTGTTGATCACCTTTTGGTGGAGGTCAGATATGATGGTAATGAAAACAAAATCAGCTCTATAGAGATCATTGAGGATTCTGAAATGGTTGACAGATATATTGATTCAGCTTACCCGGGTTTAAGTGAAGAACGCTAATCTATCCTGATCTGAAAAAACAAAATAGGCTGCTCAACTAAGCAGCCTATTTTAGTTATTTTATATCGGTATCTTCTAAGAAATAATATTTGCTCTTACTTCACCTATAGTCTTCTGAATAGTAAGCACCTGCTCCTTACTAAAGTTCTTATCTTCTCTGCTCTTATAAATTTCTTTGATAGGTTTAAGCTGATCCATGATATTCTTAATGGATTCCCTTGTCTTATAGGGCTCAAGAATATTAAATAATTTATTCAGAGTAGACTCCTGGTCTGCAATTAGATCTACAATCTTTTTGTTATGATAAGTATTCTCTGAAATGTGCGTTGTAATATACATAGCTTCAATCCAGCTACCTGAAACAACGAGTAAAGACAATTCTTCCTTACCATTTTTATTCATATACTCATAGGTATCAAAGAATGAATTGGTGATAAGCTTTGTAAGTCTTTTTTTATTGTCCAGGTTATTCTTTACTTCTTTTACAAATTCTGGTTTGTAAGCTCCTGTAATGCCCAGTTCTTTTACCAGTTTTTTGGACACATCCATATAACTCATGGTGTATTGTTTCATGTTATAGGTTGTTGCATAACTAAGGTCAGCACTATATACACCCAAATTAAGAGCTTGTTTCTCTTCTGTTACGTAATTGTCAACACTTTCAGGCTCATTGGACAGGCTAATTATAAAGCTGGCGCCTATTTCATTTAAAGTTTTCGTAATTTCAAAAGTTGAAGGTAAAGGATAAACTACTTCCTCTATATCTTTCTTAACCTCTTTTTTTGAAATTTTTTCTTTCTCGGTTTTTGTTTTTTGTTCTTCTTTTTTGGTTTGCTTACAACCGGAAGAAGCTACAGATACGGCTACAATCAATACAGCCATAAGAGCATGATAAAGATATGATTTTGCTTTCATCGTAATTATTTTTTAGGTTTTACTTAGTTTCATTTTACAAGTGCCTAAATTAAAGCATTTTTATTAAAATCCCTAAACTAGAATATGTTTTTTAATAAATTATAACATTATCCAAGTTTTTTTGCCAGAAAACCAAATAAAAAGGTTGAAAAAAAAGTAAACGAGCTGTATGCTACTGCTACAATTGTCATTTCTTTGGAATGGAGAAGGGAACCTGTTACATAAAGAGCCAGTGCACTGTTCTGCAAACCAACCTCAATACTAATGGTGTAATTGTTCCTGTTGTCCAGACCCTGCATTTTTGCAAAAAAGTACCCTGCCAACATAGCACCAACATTAAGCGCTAAGGCATACGGCAAAATGAACGAATATTCGAAAATGCTTTCCTGAGAACTGCTTTCTTCTGTAAGCACAATAGCTGCAAAAACAGTGAAAAGCAACATGGTCATAATCACCTTCATGGGACGTACAAGCCTGATTGCCAGTTTAAAATATTTAGCCCTCAGATAAACTCCTGCAAAGGTAGGAAGCAATGTAACAAAAAATATCTTAAATATGGTTTCCCAAACGGGCAAACTGATATCCTCCGAATGCCCCATAAATAGTATAAGCCCTAAGTTCACAAGCAACGGAAGGGTTATTTGAATCAAAAGGCTGTTTAAAGCTGTAAGAGATACACACAATGCCACATTACCCCTTAGCAGATGATTGATCAGATTGGAGGCTGAGCCGCCAGGACAGGCAGCTATAACAATGAAACCAACTTTAATTGCCGGCGATAAACTAGAAAAACTGACCAAAATAAAAGCTATAACTGGCAGCAAAACCATTTGCGAAAACAATCCTATTAATATGGGTTTGGGGTAACGAAATACATTCTCAAAATCTTTCCTCTCCAGGGAAAGCCCAATACCGAACATGATAATAATCAGTACACCAGGGAGGCCATATGTCGATAAAAATGATGAACTCACTTTTTTAACATTTATTGTAGCTAATTTAAAAATAAAATGACTGTAATAAAAATAGCTTCTCTAAGCGCAAGTTAAGGAAAATGTGATTAAATCTACAGGTAAATAAATATATCTTTTTTGGATAATGTAAATAAAAATTGGGGAACATGATATTTCTATTGTTCCCCAATTTTCTTTTCCTCGCTTTTGATATTATTTTGATTTGTCTTTAATGCTGCACCCAATGGCCTTTGTTTTAGCCGGCTCGGGCTTATTACCATTGAGCAATGAATTCACTGCATTCGCTGCATAATGCTTTTCTACTGCATCCGCATCTTTGTAATTATCATCGGGTGCACCAATATATTGTACGATAAATTCACCTTCCTGATTTTCCAGAATAAAGAGATGCGGAGTTCGGGTAGCTCCAAATTCTTTATATACTTCCTGCTTTTTATCTATCAGGTAAGGAAATGTGTAATTTTTCTCTTCTGCTCTTTTTTTCATGTTTTCGAAGGAATCGTCCGGGTACATTTCAGTGTCATTTGGCTGAATTGCAACTACCGGATATCCCTTTTTATCAAATTTTTTATCAAGCCCTATTATCCTGTCTTCCCATGCCTGGGCATAAGGACAGTGATTGCAAGTAAATACGACAATAACTCCCTTTTCATCTTCATAATCTGAAAGTGATACGTAGGAATCATCAACATTTTTCAGACGAAAGTCTTTGGCTTTGTCTCCTATTTCATATCCCTGTGAAAAAACCATTACAGAGATTAAAACTAGCACTGCAGATAAAACAATTTTCTTCATATTTATTTAATTTTTGATTTTACAATGTGATAAAGCTCTTTATAATTAAATTCTTTCTCATAAAATTTCCTGAAATCCTGGTTGTAAATTAACGTTCCGGGTAATGCTCCCGACCATTCAGGACTTACCTTATTGATCCAGGAGTTGCTATCCGGATCATCGAGAATAACAATTCTTGATTTTATACCATGCTTTTCTGAAAACTTTTTCACCCTTTCAACGGCCGAACTTCCAAAATCAAGACTAATTAAAGTTATATCAAGTGGTTCATTTTTAAACTCTTCGTGAAGACGATTAAATGCAGGCATCTCCTTAACACAAGGGGCGCACCAGGTTGCCCAGAAATTTATTACATAAGTCGTATCCGTATCTTTATGTAACAAATATTCTACTTTTTTAAAATTACTATATACAGGGATTTCCTGGGAGCTAACACCCTCTGCAAAGAGAAATATGAATAAACCTAAAAAAAACAGTACTCTCATGTAATTTTTATTGTAATAACACTACAAATAAGAAAAAGTTTGATAATCATATAATAAAATATTAACCTGACAATCCCACAAAAGTGTTAGGACACATAATTACTTAATTCATATTTTATTCATTATTAAAAACCTATTAAAATAAAAACTATGAAGAATTTAATGAAAGGGCTATTTTTTAGTCTTTTAACAGGACTCCTTTTAGGGTCACAGGTATATGCTGGAAATGATAAAGATGAAGGCAAGGTACCTTTGGATCCTAATGTTAAAAAAGGAAAACTTGAAAATGGTTTAACTTACTACATCAGGCATAATGAAGTGCCTGAAGACCGTGCAGAATTTTACCTGTTTGTAAATGCAGGCGCTGTACTTGAGGAAGCAAACCAAAATGGTCTTGCTCATTTTTGCGAACACATGGCATTTAACGGGACTAAACATTTTCCCAAAAAGCAGGTGCTGGAATACATGGAATCAATAGGCGTAAAATTTGGTCATAATGTGAACGCATTTACAAGTCATGACATGACCGTTTACAACCTGGCAAAAGTGCCCACAAAACAAGAAAGTGTTATTGATTCCTCATTGCTCGTTCTTTTAGACTGGGCTGATAATGTTTCTTACGAAAACGAAGAAATTGACAAAGAACGAGGTGTTATTCACGAAGAGTGGAGAACGAGAAGAAGTCCAAGTTTCAGAATGAGATCCAAATCAGGGAAAATTCTGTACAAAGGTTCAAAATATGCACAACACGACGTTATTGGTAAATTAGATGTAATCGATAATTGTAAATATGAAAGGCTAAAAAGTTTTTACAACGACTGGTACAGGCCGGATTTACAGGCTGTAGCCATTGTAGGTGATGTTGACGTTGATGAGGTGGAAAAGAAGATCAAAGAAAAATTTTCTTCAATGAAAATGCCCGAAAACCCCAAAGAAAGATACATTGAAGATATTCCGGATAATAAAGAACCTCTCGTGGCTGTCGTTACAGACAAAGAAGCCAGCAGAACAATGGTTCAGATATATCACAAACACGATGCAACCACAAATAAAAACCTGGATTATTATCGCGACGGGTTCAAACACCGCCTTTATCGCATGATGTTCAATGACAGGATCAATGAACTTCTGCAGAAAGAGGATGCTCCTTTTATTGCAGGCGGAGCAACAATCACTTCAATGGTCAGGTCTACAGATGCATATTATAGCTATGCCCTGGCAAAAGCTAAAAAAATTGATAAAGCAATCGAGGTATTATTAACAGAAAATAAACGTGTAAAAGATTTTGGCTTTACTAAAACAGAACTGGAAAGAAACAAAAAGGAATTACTCAGTAATATTGAAAAACAACACAAAAACAGAAATAAAACAAAATCGGGAAAATATATCTGGCAATACCTGAGTAATTTTATGTCAGATGAACCTGCTCCGGGAATTGAATACGAATACCAGTTTGCTCAAAAAGTATTGCCTTCAATTTCTTTGAAAGAAATAAATGAAATCCCTGAAAAATGGATTACTGAGAAGAACACAGTAGTTGTGATCAATGCTCCTGAAAAAGAAGGCGTTAAAGTACCCTCAAAAAATGAAGTGTTGAATATACTGGAGGATGTGAAAAACAAAAAAATCGAGGCTTATAAAGAAGAAGTTTCTGAAGCACCCCTTTTACCTGCAGAACCTAAAGCCGGGGAAGTTGCTGACTCCAAATTTGATAAAAAACTTGGAACAACAGAATGGAAACTGGACAATGGTATGACAGTTGTGCTAAAACCGACAGATTTTAAAGAAAATGAAATCCTTATGTCTGCTTTCAGTCCGGGAGGTTATTCACTTGCTTCTCTTGAGGAAGTTCCCTCAGCCAAAATGCTTCCTGCTATTGTTTCAATGAGTGGTGTTGGCAATTTCACCAATACAGAATTAAAGAAAAAACTTGCAGGCGTAAATGCAAATGTAAGGCCTCAG
>CAYWSJ010000070.1:0-17971 GCA_964461045.1 uncultured Bacteroidales bacterium | reverse complement strand
GTTAATTTGAAAAGTTCATAAATCCAAATTTAATTTAACGCATCACCAGTAATAAATAATAATAAATATAAAATAAATGACAGAAAATGAATTTAGGATTTAGAGCTGATTTAATAGTAGAGGAAAAATTAATTGTTGAAATTAAGTCAGTTCAGGAGCTATCTCCTATTCATCCCAAACAATTATTAACATATTTGAAAATAACAGAAATAAATCTTGGTTTGCTAATTAATTTTAATGAGAAATTAATAAAGAATGGAATAAAAAGGGTTGTAAATAATCTTTAATTTTTCTCTGGGAGAAAAATACTTAGCGTCTTAGCGTCTTAGCGAGAGCAATTCTCACGCGAAGCCGCGAACCTTAAAATATAATATTCGTGAAATACATTAAAGAATATCGAAATAAAGCGTTGATTGATAAGCTTCTGAGCCAGATTTATAGCAAAGCAACTGGCAGTTACTCTTTTATGGAAGTTTGTGGAGGACACACCATGGCTATTCATCGATTCGGTATTCCTTCTTTGTTGCCTGGTAACATTAATTTGCTTTCTGGTCCTGGCTGCCCTGTATGCGTGACAAGCGTTGAGTTTATCGACAAAGCCATTGAGTATGCCCATAATAATTTTGTGATAGCTACTTACGGTGACTTGATCAGGGTTCCCGGTAGTTACTCCAGTCTGGAAAAAGAAAAAGCCTCTGGAAAAGATATCCGGATTGTTTACTCTTTGCTTGATGCACTGACGATAGCCCGCGAAAACCCAAAAAAACAAGTGGTTTTCCTGGGGATAGGCTTTGAAACCACGGCTCCGGGAACAGCTGTTGGTATTGTTGAAGCGAAGAAGCAGGAACTGAATAATTTCATGGTGTTATCATCCCATAAATTAATGCCACCGGCTATGGAAGGCATTATTGAGGAGGGAATTCCGCTTGATGGTTATCTTTGTCCGGGACATGTAAGTACAATTACCGGATCTGAAATTTACAGGAATATACCCGAAAAATATGGATTGGGATGTGTAATTGCCGGTTTTGAGCCCGTTGATATACTTCAGTCGATCTTAATGTTGATTGAGCAAATGAAAAATAAAACACCTTCTGTTGAGATACAGTACAAAAGGGCTGTAAAACCAGCAGGGAATCCCAGGGCCAGAGAATATATGAGTGAAGTCTTTGAAGAGGCGGACGAATGGTGGAGAGGCCTGGGAATATTGAAGAATAGCGGTATGCAATTGAAAGAAAAGTATCGTGATTTTGATGCAGCCTCTCGATTCCCTGTTGATGTGAATTCCAAAGAGCATGATAATGGTTGCATTTGTGGAGAAATTCTGAAAGGTAAAAAACAACCCACAGATTGTCCGTTATTTGAATCAATCTGTAATCCTGAGAATCCGGTTGGTGCCTGCATGGTATCCAGTGAAGGAGCTTGTCAGGCTTTTTATAAATACAAAGATTATGAGTGATAAAATTCTTCTTAGCCATGGCAGCGGAGGGCTTATGTCTGATCGTCTGATCAGGGAAATGTTCCTCACTTATTTTGATAATAATTATCTTTCGGAGCTTTCCGATTCAGCCCTTTTGCCCGCTGACATGCAAAAGATCTCTTTTACAACGGATTCCTATGTGGTCGACCCGGTATTTTTTCCCGGAGGAAACATCGGTAAACTGGCTGTTTGTGGAACAGTAAACGATTTGGCAGTTTCCGGTGCCACGCCTAAATACATTTCTGCAGGGTTTATTCTGGAAGAAGGCTTACCTATGAAAGATCTTGAAAAGATTGTAAAATCTATGGCTGAGGAGGCTAAAAAAGCAGGGGTTAAGGTTGTTACCGGAGATACGAAAATAGTGAACAAAGGCAAAGCTGATAAGATATTCATCAATACAGCGGGCGTAGGGTTTTTGTCTGAAAAATACGCGCATATCAGCGCAGGAGAGAATATTAGAAGTGGTGATAAAATTATTGTAAATGGGGCTGTCGGAGACCACGGGGTTGCCGTAATGAGTGCCCGTGAGGAATTGAAAATAAGCAACCAGGTATACTCTGATTGTGCTTCGCTGAATCATCTGATAAAAAAGGTTCTTGAAAAATGTGAAGGTGTTAAATTTATGCGTGATCTGACAAGAGGAGGGTTGGCCTCTGTTCTGGCGGAGATTGTTGAGTACAGAAACTTTGGAATCCGGTTTAGTGAAACAGCGGTGCCTGTTAGTGAAAAAGTACAGGCCCTCTGCGAAATGCTTGGCTTTGATCCGCTGTATCTTGCCAATGAAGGCAAAATAGTTATGATCGTCTCATCAGAAGAAGCTGAAAGTATTCTGGAAGAGATGAAGAAAGATCCGCTTGGAAAGGAGAGTTCAATTATTGGTGAAATTAAGAATACCAACCAGGGGAAGGTGGTGATGGAAACAGAAATTGGCGGCAGTCGTATTGTTGATAAAATCACAGGCGAACAACTGCCTCGTATTTGTTAATTTATTAACTTGGAGTCGTATGCACGAAACGGCAATTGTACAGGATATGTTCCGCATTATTGACCAGGTAGCTGAGGAAAATCAACTGAAGCGAATAGACAGGGTCAATTTTGTTATTGGAAAAATGATGCAGGTGGTACCTGATTTGTTTTACTTTGCTTTTGATGCTGCCAAGGAAGGAACCATTGCAGAAAATTCCGAAGTAAAACTGGAATTTTTACCTATAAAAATGAAATGCAAATCTTGTGGAAAAGAATTTTTGATAGACAATAACGTGTTTTATTGTCCGGCTTGTCAAAACACAGATTTGGATTTGATACAAGGCAAAGAACTACTTATAAAAAGCATAGAAGGAGAATAAGTTATGGAAATTAAAGTTATGAAACGTGTTCTGGACAGAAACCAGGACAAAGCTGAACAGGTTAGGAAACTATTAAAAGAACAACGGGTGAAAATGTACAATTTTATCAGTTCACCCGGTGCGGGAAAAACCACTTTACTGGAGAAAACCTGCGAATATTTAAAAGACAAAGCCAATATTGGTATTATTGAAGGCGATGTCTCCACAGACCGAGATGCACAGCGTCTAAAGATGTATGGAAATCCTATTGTTCTAATTAATACCGATGGTGGATGCCATTTGGATTCCAACAGCATTGAAAAGGCGCTCTCTGAATTCTCACTTGCTGATCTCGACATGATTTTTGTTGAAAATGTGGGAAACCTGGTTTGTCCTTCGCATTTTGACCTGGGCGAAACTTCGAAAATAGCTGTGGTAAGTACCAGCGAAGGGGATGATAAGCCCATCAAATACCCGATGCTTTTTAGAGATGCCGAAGCTGTGGTGTTAAATAAGATGGATCTTATGGAACATACCAATTTCAATTATAACCTTTTTAAAAAAGACTTACGAAGTGTTAGTCCTGAAGTACCACTTTTCAGAGTATCCTGTACCAAGGACGAGGGACTTGGACCGTGGCTTGAGTGGATTGAAGAAAAAGTAAAAGTGGAATTATAATTTATGAGTGGAAAAGTAAGAAGCCGCCCTTTCGGGAAAGAGTTTCGTTTTAATACTTCCCGAAGCAGCGGACCGGGCGGGCAGCATGCCAACAAAGTAGAAACCAGCGTTGAGCTTAGATTTGATGTGCAAAACTCAGAACTTCTCAACCAGGAAGAAAAAGAGAGACTGCTTGAAAAATTGTCGAGCAAAATTACCAAAGAGGGAGAGCTAATTATTACAGCAGAGAGCAAGCGATCACAGGTAAAGAATAAAGAGATTGCCGTTGAAAAGTTTTATACTACCCTGGAAAAAGCGCTTAAGAAGAGAAAAAAGAGAAAGCCTACAAAACCCACCAAAGCAGCAAAAGAAAAACGGTTGCAGAAAAAAAAGAAACGCGCTGATATCAAATCGAAGAGAAAACCACCGGATGTATAGAAACCGTTTTGATTTTTCTTACTTCAACAAAATCGTTTTATGTGATTACCAGCCCGTCCTTTAGAGGCTGTCTAAAAAGATTATTATTAGCCACGAAAACACTAAAACTCTAAATCCCACCAAAGACATATTTTTTTTATCAGTATTTTGTGGGGTTTTGTGCATTGGTGATTTAGTGGCATATTTTTACTATTCATATTTTTTGGACAGCCTCATTTAGGTTAAACCCCATACCCATCCGATTTCTATAAATTTTGTAAATTAAATTACAAAATTTTCAAAAATCTTCTTCCTAAGAGACCTGTAACCCAAACTTAAAAGTGGGGTTATCTGAATATTAGTCAGGTAAAGAGTGTTTTGCTACATCGAATTTACGTTAGTTTACCGTAAAACTGTTTTGTAGCAGATTGAATGAAATGCAAGTTGTAAATGCTTATTTTTGCAAGCAATTTTAATTGATTATTGAACTAAAAAGAAACTCTTGTTATGGACATTCCCGCCTGGCAATACATCGTTTCTATGTCGGTATACATTATTGTTTTGCTGCTTGGCATTGAATTAATGCGTAAGCAATACCGGTTTGCTGCTGTATTCTGGATCCTGTCGTTGCTTACTTTTCCACTATGGTCAAGTCAGTTGGAGGGATGGTTTCGGTGGGTGAAAACTTTTTCGGTACTTGTTCCTACAGCCTTACTTGTTGGAACAGCCCGAATTGCAAATTATGAAGCCAGAAAAGGATTATGGGGAATTTTTAAAAAAGACTGGGTGTTGTGGACGCTTTATGCTGTTTTGGGACTGAATATTCTCGAAGCATCTATAAAAGATATTGCATTGGGTAATTATTTTAATGCCATTTCGGGTTTCATTTTGATTGCCACCATTCCATTAGTGAAATATAAAAAGCTGAAAAGGAGAGGATGGCTCTTTTCAAAAAATAAACCAGGAGATTTACTGGTTTATACAGATCCCATGTGGAACTTCCTATACACCACCTGGAACATTGCTTTTGTATATGCCGAACATCCGGGTTATGCTGCCAGTTCTCTTTGTATTCTTCTGGCAGCAGAGCTTTATCCGCTGATAAAGAGAAAACCCGAGTTGTATGTGATAGCCAGGGTTTATACGTTAGCCATTCACATTCTGATACGCGCCACGTATGATATCTTTACCCCGATTATGGATTCTTCTGCTTTTGCAAACGAAAAAGCAGTGTATTACTGGGGATTGATTAATTTCGTTTTACACGTGCCTTATTTGTTTTGGTTTTTCCTGAAACGAAAAAACAAAATACCTGTGGATAAGAATAGTTAATTTATATACTTTTTAATAATTTCTACTCAGAAGCTTTTAAACACTCTGGCAAGCGAAAAGCCTGGAGCGTTTATTTGTAGATCAAGAAAATAGCCAAACGGTGTTTGTGAAACTTCATACCGGGAATTTGAAAGACGCTCCTTGAGATTATTAAGAAATGTTAAGGTAAACTCCGGGCTAGCTTTGCTTTCCGATAAGTGGGCAAATGAATGCAGCAGTATCTTTTTTGTTTGGTTCTTGTTGGCAACCCATTTTAGGTTTTTAAGAAGTTTTTTGGCAACTTTGGTTTCCTCTTCTTCATCTTTTTCTTCCACCTGAATAAATGCTGTCTGAATTTCTCTCAAATCTCCATTTTTTTTGGTTTCCTCTGCGAAATCAATGGTTTTTTCAGTAGGCTTGTAGGAGAATTCCTTTGAATAAATAAATAATACTTTCATAAGAAAAAATTTTGTTTCAAGAAACAATTTGGTTATAAACTAAAATGAACCCTATTTTGTTTATAAAAAAAACATAGTGTTGATTAGTGATTCACAAAAAAATAAAAAATATCGGTCTCTTTTCAATCTCTTGTATATCTTTGTGCCTTAATTTTGAAATGAAAAAAGATTGCTGATGAATTTAGAAAATCGTTTGTCTGAAAAGGTTAAAGAAGCTGTTCAAACTATTTATGAGCAGGAAGTTACATATGATCTCATCCAAATTCAGAGAACCCGCAGAGAATTTACCGGTGATTTTACGGTCGTAGTATTTCCATTGCTCAGGTTTTCTAAAAAACCACCAGAGCAGACAGGAGAGGAGATAGGAGATTTTTTGAAGGAGAAAATAGAAGAGGTTTCAGATTATAATATTATTAAGGGATTTTTAAATCTTGTAATTGACAGTAGTTTCTGGTTAAAGTTCCTGAATAGTCTTCGTAATATTGATGCGCTCTATAAAAATTATTTCCCCGGGAATAATGAAAAAATAGCTGTGGAATTTTCTTCCCCAAATACGAACAAGCCTTTACATTTAGGACATATACGAAACAACCTTCTGGGGTACAGTGTTTCCAGGATCTTTGAAGCATCTGGCAGAAAGGTCTCTAAAGTAAATTTGGTAAATGACAGAGGGATTCATATCTGCAAGTCAATGTTGGCATGGAAAAAATGGGGACAAGGTGTAACACCGGAAGGAACAGGTCAAAAAGGAGATAAGCTTGTGGGTGATTTTTATGTGAAATTTGACCAGGCTTATAAAGAAGAGCAGGAAGAACTTATTGCAAAGGGATATTCAAAGGAAGAGGCACAGGAAAAATCTTCCTTGATGCGCGAAGCTCGTAAAATGCTTTCGGAATGGGAAGCAGGCAATGAAGAGGTTATGAACCTCTGGAAAATGATGAATAAATGGGTGCTGGATGGTTTTGAAGCAACTTATAATGATTTGGGCGTCTCATTTGACAGAACATATTATGAGTCAGAGGTTTATAAAAAAGGAAAGGAAGAAATTCAAAAAGGCCTTGAAAAGAATGTATTTTTCAGAAAATCTGATGGCTCTGTCTGGGCTGACTTATCTGATAGGGACTTGGATCAAAAAATATTGCTCAGAAGCGATGGAACTTCTGTTTACATGACCCAGGACATTGGAACAGCCATTCGGCGAAAAGAGGAACTGCATTTTGATAAACATGTCTATGTGGTTGGTAATGAGCAAAATTATCATTTCCAGGTGCTGAAAATTATTCTGGATAAATTGGGATATGAGTGGTCAGAGAATTTATTTCATCTTGCCTATGGAATGGTAGAACTTCCTGAAGGAAAGATGAAATCAAGAGAAGGAACAGTTGTTGATGCAGACGACCTTATAGAGGAAATGATTCAAAATGCAAGGGAAATCACTCAAAGTTCTGGTAAACTGAGTGAATTCTCTGATAATCAAAAAGAACAAATTTATAAACAGATAGCCCTTGGAGCTTTAAAATACTTTATTCTGAAGGTTGATCCCAAAAGAAACATGACCTTTGATCCTAAGGAATCAATTGATTTTAATGGAAATACAGGACCTTTTATTCAGTACAGTTATGCCCGTATCAATTCCCTGAAAGATAAAGCTGATATTAGCCTTCCTAGTGAAGTAAATGAAATGATTCAGCTCAATGATAAAGAAATACAGTTGATTAAACAGATTCATAAATATGTTCAGGTGATTGAAGAAGCTGCTGAAGCGATGAATCCTTCTCTTATTGCCAATTATGTTTATGATCTGGCAAAGGAATATAACCAGTTTTATCATGATTATTCCGTATTAAAGGCTGATAGAAAGGAGCTTGTGGTTTTCAGACTGAATCTTTCTCTGCAGGTAGCTAAAGTTATAAAGGAAGCTATGTGGCTTATGGGTATTGACTTACCGGAAAGAATGTAGTGTATTACTTTTTTATATTTCTGGGGCCGGACTCTTTACTAAAAAGTTGCTTGCAGGGAAAGAAAAATTTGCAAATAAAAAAAAGTTTTCATTTATTTGTTCTGTCTAAAAGGTAAAAATGAAATACAAAGTTCAAAATATTATTTGTTGTTGGTGGCACGTACATTTCACTAAAAGAATAGTGAGATAACGGGCGACCTGAATAAAAGATACAGAAGCTCACCGTTCTCACGGTGGGCTTTTTTCGTTTTAAACAGATTTTTAACCAGGAATAAAACAATGATAATACTTAAGAAAAATAATGCATGGTGGTGGTGTAGCAGTCTGACTTCGATCTGACCGTAAGATAGCGATACACCTATGCCCAAATTAAAAGCCTGTCGTCCTTACGATGGGCTTTTTTTGTTGAATTAAAAAAACATAAAAGCCTATGAAAAAATTAATTGAAAACACTTACACATTGTTGGCAGATAGCTTAACACCAGTTAGTATTTATCTGAAAGTAAGAGATTTGTTTCCCAATCCCCTCTTGCTGGAAAGCAATGATTTTCATTATCTTGAGAATTGCTTCTCATACATTTGTCTGGATCCGGTTGCTGAATTCAGAGTAAAAGACAAAAAACTTTTTCTAAAGCATACGGGTGAACCTGAACAAACTAAAACTTTGAAGCGTGAAGAATTACATGGTTATTTAAAGAACTTTATTCAACATATTAAAAGTTCTCCGGGAAATGAAATGAATGGTTTCTTTGGATACATGACTTACGATTCGGTTAAGTATTTTGAAAATATTGAAATTAAAACATCATCCAGCGACCAGGATATACCTGATATTCGTTACCAGTTTTTCAGGTATGTAATCGCCATTAATCACTTTAAGAACCAGGTTACCATTAAAGAAAATCGTTTGCCTGAAGAAGAGAGTCAACTGGCTGATCTTATCTCTGTGATCAGGAATAAGCCGGTTCCCCAGTATCCTTTTAAAGCTTCTTTAGCTGAACAGTCGAATATGACTGATGATTATTATAACTCGCTGGTCGATAAAGCTAAATCTCACTGTCAGCGGGGAGATGTTTTTCAGCTCGTGCTCTCAAGGAGCTTCTCCAGGAATTTTAAAGGCGATGAATTTAATGTTTACCGTGCTTTACGATCCATTAATCCTTCTCCATATCTGTTTTATTTCGATTACGGTGATTACAAACTTATCGGTTCATCACCGGAGATGCAATTGAAGACTAAGGATCAGACGGCTGTTTTAAACCCGATTGCCGGCACATTTAAACGCACAGGAGAGGATGTGGAGGACAAAAAACTTGCAGAGAAACTGCTTAAAGATGAAAAGGAGAATTCAGAACATGTAATGCTGGTTGATCTGGCCAGGAACGACCTGGCCAGGAACACAAATGAAGTTGAAGTAGCAAGATATAAAGAAGTGCAGTTTTATTCTCATGTGTTGCATATTGTTTCATCTGTCACAGGAAAGATGAAGAGCCCCGGAGATGTACTGAAAATATTGTCCGATACTTTTCCTGCGGGTACTTTAACTGGTGCTCCTAAATATAGGGCCATGCAACTGATTGATCAGTACGAACCAGATAAACGTGGCTTCTACGGAGGCTGTATTGGTTTTATCAATCCTGCAGGTGAAAGTAATCATGCAATTATGATCAGGACCTTACTGAGTAAAGGAAATAACCTTTATTACCAGGCAGGAGCAGGAATTATAAATGAATCTGTGAAAGAAAATGAAATGAAAGAAGTGGACCATAAACTTGCTGCAATAAGAAATGCTATAGAAAGGGCTGTTAATATTCATTCAAAAATTTACCAGTTATGAAAATATTAGTTCTTGATAATTATGATTCCTTTACCTACAATCTTGTGCAGCTTCTAAGAGAGCTCACAGAATGCAGGGTTGATGTAAGAAGAAATGATGAAATAACTCTGGATGAGGTTGGTCAATACAGCAAAATTCTTTTGTCTCCCGGACCTGGTATCCCTGCTGAAGCCGGAATTATGGGTAAGCTGATTAAAGAATATGCTTCTTCGAAAAGTATTCTGGGAATTTGTTTGGGGATGCAAGGCATTGCCGAAGTATTCGGATGCAAATTGTATAACCTTGAAAGTGTATTTCATGGCAAAGTGGGTCTTGTAAAAAAAAACAGTAATGATGAGCGGCTCTTCCGTCAGCTTCCGGAAGAATTTGAGGCTGGACGATACCACTCATGGGCCGTTCAATACTCCGATATTCCAGATAAGATAAGTGTTACAGCACTGGATAAACAGGGAATTATTATGGCTTTGGCACATAAAGACTATGATGTGAAAGGGGTGCAATTTCATCCGGAATCTGTTATGACCCCTTTCGGGAAACAGATTCTTTCCAACTGGATTGATGGTGAACCTACAACTTTGCAACTTGCAAGCCCTGATAGTCAAATGTTTGATCTTAATAATTTAACAAGTCCAAATTTATTTTGCTAACCCTAAAAACAGATATTATATGAAAGAAACTTTGGAAAAATTATTTGAGCACAAATCTTTGTCTCAGGAGGAATCTCACTCCATACTTACTGATCTGACCAAAGGTAAAAACAATACCTCGCAGATGGCTTCATTCCTCACAGTTTATCGTATGCGAAATTTGACAATTGATGAACTGGCTGGTTTCAGAAATGCAATGCTTGATCTATGTATTCCGGTTGATTTTTCAGATTTTAATACGATTGATCTTTGCGGAACAGGAGGCGATCAAAAGAACACTTTCAATATCTCAACTTTGGCTTCATTTATTGTGGCAGGAACCGGGGAGAAAGTACTGAAACATGGCAATTACAGTGTTTCATCTTCATGTGGTTCTTCTAATGTTCTTGAATATTTTGGATACCGGTTTTCAAACAATTCTGATAAGCTGAGAAAAGAGGTTGACAAGACGGGAATTTGCTTCTTACATGCCCCTCTTTTTCATCCGGCAATGAAGAATGTGGCTCCTGTTAGAAAAGAACTTGGCATTAAAACTTTTTTTAATATGCTTGGCCCATTAGTAAATCCAGGAAATCCGTCAAATCAAATGGCCGGGGTTTACAGTTCTGAAGTCAGCCGTATCTATCATTATCTGTTCGAAGACTCTGAAAAGAACCATGCTGTTGTACATAGTCTGGATGGTTATGATGAAATTTCAATTACTGGTCTGACACGGGTGGAAGCTTCTTTTGGGAACTATTTTCTAAAACCTGAATCTTTTGGTTTTGAAAAAGTGAGTCCTGAATTAATCAAGGGAGGGAAAGATGTCGACAGTTCTGCCCGTATATTCATGCAAATTCTTAAAGGGGAAGGCTCTGAAGCTCAAAATAGAGTGGTTATAGCCAATGCAGCTATGGCCCTGAAAACTATTTACCCCGATCATTCACTTGAACAATGCGTGGAGCGTGCAGAAAAATCTCTACAGGATAAAAATGCTTTAAAAGCTTTTGATAAATTAATAAACATGCAATGATGAAAATGGAAAATATTCTTGAGAAAATCTTTAATCACAAAAAAAAGGAGATTGAGGAACGAAGGGCTTTGTATCCTCAGAAATTGCTGGAACGCAGTCCTTATTTTCCGACAGAACCTGTTTCTCTGAAAAAATATGTGTTACGGAAAGATAAAAGCGGAATTATTGCTGAATTTAAACTGCGTTCGCCTTCTAAAGGCTACTTAAATTACTCGGCCGATGTAAGTGAAGTAACACTGGGTTATATGCAGGCAGGAGCTTCTGCTTTATCAATTTTAACCGATTCTCATTTTTTTGGAGGTTCACTTGATAATCTGAAAAATGCGCGTAGGGAGAATTATTGCCCTCTTCTGCAGAAAGATTTTATTCTGGATACCTACCAGTTGATTGAAGCCAAGTCATACGGTGCAGATGCGGTTTTGCTGATAGCTTCCATGCTTTCCAAAGAGCAATTGAGGTTTTTATCCCGTTTTGCCCACTCTTTAGGCCTGGAAGTATTGTTTGAAATACATAAAAAAGAAGAATTGAATAAACTGAATGAATATGTGGATTTGATAGGGATTAACAACCGAAATCTTCAGACTTTTCAGGTTGATGTATCTCATTCGGTGCGGTTAAATGAGGCTGTTTCCTCACAGTTTATAACTATAGCAGAGAGTGGCATTAATTCACCTGAAACTGCATTTTATCTTCAGCAAAATGGTTTCAACGGATTTTTAATTGGTGAAGCATTTATGAAAAAGCATGACCCGGTAGAAGCATGCCGCAGCTTTGTTTCTTCACTAAGAAAACTTCAACATAATAAACAAGAAATAATTTAAGCTTATGAAGTTAAAAGTATGTGGATTAAAATATCCGGAAAATGTGAACCAATTGTTTAAAGAAGTTAAACCTGATTACGCTGGTTTTATTTTCTATGCTGCTTCTCCAAGGTATGCAGCAAATCTGTTTTGTGAGAAGCCAGGTATTGACTGGGACAACGATATTCGCAAGACGGGTGTTTTTGTGAACAGCTCTGCGGGATGCATAATGAACGTTTCTCATAAGCTTGGAATTGATATGGTACAGTTACATGGAGATGAAACAGTAAAGTTTTGTGCCGGCATTCAAGAGAAAGGATTATCTGTCATTAAATCATTCAGTGTAGACAATGATTTTGATTTTTCAAAGCTGAAGCCATACTGCAAGGTTGTTGATTATTTCCTTTTTGATACAAAAGCAGAATTAAGAGGAGGAAACGGGACAAAGTTTAACTGGCTTAAACTTCAGGAGTATTCGTTTGAAAAACCTTACTTCTTAAGTGGAGGCATATCTTCAGGAGATGCTGAAAAAATAATTGACCTGAAAGACAAACGAATGGTTGCTGTGGATATTAATAGCCGGTTTGAAATTGAACCCGGCAAAAAAGATGTAAAACTTATTCAAAAATTTTATAAACAATTAAATCATGATTAAAAATCAGTTTATTCCAGATGAAAGGGGATTTTAC
The DNA here is from genome assembly GCA_964461045.1 of uncultured Bacteroidales bacterium. GTDB lineage: Bacteria > Bacteroidota > Bacteroidia > Bacteroidales > UBA12077 > JAGXLC01. Next base: position 5,378 of record CAYWSJ010000070.1, on the reverse strand, counting down.
GGAAATTATGGTGGGGCATATATTCCTGAATTGCTTTACCCAAACATAGAATCTCTTAAAAGCAATTTTAAGCAAATCGTTAATGATGACTCATTTAAAGAAGAATTTGAGTCTTTGCTTCAAAAATATGTAGGTCGTCCTTCGCCTTTGTATTATGCAAAAAATTTATCCGATTACCATGGGTTTAGCGTTTATCTTAAGCGGGAAGATCTTAATCATACAGGCGCTCATAAAGTAAACAACACGATAGGACAGATTTTGCTTGCCGAACGTATGGGAAAAACAAGGATTATTGCAGAAACAGGTGCAGGTCAGCATGGTGTGGCCACAGCTACTGTATGTGCTCTTAAAGGACTGGAATGTCATGTTTATATGGGGAAAACGGATGTGAAGCGTCAAATGAAGAATGTAAACAAGATGAAACTCTTAGGGGCAGAAGTAATCCCTGTCGAAAGTGGAAACATGACACTCAAGGATGCTACTAATGAGGCAATTCGTGACTGGATACAAAATCCGGAAAATACTTATTATGTGATAGGGTCAGTAGTAGGACCACATCCTTACCCTGAAATGGTCGCATATTTTCAGTCTGTTATAAGCAAAGAAATAACCTTCCAGTTGAAGGAAGAGACAGGTAAATCTTACCCAGACCGCGTAGTGGCCTGCATAGGTGGCGGCAGCAATGCAGCGGGTGCATTCTATCATTTTGTCGATCAGAAAGACGTAAAACTAAACGCTGTTGAAGCAGCAGGAAAGGGTACAGATTCCGGCGAAACAGCAGCAACTATACTTAAAGGCAGGCAGGGAGTATTTCACGGTAGTAAAACTTTGTTGATGCAAACTAATGATGGACAGGTAGTTGAGCCATACTCTATTTCTGCAGGTCTTGATTATCCCGGAATTGGCCCTGTATATGCTTATCTGAATGAAATTAAACGGGTTAATTACAGTGCGGTGACAGACGCACAGGCCCTGGATGCCGGATTTCGTGCCATGAAGCTTGAAGGAATTGTACCTGCACTTGAATCTGCCCATGCCCTGGCTTCATTGAACGAGCTGCCTATCGGGAAAAATGAATTGGTAGTAGTTAACTTATCAGGAAACGGAGACAAGGATATGGAAACCTATCAACATTATTTTCAGTTACTAAACCCTTAAAAATCATACAATGAACCGAATAGATAAATTATTTGAAGAGAAAAGAAATGGCGTGATATCTGTTTATTTTACAGCCGGATATCCGCAATTAAACGATACATCTGCTATTATTGAAAACCTGGAAAAAGCGGGTGTGGATATGTTGGAGATTGGAATTCCATTCTCAGATCCCCTGGCAGATGGCCCAATTATTCAGCATAGCAGTAAGCTCGCTTTGAAAAATGGAATGAGTTTGAAATTGTTGTTTGAGCAGTTGACTGGTATCAGGGAAAAAGTGAAAATACCCCTGTTGCTGATGTCATATCTGAATCCTGTGATGCAGTACGGATTTAATGAATTTTGTCAGCATGCCGCATCTGTGGGAATTGATGGATTGGTTTTGCCTGATTTGCCTCCTGAGATCTATAAAGCTGAATGTAAAAAAGTAATGGATAAAAATAATCTGAAGAATATCTTACTGGTTTCTCCCACAACCACCGAAAATCGCTTAAAAAGTATTCTGAACCAGGCAAATGGATTTGTTTATATGGTTTCTTCCAACAGTACAACCGGCAGTGAAAGAAGTGCGACCGATAATTTACAGTTTGTCTCCCGAATAAGAATGTTAAACAAAAAAATTCCAGTAATGGTGGGTTTCGGAATTAACAGCCGGGAGAAAATTGACATGGTAAATCAATATGCCAATGGTTCTATTATTGGGAGTTATTTTATTCAACATCTTAATGGGGAAGTGAAAAACAGTATTAAAACTTTTATGAACCAGATAAAAAGTTGAGCTATGATCATTCAGTTGAAAAAGGAAATTCAGGATCAGGAGTATCAAAAACTTTTAAACCTGCTGAAGAATAATTCTTTTAAAACCAGGAGTGTGGAGACTCAGTTGGGCAGATATATCCTTGCTTTGGGTAATGATAATTTTGATATTCGCATAGTTGGAAATCTACCTGGAGTAGAAGATGTGCATGCAGTAAATGATAAACATTTGCTGGTCTCCTCAAAGTGGAAAACTTCACCGACTCAGATTAGTTTGGGTAATGGCACCAGTATCGGTGGTGGAGATTTTACTTTAATTGCCGGACCTTGCGCGATTGAAGATAAAGATAAAACAGAGCAGACAGCAGACTTTCTGAAAGGACAAAATATCGGAATTATGCGGGGCGGTGTTTTTAAGCCCCGCAGTTCTCCTTATTCTTTCAGGGGAACAGGTTTGGAGGGCTTGAAATATTTCTCGGAGATTTGTCATGAAAGAGGAATTAAGGTTGTTACAGAAGTGATGCAGCCGGAAATGATAGAAGCAATGTATCCGATGACAGATGTATTCCAGGTAGGTGCCCGGAATTCTCAGAATTTTAACTTGCTGGATGAACTGGGAAGACTGGATAAACCTGTTCTTTTAAAGCGAGGACTATCCGGCACGCTTGATGAATTGCTTTATTCTGCCGAATATGTCTTTTCCGGAGGAAACGAACAAATTATCCTTTGCGAAAGAGGTATCAGAACTTTTGAAAAAGCATACAGAAATACTCTGGACCTTAATATTATACCTCTGCTTAAAGAAAAAACACATCTTCCTGTGATTGTAGATCCTTCTCATGGTACTGGAATCAGGAACCTGGTAGAACCTATGGCCCTGGCTGCCATTATGACCGGTGCAGACGGGATTATGGTTGAAATACATCCCAGTCCTGAAAAAGCTATGTCTGATGCAAAGCAAACATTAGGTTTTGAAGAAATGTCAATATTAATTCAGAAAATTCATAAAACTATAAGGTTCAGGCAAAACGAACTATTTGCTAAGAAGTTTTAAGGGAAAAGCGATTTTTATTATTTTTACCGGAGTTGTTTCATTGATTAATGTTGTTTCTATAAATTCATCAATTTGCAACAGTCAATTTTTATTAATCGCTAAACTTTATTTTATGTTACAGAAAAATGTTTTAATAGTCATATCGATTTTGATGATGAGTTTTTTTGGGTGTAAAAACGCTTCAAAAGAACAGAATAGTCCTTCAGATGTTCAGTTTATCAAAGATAAGATGGTGCAGGAGGTTCAGAAAGAACTGCTTGAAAAGCATGGTTCAGATTATGAATTTCGAATTGAAAAAGGTGTGCAGCAGGTGGCAAACTTCTGGCGGGAATCAGATGGCTCTGGTGAAGAGTTCAGAAAATTCTGTAAGGAAAATTTTATTGCCGATCAGGAAGAGTTAGACCTGGTTTTTAAGAAGATATCAAATAAAACTGAAATTTTAAGAGGTAATTTTCATCAGATTGCTGTTCGCCTGATGGAACCTCTTCATCTCGACAGAGGCCCTATTCACAAGATCGACCACATGTTTGCCCAGTACGATGCTTCGGCGCATCTTAAACAGGATTTCTTTGAAAACAGGATCGCCTTTTACACACTTTTAAATTTCCCTCATTATTCACTCGAAAAGAAGAATGAGCTGGCTGATGAATGGACTCGTGAAGAGTGGGCTTATGCCAGAATGGGCGATATGTACACTTCAAGAGTACCGGCCGATTTGTTACAGAAAAAGTCAAAAACCCTCACTGAATCTGGCTCATACATTGATAGTTATAACATTTATATGGGTAACCTGGTCGATGAGGAAGGAAACACTTATTTCCCTGAAGATCTTAGGCTGATTACTCACTGGGGATTACGTGATGAGCTGAAATCAAACTACAAGGTGGATAACGGACTGGAAAAGCAGGAAATGATTTACCAGGTGATGCTGGACATTATCAATCAGGACATACCACAGGGTGTAATTAACAGCGACAAGTACCAGTGGAATCCTTATGCTGATAAGCTTTTTGAAGACGGCCAGGAGAAGGAATTCCAGAAAGAACCTGACACCAGGTATGAAATGCTGCTCAACAATTTTAAGGCTGTTAAAGCAATAGATCCGTATCAGCCTTATAAAGATACTTACATCAAAAGAGCTTTTGCCGGAGGAATGGAAATGCCAAAGGAAGAGGTAGAAAAACTTTTTATAGATTTTGTTTCCTCTGAACAAGTAAGAAAAGCAGGAAAACTGATTAAGAAAAGACTGGGCAGAGACCTTCAACCATTTGATATCTGGTACAATGGATTTACCGGTAACCAGTCGGTTTCTGAAGAGAAACTGGATGATATTCTGAACAACAAATATCCTGATAGAAAAGCTTTTGAAGCCGATCTGCCCAACATTCTGAAAAAACTGGGCTTTACCTCTGAGAAGGCAAAGTACATTGCGTCTAAAGTTACTGTTGATCCTTCGAGAGGTGCAGGACATGCCTGGGGAGCAGAGATGAAATCGGATGTAGCCCACCTGCGCACCAGAATCGGCAAGGATGGAATGGATTATAAGGGTTACAACATAGCGGTTCATGAATTCGGACATAATGTTGAACAGACCATCACGCTGCAGGATGTTGATTATTACATGCTTAATGGAGTACCCAACACGGCTTTCACAGAGGCAATTGCATTTTTATTCCAGGCCAGGGATCTTGAACTGATGGGTATGGAAGAAGGAGGATCAAACAAGCAGGATATGGTGGCGCTTTCCAACCTCTGGTCTGCTTACGAGATTATGGGAGTTTCCCTGGTTGATATGAACGTATGGGAGTGGATGTACAACAATCCTGATGCAAGCAAAAAAGAATTGCATGAGGCTGTTGTACGAATTGCCAAAGAAATCTGGAATAAATACTATGCCGATGTTTTTGGCGTGAAAGATTCTCCTATCCTTGCAGTTTACTCTCACATGGTTACCAGTCCGCTGTATCTTTCAGCTTACCCGGTTGGAATTCTCATTCATTTCCAGATAGAACAATACATTCAGGATAAGAATCTGGCAAAAGAAATTTCCCGTATGCTGGAAAATGGAAGGGTTACACCACAGCACTGGATGAAGAAGGGAGTTGGTGAGAATTTATCTAACAAGCCGTTGCTAAAAGCCGCTGATAAGGCAATAGAAAATCTAAAATAAGTTGCGTATTATTTTAAGCATTACATCCTGACTGATACAGGATGTAATGCTTGTTTTTATGGATAAGTCACTTAAAATGAAAGTATTATTACTTTGAATCCCTTTGTTTCATTCTATATTAAGCTGAATATGCTTGTCCTATTTCTTATATATGTATCTAATTTAAGAAACTGTTTTGATTTTATTTAAAATTTTTACATTACCAAATTTAGAAGGTTTTATTTTCCTAGCCTCGTCCTTTAG
>CAYWSJ010000069.1:0-18025 GCA_964461045.1 uncultured Bacteroidales bacterium | reverse complement strand
CACGGGGTCAACTGTTCGAGAGGGAAGAAACATATGCATAAACACAATTATTTTTATTCTTGATAAGTATTAAAAAATTACCTTATTATTCGAAAATAATAAAAAAACTAAGAAGAAGTTGTTTGCTATTGCTTTTGTTATACTTTTAATATCCGTTGTTTATCTTTATCACTTTCCAATACAAAAAGTAATTAGAAGTATTTAATATGGTGTTTAATAGCGTTTTGTAAAAAAGATAGGGTAAAGGAAAGTGTAAATTCGTTGTGAAAGAATCAGGATTTTTCAAATTCCATGATAAACTCTCTTATTCGACTGAAGCTTTCCAATATTTGTCCACTTTTTGGAATTTCATCCAGCCAGCAAAGTTGGGGTAATTCCTCATTGTAGGTTGATTCCAGATTATTCCATACTTCTTCCAGATTTTGAAATAAAGGACATGCAGACAAGGGATTATTTAACCAATCACCACTAAATAAAGGATTGGTTTCATCATCCTTTCTGGCAAGATTGATGATTTCATATGTATTTGAATTTAAAATATCATTGTGATCCATTATCATGTGGAGATCATAAAAATGTCTTATCTTTTTTCTCAATATATCAGTTCCATCATAGGAGAGACGAATTAGCGAAAGGATTTTTTCTGAAAAGGTTCTTTCCATGCTTAAAACATTTAAAACAACTGGTTCCATGCCATATTCAGTTATTTCACTATAAAATTCATTACTTTTAAGAAATTCATATAGCAAGCACTTGATTTCAATTTCTTTGTTGGGAATAGGATCGGTGAAAGAGTTTATTTCTAGTTGTATGACATCTTTTAATGCTCCCCAATTACTATCGGTTGAAATCTTCTTGTAATTATAAAAGGTTCTTCTGTTTTTTCCTCTTTTAAGCGTTTCTGGCTGGTTCTTAATTTGTTTTAAGCCTTCTGTTATAGTACTTTCAATTTTTTTAAACAGCGATTTACGTTTGGCATCTCCAAGGGATTTATTATCCAGTAAGGCCAGGTCTATATCTTCTGAAAATCTTGCTATATAAGTAAAAGCTTTTGATAAAGCAGTTCCCCCTTTGAAAACTACTTGATCTCTGTACTCTGATTCTGATAAGTTCTTTAGTACATATGAAACCCAATAATCCTTTTCAATCACCACTTCTCTTATATTAAGCGCTTGTGAAGCTGCTTGTATGGCTTCATGAAATTCCTCTGGATTATTGTGAAAGGTCATAGAATACCCCATTTTTCTTTGTTGGGTAAAGTTAATTTATTTATTGGAATTGAATACCTGGTAAGTGGATTGAGTGTTTTTTTGATTATACTGGATTCTTTCTCAGAATATATGGTTTCAATAATGGCTCCTAAAATAGCTCTTACGTAGGGTGGATAGTTTAATGAAGCTTTTTTTAATTCCCTGAGTTTAGGTTTTGTCAATTCTTTAATCCTGGCTTGAATGATACGTAAAGATTCATCAGTTGTACTATCAGGTATATTTTTACTGTCTTTTATAGCATCTAAAAGCTGTAACAAATAATAATCAAATTTACTAATGTCAAAATTTTTCTTAGTATAGTTGATCTTTATTCCCTTAACCTTTTTTGATGGCCTTTGCTTTGTGGATGCCAAAGTAATTGAATTAGGAACCTGGCTTGTTAAGCCTAACTTGTTATAAGCGCCTAATCCTGTTTCATAAACAGGGTTATCTTTTTCTTCTGAAGTTAAGCTTTTTATGAGTTCTTCTTCTGAAGGTCTAAGAGAGCCGAATTTGCTTTTTATGGGGATAAAATAGACACCTTTTTCAACTCGTTGGATTCGATTTGCTTTTGCCAGTCTGCTTAGTGCTTTAGCAACTGCTGAAGGATTATTCTTATAGATATCAAAATAGGAATAATTAAACACTTTACCCGGTTCCATACTAGAAATCCTATCATTCACCTCCTGATTTATTGATCGATTTTTCATAGTACAAATTTATTAATAATAACGAAATATGTCAAATAAATTGTATAAAAAACTTGACAAATGCTTCTTTCATATTTGTATTTTTTTAGGTTTTACTTTTCCCTTCTATGTGTATTATCCTCTGACAAATAAAGTAGATGTCATCCACTTTAACCGATATATGGCTAATAAAAAACAATTCTATTATTCTAATTCTTCATCTATTACTTTTAGGATTTTTTGGGATATGTGTCGATTAATTCCTGAAAACGTATTTCAATTTTTTCATTCAAATTTTCATCTGTTTATATTTTTGATTTTATTTGTCAGATGTAGCTCGCCATAATAAGTCCAATGTATGCCACATAGTGTTTTTAGGTTCGTTATAATCATGCGGGTGTGTGTCTTAATTTTAGTCATGGCTCGGTTCATCGTCTGATTCTAAAAACTCCTCTCTTTCTAATTTTGTGATTATTTGCTTTTGAGAAGCATGATGATATGATGGCCTTAGTTTTTTATAAAGTAGAAGTTATTGGAGTAGTAATGATTTCTTTGAATGATTCAGTAGTTATAGAATTTTGAACAACAAAATCCAGAAAAATGGTTCAACCCACGGGGTCAACTGTTCGAGAGGGAAGAAATCAATATATGGTTTTCGTGGCTGAAAAAACAACAGACCCCGTGGATTGCAGAATATTCACCAACAAAAAGAGGCTGCCCCGTTTGAGACAGCCTCTTTAAATATGAAACTAAAAATTATTATTAGCTTAAATTATTTACGTGCAATGTCAACTTTGATTTGATATTGGCAGCTTTATTCTTATGAATTATGTTTTTCTTTGCCAATTTATCGATCATAGCAGTAACCTTAGGCAGATTTTGCTCAGCTTCCTGCTTATCGGTAGTGTTGCGTAGCTTTTTGATCGCATTTCGTGTCGTCTTCGCATAATACTTATTATGCACTTTTCTTTTCTGATTCTGTCTTACTCTCTTCTCTGCTGACTTGTGCGTTGGCATTTGCTGTTGTTATTTTAGTTAAAAAAAAATTGCAGTCCGTAGGGGAATCGAACCCCTGTTACCAGGATGAAAACCTGGCGTCCTAACCCCTAGACGAACGGACCGTGTTATCAAATAAACGTTTCCAAAATTGGTGATGCAAAAGTAAAGCTTTTTATCTTTTTTGCAAATATTCTATTAAAAATTTTTACTTTTTTTTTCCTGGATATTCAAATATGCAGGTACATATTGATAATACTGTTTCTTAGGGTATAGAAACTGAAAGATTACCTGATTTTCAAATCAATAAATTTTGAATTCATACTTCTTGCCACTGCCATATAATTTGGCTTAAAATTCAGTTTGTTGCCAACCCTGTATTTCAGTTTCATTTTAGAGTTCAGATTTTGTCCTACATCATAAACTGTCATATCTGAAGTGGTTCCGATAAAGGTTACATTTTTATCCTTTGGTTTTATGTCCTCCACATCTACATCGAGCATTCCGAAATCGCATATTGCCCTGTAGCTTTTGCTGCCTTCATCTTTCTCCTCTCTTTTCACAACATGTCCGATATTGCCTTCACCCATAATTCCATCGGGCACATTATGCTTTTCAGACATTTCAATGATATTGGCGCTAAAAGTGAAGGTGTCTGTTGAAAGATTTCCAAATCTTTTGTCATCCAGCGGGCTTGACCCGAAGAAAGCTGCCTCTCCAATCCTGAAATGATTCACTGCGGCAGGCACCAGTTTTTTATTTAGCAACGGGAGTGTAATAGAACTTCCGCCTGAGACATAAGGGATTTTTCTTTCGAATTTTTCTTCCAGGAGCTGTTTGTATAGTCCAAGCTGAACCAGTTTATCATAGGTGGGTTCTATTCCGTACATACAACCCAGGTTTGAACCAATGCCTATGATCTCAATATTGCTCAGGTTGAATACCTTCTTGTAAAATTCCACAATATTTTCTCTCATTACTCCTTCGCGAAGCTCGCCCAATTCAAGGAAAATGATTACTTTATGAATTTTCTTTTGTTTTTTAGCCTCTTTATTAAGTATTTCAATAGTTGCTGCAGAGGTATTAACTGAAATATCAGCACACTGCACTATGCTTTTAGCCAGCTGACTCGCAGGAGGTTTGATGTAAATCGTCATTATTTCCGGATTTACCTTTTTAATGCTTTGCAAACTTGAAAGTCTTGAATCTCCAACAGAGTGCAACCGCTGTACTACATTATCCACGAGTATTTTTTTCAGGAATTCTATATCTCCGGACAAGACTTTACTCACCAGACTCCACTGTTTGTCATGCTTTTTAAGTGTAGCATCCAGTTTTTCTATGTTCTTTATAATATTTTGCGTCTTAACAACAAGTTCGGCCATGAAAAAAAAATTATAATTTCTGATTAAATGTTCCTGTGGATATTTGCCACAAGAACATTATTTAAATTTATTTTAGAAAATGTTATTTCTTCTTTTCGTATCGCATTTCAGCATATTTAGTTACCATGCCAACACGTTCGTAAAGTCGTTTAGCCGGGTTGTCATATTCCACATGTAACTTAACATCACCATCGGCCAACTCAAAAGATTTTTTTACAATCTGGGCGCCAAAACCCTGTCCTCTGTATTTTGCATCCACAGCTACATAAACAAGTATGTTCTCGGGAATATAACCACTCATTCCTGTGTCGTTCATAACAAGAGCTCCTACCAGGTTATTTTCAAAATAGGCTGCCAGTAAAAATCCTCCCTTGCCTTCCGCTTTACTAAAGGCATAATCTATTGATTTTTCAATATCTGGTTTGGGATCACCAAAACGATCCAGGTGTTCAAATAGAAAATCAATAAATTGCTCCTTTGTTAAATTTTCACCAAAATCTTCAGGTTTTCTAATTTCCTTAATTGTTAACATAATTTATTATTATTTTGATTAATGATTCATGGTAATTTAAAACAAAAAAACAGCAAATACAACTGTCTGCAGAGATAAAATTTTTCCGGATATTTTACGGGGTATATTTATAAGCATCAGATTAAAAAAACAAAGATAAATTATTTCAGTCCAAATCAAAATTTTTATATTTGCGTATTTGATTGCTTAATTTACCGAAAAATGTCACAAGTCATATCACTCTCAGAAGCAGCTTCAATAGCTTTGCATGGCGTGATCCTGATAGGCCGCGCTGAAAAAGGAATCAATGTTACCAAAATTGCAGAAGAGATAAATTCTTCCAAACACCATGTGGCCAAAGTGATGCAAAGGCTTGTAAAAGAGGGGTATTTAAGTTCACAAAGGGGACCTACGGGAGGATTTATTCTGAAAAAGGATCCAAAGAACATCAATTTTCTTGAATTGTATGAGACCATTGAGGGGAAGATTGAAATAAATACCTGTCCGATGAACAAACCCGTTTGTCCGTTCGATAAGTGCATCATGAATAATGTAACAAGCAAAATGTCGCAGGAATTCCGTGAATACCTAAGGAATCAAAAGTTAAGTGAATATCTTTAATTTTTCCTAAATGTAAATTCAACAGGATTATAATTCATTTCATTTTTTGAGTATCTTCTTCAGTTTTATAAGGGTTTTAGTTAATTGTATCTGAAATGGTATATTAACTGCTATGTAGGTTACAAGCAAGATAATTAATGTTGTTGTCAGAAAAAACATGACTTTCCCTTGTAAGGCAAAGGAAACGAAAAAAAGTATAATGGCCAGGGCTGCCAGAGGGATAATAATCCGAAGCAATGGGCTGGTAATTTTTACGGTCACATTATTCCAATCAGCAGAATGTTCTTCTATTTTTCCGCGTATCTCAAGCGGAGAGATATTCCAGTAAGGCACCACAGGTCTTATAAAAAAGCGATCACCTGATATTTTGCCGGTAAAGGATTTGTAGAATTTTTTTCCCCAGTAAACAGGTTTTGCATCAGGATCAATTTCCCTGGAGAGTCTGTCAATAATAGCCTCTTTTTTTAACCGTGTGCTCAACGTAATATGTTTGTATGGAATAAACATTTTTAGATGTGTTTTATATTAATACAATTTTAGACCACAGGTTGTTTTATCGAAATAAGTATTAATTCCAGCTTAGTTTGATTTAACAGCTAACCTGGTAGTTGATTGGTATTCAGACATCCCAGGTTTTAAGCTGAAGTGTTCTTCTTTTATTTAATTTTGGGAGCTATTTAAAACGAATCTAAAAACAAAATGCTTTTAAAGCTGTTACACATCAAATAAGATAAGTAATTAATATTTAAAAAAATTAAACCGAAAATTAAAAGGAGGAAAAATCATGTTATCAAAAAAAATGGAAGAAGCACTAAATGAACAAATTAATGCAGAAATGTATTCAGCTTATTTATATTTAGCGATGAATGCTTATTTTGAAGATCAAAACCTGAGTGGTTTCGCTAACTGGATGTATATTCAGGCACAGGAAGAAATGACCCATGCCATGAAGATATATCGTTTTATAAATGACCGTGGAGGAAGAGTAATGCTTAAGCCGATTGAAGGTCCTAAAACAGAGTGGGAAGGTCCGGTACAGGTTATGGAAGAGGTTTACGAACATGAACAAAAAGTAACCAGCCTGATTCACAACCTGGTTAACCTTGCGCGTGAAGAAAAAGACCACGGGACAGACAATATGCTCCAGTGGTTTGTTGCTGAGCAGGTGGAAGAAGAGGCCAATGCGGATGAAATATTACAACAGGTGAAAATGATTGATGGTAAAGGACATGGAATCCTGATGCTCGACAGAGAACTCAGCAAAAGAGTATTTGTTGATGAAACGCAGGAAGAATAGATATTTATAAATCAGATGAGAAAGAGGCTGTTCTTATTGAGGCAGCCTCTTTTTTGTATTACTTATTCCTGGTGTTATTTTAATTTCGGCAATGTTTTAAGCAATAATTCGAGCACATTGTGCACGTTCTGGTTAAAAATTTCCAGTATTTCCTCCCACGATACCGGGTCTTCATCTGTTCGCCAGCAGTCGTAATCGGTGCTCATTGCCACAGAAGCATACGGTATTTCCAGTTCATTGGCCAGGATGACTTCCGGGGAAATGCTCATGTTGATTACGTCAGCGCCCCATGCTCGGAACATTCTGGATTCTGCACGGGTGGAAAAGCGCGGCCCTTCAATGGTAACTACAGTGCCATTGGGGTGGTACCGGAGCTCCAGTTCTTTGGCCGATTCGAAAAGTTTTTCCCGCATAAAACCTGAGAAGGGATCAGCCATGACAGTGTGTTTCATATCACCGGGTTCGAATTTTTCGTAAAAGGATATTTTTCGATGCCTGGTGAAATCAATAAACTGGTCCAGTATAATGAGGTCGCCACGTTGTATTTCTTCCTTCAGACTGCCACAGGCTGTGGTTGTAAGAATATTGTCACACCCTGCCTGTTTCAGGGCATAGATGTTTGCCCTGTTGTTAACCTGGGTAGGAGGAATGGTGTGCTTTTTACCATGCCTGGACAAAATTACAACTTCTGTATCATAAATCATCCCTGTTGTAAGCTTTGAAGAAGTTTCTCCATAAGGTGTTTCTATGGTTTTTTCCTCAGGATTCTTTAAAATATTAGGATCTTCAAGTCCTGATCCTCCTATGATTCCTACTTTTGCCATATAATTTTTTTTATATTTAATTTTCAAGTTGATAGAATTCATTCAGCAAGGTATTCACGGCTTCTTCCAATGTTTCACCAATAGTCAGAATACCCTCTTCATGTCCGCCCAGGATAATAATTTTCTCCTTTAATGTTTCTGGTTTCCTCACCAGGTTTTCAATTTCCCTGGCAAGTTCAGTTGTTCCGAATGATGCTTTTTTAGATGTTGTGGGCTTTTTGTGAAGCAAGGCTTTCCACAATCCTTTATGATGGGTATGCACAATTCCATTGATTGATTGGTTGTTCTGGTATATGGCAGCATGCGTCAAAGATTCCGAACTTGCTTTTGTTCCGCCAACACAGCGGATAAAATTATTGTCAATGTTGAAATCAATTACTTTTGCATAAGATAGTTTGTTCAGGTTCTCGTATAATCCTGTTGCAGAACCTGAAATGATAAACTGGTTGGTTTTATCTATACGCAGGCTAATGTTGCCAAAACCAATGAATTTGTCTATGGCTCCGATGAGATTTTTTTCATACAGTTTGTTCCTCCAGTAATTAATTTTTTCAAAGGATTTTTCAGGGAAAAAGAAGCCTTGGTTGTCCCATTCATATCTGAATTTGATGTATTCTTTGTCTTGATTCACGATGAAAACAGTTTTTTAATTTCTTGTTTATCCGGGTTACAAACTCCTTTTTCAGTAATTAGTTTATTTACATATTTTGCAGGAGTAATATCAAACCCATAATTCACGGCCCTGCTTTTTTCAGGAGTTAGTCTGATGCTCTTTATTTTGTTTTTATTCAGTCCTTCAATATGAGTTACTTCCTTTTCTGATCGTTGCTCAATGGGTATTTCGTTTATACCCGATTCAATATTCATATCAATAGAAGAGAGAGGTAAAGCCACATAAAACGGAACATTGTTGTCTTTTGCGGCAAGGGCTTTCAGGTAGGTTCCGATTTTGTTGGCCACATCTCCATTGGCAGTTGTCCTGTCGCTGCCTACAATAACCATATCTACTTTCCCTTGTTGCATCAGCAAACCCCCGGCATTATCCGTAATGATGGCATGAGATACTCCTTCCTCACTCATTTCAAATGCAGTAAGACGAGCGCCCTGGTTACGCGGCCGGGTTTCGTCCACCCATACATTCACAGGGATGCCTTCTTTATGAGCCAAATAGATTGGCGCTGTGGCTGTCCCGTAATCGATACAAGCCAGCCATCCGGCATTGCAATGAGTCAGAATATTAACCGGCTCACCGTTTTTCTTTTCAGATATTTCACGAATGAAGGGCAACCCATTTTCTCCGATCTTCTTGCAACTTTGCTCTTCGGTGGATTTAAGCTTCAAAGCCGTATCTTTGGCCAGGTTGATCTTTTCTTCTATGCTTTCTCCATGCTCAATGGCTTTTAGTTGTTGATCCACAGCAAAAGCAAGGTTTACAGCCGTAGGTCTTGCAGATTTCAGCCTGGATGCAGCTTCATGCATCTTTTCAGCCGGATGCCGGCTTTTTCTGTTTTCAAGCAAAGCCAGGTACATACCAAAGGAAGCTGTAACCCCAATTAAGGGCGCTCCCCGTACAAGCATTTTTTTTATTGCTTCATATGCGTCTTCCGGGCTCTTTAGCTTTTTTATTTTTATTTTAAAGGGAAGATATCGCTGATCAATTATTTCAACAATATGATGGTTTTGTTTGTTAAGCCATATTGTATGAAAATATTTGCCATGAATGTGCATCCTTAATTTCCTTTTTCGCAAAAAATAATAAAAAAAATGAACTTAAGCAGCAAAAATCAATTAATTTTGATGTTTGAAAATTTTGTTTATGCTAAATAACTTAAAATCAGTTAGAAATATAGTTTTTGATTTAGGAGGTGTTTTATTGAACATTGATCCTGAAAGAGCTGTGAATGGAATGTATGATCTCGGTTTTCACAAATTTGAGGAGTTGTACAGTCATTTAAAACAAAGTGAAGTATTTGATAATCTTGAGAAAGGAAAAATTGAAGAAAATGAATTTCTGGATGAAATCAGAAGATATGGCAAGAAGGAGGTTTCAGATGAATCTGTAATAGAAGCCTGGAACTCACTACTGCTGGATTTTCCCAAAAAGATAATTGATCTTTTAGTCGAACTGAAAAGGTCAAAGGATTATAGAACTTTCCTGCTAAGCAATACCAATGCCATTCATAAGGCAAAATACACGGAGATATTGTATAAAGCCCATGGTATCAGGCGTCTTGAAGATTTATTTGAGAAAGCATATTTTTCCCACGAAATACACATGCGGAAACCTGATATTGAGATATATGAGTATGTGCTGAAAGACAGCAACCTGGTTCCCGGGGAAACCTTGTTTATTGATGATTCTATAATAAATATTGAAACCGCACAAGAACTGGGGATACAAACTTTTCATGTTAATGAGAAGTCTTCTCTTGCTGCTCTTTTCCCGGAACAGTTAAAAGCCAGATAGATTTATGTTTTCCGGTATCCCGCATTTGATATAAAGCCACGAGTGCATCTTCCTTATTATTAAAGGATTTCAATGTAATACGGAATAAATTATCTTTTTCTAAAATGCTGGGATTGAATCCTTTTTCCGTAAGTTGATTCATGTATTTGCTGGCATTCTTTCTTACTTTAAAGCTGCCGGCAACAATGTAATATTTATTTGAATCTCTGACCTCTTTTTCTTCTTTTGGCTTGTACATTAAGGCCTTCTTCTTATCCGTCATTTTATTAATTACCTTTTCCAGTTTGGCATCACTGGTATCCTTTTTTGTTTCCTGTCCGGTTTGTTGATCTGTCGTTTGCTCAGCAACTACCTGTTTCTTTTTGTTTTCTTCAGGGAAAACCATTTTGTACAGGTCGAGGTACCAAACAAAAAAAGCCAGTACTAAAATTAAAAGGGTGCTTGTTAAAGCTATCAGCACTTTTTTTGTTTTCTTTTTCTTAGGTGCTTTGGTTGTTTTATTTACTTTTGCCCTGGGCGCTCTTTCTGGTGCTTTGGGTTGAGTTTTCCCGGGTTGGGAGATTAATTCAAAAGGTTCGGTTTCCAGCTCTTTCAGTCCGCTTGTTAAGTCAGATTTTTCAAACTGGCTGAAATTTATTTTTCCGGATTGATGTTTATAAAAATATCCTATATTTTTTATTTCATATTTTTCACCGCTGTTGATCTCCTTTGTTACTTTTTCGGTAAAAGCATGCACTAGTTTTTTAGCTTCGATAAAGGAAGTATTTTCTTCATTTGCAATTGTATTTGTAAGGATCTCATCACTGTCTTCTGTTATTTTTGGATTGAAGAAGTATTGTTTTGAAGGAGGGATAATTACATTTTTATTCGGATCGATCCGTGCCGATCTTTCCTGAACAGTGAAGCTCCCTAATCCCGGAATTACAAGTCCTTCTCTTGATAAAAGCAGTTTGGTTATGTAATAATTTACCGTCAAAGTATCTTAGGTTAAAGGTTTAGAGCAAATATAGAAATAATTTATCTTTTTTTACAATAACATAAATTCCCTAAAATAGTAAAAATCTATATGTTTTTGATAATTTATAGTTTGAATAAGGCAATAATTTGATAGTTTTGTGTAGTGTCAAAATAATACCAAATGGAAGGAAAGGTACTTGTAACAGGGGGAACAGGCTATATAGGTTCTCATACTGCCGTCGAATTAATTCAGGAAGGCTTTCAGGTTGTGATTGTAGATAACCTGTCCAATTCAGAAATCGAGGTACTGGATGGCATTGAAAAAATTACCGGAGTAAGGCCTGAATTTTACCAGGAAGATCTTTGCAACAAGCAAAAACTGGCAGATATATTTAAGAAGGAGAAGAATATTCAATCTGTGGTACATTTTGCTGCATATAAGGCAGTTGGTGAATCAACAGAAAAGCCTTTGATGTACTATAAGAATAATCTGCTTTCAACGATGAATCTGCTGGAGTGTATGGTAGAATTTGCTGCTAAATATCTGGTCTTCTCTTCTTCATGCACAGTTTACGGACAACCCGACGAGTTGCCTGTGGATGAAACAGCTCCTGTAAAGGAACCTATGTCTACTTATGGCAGTACAAAACAGGTGGCAGAGAGAATTATTGCTGATACTGCAAAGGCAGTGGATGAGCTGTCTGCTGTTTCTTTGCGTTATTTCAATCCCATTGGCGCTCATCCAACAGCACTGATCGGTGAAAAACCGCAGGGTATTCCCAACAACCTTCTGCCATTTATTACACAAACAGCATTTGGACTGAGAGATGAACTGAAAATATTCGGAGATGATTATAATACCCCCGACGGAACTGCAATCAGGGATTATATTAATGTAGTGGATCTTTCAAAGGCTCATGTGGTTGCTATTAAAAGACTTCTGAATGGTAAGAACAAAAAAAGCAATGAATTTTTTAATATAGGAACCGGCAATGGGAATTCAGTCCTTGAAATGGTGCAATCATTTGAAAAAGTTACCGGGCAGAAAATTAATTATCGAATTGTAGGGCGAAGGCCCGGAGATACGGAACAGGTTTATGCGGACACCTCCCTGGCCAATGAGGAGCTGGGCTGGAAAGCCGAAACAAGCCTGGAAGATACTTTGTTGTCTGCCTGGAAATGGGAAAAAAATTACAGAGAAAATTTAAAAAAAAGATAACAGCAATTAATTATGAAAAAAACGATTTTAATAACCGGAGGCGCTGGTTTTATTGGTTCACATGTTGTAAGGCTTTTTGTGAATAACTACCCTGACTATCATATTGTCAATCTTGATAAACTCACTTATGCAGGTAACCTGGAAAATTTAAAGGATATTGAAGACAAACCCAACTATGAATTTGTGAAGGGAGATATTTATGATGTTCCTTTTATCCAGGGGTTATTCGAGCGGTATAGCTTTGACGGGGTTATTCATCTCGCCGCAGAGTCTCATGTCGATCGTTCCATTTCAGACCCCAATGAATTTATCAAAACCAATATTGTAGGAACAGTGAACCTGTTAAATGCAGCCAAAAATGCGTGGAAGGATAAGTTTGATAATAAGCTGTTTTATCATATTTCCACTGATGAGGTATATGGATCACTGGGTGATGAGGGATACTTTACCGAAGATACGTCTTATGATCCGAGAAGTCCTTATTCTGCCTCAAAGGCGAGCTCAGACCATCTTGTGCGGGCTTATTTTAACACCTATGGTATGCCGGTTGTGATATCAAATTGCTCGAACAACTACGGGCCCAACCAGTTTCCAGAAAAATTAATTCCTCTGATGATCAATAACATCAGAAACAAGAAGGATCTTCCTGTTTACGGGAAAGGAGAAAATATCAGAGACTGGTTATATGTAGTGGATCATGCCAAAGCAATTGATTCTGTTTTCCATAAAGGCAGGGTTGGAGAAACCTATAACGTTGGAGGCGATAATGAAAAAATGAACATTGATCTTGTTCGTGAACTTTGCCAGGTAATGGATCAAAAACTTGGCAGAACAGAAGGAGATTCTGAAAGACTGATTAAGTTTGTGAAAGACAGGGCCGGTCATGATAAAAGATATGCAATTGATTGTACTAAAATTAAAGAGGAACTGGGTTGGAAACCTGATGTTGATTTTAAGGAAGGACTGGCGAAAACTGTTGACTGGTATCTGAAGAACGAGGAGTGGATGAACCATGTGATTAGCGGGGAGTATGAGGAATATTATAAGAAGCAGTACATTGAGCGATAATGACTCTTGCTAAAAATTAAATTATGAAAAATTTATTTATAAACCTCATAAGGTTTTGTTATAATGTTTCTATTAAACCAATTGTAAAAAAAGTTAACACAGAAATTTCTTCTCAAATACCAAAGGTAGAACTTTCGAAAAAGCATATTAAAAATGCAAAGCTTTTAACCAACAGAAAAGAGTTGTTGGAAATGTTGCCCAAAAATGGCATAGTAGCAGAATTAGGAGTGGATGAAGGTAAATTTTCAGAATCAATATTAAATATAAACAATCCTCGTAAGTTACATTTGATAGATTATTGGGGAACTAAACGTTACAATCAGAGAAAAAGAAAAAAGGTAGAAGAACGTTTTATTAGTCAAATAAGAAATAATAGAGTAGAAATAATTATCGGTTTATCAAATAACGTGGTTACTAGATTTCCGGATGAATATTTCGATTGGATATATATTGATACATCTCATTCCTATGAAGACACAATAAAAGAATTGGAGGGTTATAGAACAAAGATAAAATCAAATGGATTTATTACGGGACATGATTATGTCTTGGGTAACTGGAATGGTTTGGTTCGATACGGAGTAATAGAAGCTGTTTATGAATTTTGCAAAAAATATGATTGGGAAATAATTTATTTAACAACAGAGAACAATAGTAATCCTAGTTTTGCAATAAAAAGAATTCTAAATGGAAATAATTAAGCGTAAAATGTTTTATTCCACTGTTACTGATTTGGCAAGGTTTCTGGGTTGATCCACACTACATCCGCGCATAACAGCAATGTAATAAGCCAGCAATTGTAAAGGAATTACTGTCAGAAGAGAAGCCATTGATTCCATTGTGGGCGGAATTTCAAGGACATGGTCAGCCATTTCCTTTATTGTAGTATCTCCTTCTGTCACCACGGCAATTACCTTTCCTTTCCTGGCTTTGATCTCCTGAATGTTATTCACGATTTTCTCATATGATTTATCTTTCAGGGCAATCACTACTACCGGCATGTTTTCATCGATCAGTGCAATCGGGCCATGCTTCATTTCAGCAGCAGGATAACCTTCTGCATGGATATAAGAAATCTCTTTTAATTTCAGGGCTCCTTCCAGTGCAACCGGGAAGAAGTATCCACGTCCAAGATAAAGGAAATTCGTGCTTTTTTTATAGAGGTTAGCCAGGTTTTCAAATTCCCTGTTATACGTCAGAATTTTTTCAATTTTCTGTGGAATTTCATCCAGTTCTTTTATGAGGTGGTGATAAGTTTTTTCATCCAGTATTCCTTTTCTTCTCCCCAGCAGCATAGCCATCATAGCCAATACTGTAACTTGTGCTGTGAAGGCTTTGGTTGAGGCAACGCCAATTTCTGGTCCGGCGTGGGTATAAACTCCTGCGTGTGTTTCTCTTGGAATACTTGATCCAACCACATTGCAAATTCCCAGCACAGTAGCTCCGGATTCTTTTGCCAGTTGGATGGCAGCCAGCGAATCTGCTGTTTCTCCACTTTGGCTTATGGTTATTACAATATCATCCTTATTGATGATTGGATTCCTGTATCTGAATTCAGAGGCATATTCTACCTCGACAGGTATTCTGGCCAGGTCTTCTATCATGTATTCTCCAACAAGACCTGCATGCCAGGAAGTACCGCACCCGATTATTATAATTCTTTTAGCCATTTCAAGCTGAGGAAGGACTGAATAAAGTCCACCAAGCTGAATCTCAGTTTTTTCTTTGTTAATTCTGCCACGGAAGGTATCTTTGATTGAACGGGGCTGTTCGAAAATTTCTTTAAGCATAAAGTGGTCATACCCATTCTTTTCAATTTCTCCGATTTCCATGTCCAGCTTCTGTATTTTGGGAGTGAGCTTGTCGTTCTTTATTGTTTTAAGAATGAGCTCATCTTTTCCCAGGATAGCCACATCTTCATCGTTTAAGTAGATAACACTTTTGGTATGTTCTACTATCGGTGTGGCATCAGAAGCCAGGAAGTATTCATTTTCTCCCACGCCAATAACAAGAGGGCTTCCTTTTCGGGCTGCAATGAGTTTATCGGGTTCGTCTTTGCACATAATGGCAATACCGTAAGCTCCAATAACCTTGTGAAGTGCCAGGCGAACAGCTATTTCAGCTGATACTTCCCCTTTCAGATAAATATATTCAATAAGGTTGGCCAGAACTTCTGTGTCAGTATCAGTTTGGAACTGATAGCCTCTGTCTTCAAGTTTTTTCTTTAAACGGCTGTAATTTTCAATAATGCCATTATGAATAATTACAAAATGCTTATTCTCTGAGGCATGTGGGTGTGCATTGACGTCGTTAGGCTCACCATGTGTAGCCCAGCGTGTATGTCCAATGCCAATATTCCCTGAAACATCATGTTGCCTGGAGTACTCGTCAAGGTCTGCAACTTTGCCTTTTTTCTTATAAATGTTGATGTCACCACCTTGTAGCAAAGATACTCCGGCAGAATCATATCCTCTGTATTCCAGTCTTTTCAACCCATTTACCAAAATGGGATATGCTTCTTTTTCTCCTATGTATCCAACTATTCCGCACATAAATTATTATTCTGGTGGATTATTATAGTATTTTACTTTTAATTTCATTGGATTTTGATTGTTAACTCCCCCAATTACCATGTTTGCTGGCTTTATATCATAGTTCGATGTAGTTATATAAATTTCTTTAGCCTCTTCTTCTCCTTTTGCAAGGTACTGTATGTAATTTGTTATGTTTGCACTATATAAGTTATTACTACCAAGTTTTTCTTCTTTACTTATTTTGATATAAGAATTGTCCGGTTGGTATTTATAGATTGAAAATGTACTGTCAGAGGGCAGAAGACTGTATGTCGGAATGTTATGAAATTCAAGTGTAGCTTTTGCTATTAATTTATTTTTTAGCAGCGAATCTATATTATTTGGGAGTTCTACTTTGGCCCTGGTTCCCCCCAGACTTCTTATAAACAGCATGCTGTCGTTCACTGCAGGATCATTTGTTAAATACTTATTGGCATTTTCAATTGTTTCAACACCATAATTAAAATCATGTGAAACAAAAATATTTCTTTCTCCGAAAGCATATGGGAAAGTATAGGAAGAAGTATCCGTTTCGGTATGATAATGCAGCCTCATGGTCATTCTGTAGGCACTACCTGTAAATATTTGTCCGGTATGATTAAAGCTTTCACTTTTGCAGTATATTCCTGGCAATACCTTATAAAATGATGTATCGCTTGAAATTTCTGAAGAATCAAGTGACAGCAAAAAGTTACCAAATTCATTAGATAGTCTTATATCATATATAGAATCATTTATATTGTTTGTTTCTACAGATATCAGATCAGAAGGAGAATAATAATCCAAAGGATCTTCATCTGAAAAGTAATCCCTTGATTCCAGTTGCCGGTTTAATTTGTATACCTGAAGGTTAAGGTCTCTGTTTTTAAACCCATACAGACTATCTACTATTAATCTTATTTTTACCGAATCCAAAACGGGATTTTCACCAAAATCCGGATTTTTATAAGAAATCCCAACCTGAGTTGCGAAGGAAACGTGGTTTTGTCCGAAATAAGGATCTGTATAGTTTCCAACAATTAATGGAGACTCAATACCGGAAGTGAGAAATGTATCCATCCTGACAAGGTGAGTTGATAAATTGAAAGAATCATCATACTCAACACCTACAGAGTCTCTTCCCGGCATCATATCACTACCAAACTCGTCTGGTTCTTTTTCACAATTTGTTACCGTTATAAGGGTTGCTAACAGAAATGAAAAGAAAAGGGATTGTTTTAAAAGGTTTTTTAATTGTTTTCTTTTCTGATTCTCCACGCGTATCTTCATAAAATTATTCGGTTAGTATTTTATCATAAAAATCGGAATATGCATCAATATATTGTTCTTCCGGTTGATGCTCCAGAACAGGTTTTTTTATTTTTGATAAGTAAGATTCCACATCCTTATTTATAGATTTGCTGCCTTTGATTACTGCATCTGAATAATCAATAGCCAGTTTGGAAAGATTTACATAGTCTGCTTCATCTTTTACTTCTGTAATATCTTTATTGGTTATACCGTCAATTTTTAATTTTTTGGTAAAATCTTTATTTAATGGTTTTTTAAATTCATCATTATAAACGGAATAAACCACTTTTGAGTCACTGAAAAGAGGTTCTTCATTATAGGCTTTCTTAAGATACAAAGGCAGGAGACCTGTGAACCATCCATGACAATGTACAATGTCAGGAGTCCATCTGAGTTTTTTTACAGTTTCCAAAACGCCCCTTGCAAAGAAAATAGCTCTTTCATCATTGTCTTTAAATTCTTCTCCATTTTCATCCTGAAGTGTGTACTTTCTATGGAAATAATCTTCATTATCAATAAAATAAACTTGCATTCTTGCCGATTGAATGGAGGCTACCTTAATAATTAGCGGACGATCTGTTTCATCAATAATTAGATTCATTCCAGAAAGCCTTATTACTTCATGTAGTTGATTTCTTCTCTCATTAATAGATCCATATTTGGGCATAAACGTACGAATTTCTTTTCCTCTTTCCTGTATGCCCTGGGGAAGATATCTTCCTACATTGGCCATTTCACTTTCTGGCAAATAAGGTGTGATCTCCTGTGATACAAATAGTATCTTGGTCTTTTCCATCTTATAAGAAATTAGTTAATAAAACAACCGCAAAAATAGTAAATTTATTCGTATTTATCAATAAATTAGCATTTCTTAACAG
>CAYWSJ010000068.1:0-18179 GCA_964461045.1 uncultured Bacteroidales bacterium | reverse complement strand
AATCGACAAGTATGCAAATGCCGATCGATTGATAGAAGAGATGGATATTGTTGAATAATTGAACAACAAATATTTGTTGTTCAAGAAAAGGTTGCTTTTGGGCAGCCTTTTCTTTTTGTTTCGGATTTACTATTTTTATACCATGGCAAAAGAAATTACGATTTATACAGACGGCGCTGCAAGGGGAAACCCAGGACCCGGAGGATATGGTGTTGTAATGATGTCGGGACCTCATCGCAAAGAACTATCAGAAGGTTTTCGAAAAACAACCAACAACCGTATGGAACTGTTGGCCGTTATAAAAGCCCTTGAAGCGCTAAAAAAGGGAAACAGCATTGTAAAATTATATACTGACTCCAAATATGTTGCTGATGCAATTAACAAAGAGTGGGTATTCAACTGGGAGAAGAAGCAGTTCAAAAAAAAGAAGAATGTGGATTTATGGAAGCGATTGCTTGAAGTGTATCGAAAACACCAGGTTGAGTTTTACTGGGTACAGGGGCATTCCAACGTAGAGGAGAATGAACGTTGCGATCGCCTGGCTGTTGAGGCTTCAAAAGAGCCCAATCTAAGAATCGATGAAGGTTACGAAAAAAGTCAGATAGATAACAATGAATTGTTTTAATATTTATCAAAATTGTTGATTTTGTTGGCATGTATAATAAATAGACTATGGATACAGAAGCATTATTAGTAGCATTCGGACTTACGCTTTTTGCAGGATTATCGACAGGTATTGGAAGTGTGATCGCTTTCTTCAGTAAAACAACCAATAAAAAATTCCTTTCGATTGCTTTGGGGTTTTCAGCCGGAGTAATGATCTATGTATCTTTGATTGAAATCTTTTTCAAAGCAAAAGAATCTCTCACGGCATATATGGGAGATACAACAGGTTACTGGGTTACAGTAGCGGCTTTTTTCGGAGGAATTCTGTTTATTGCTCTTATTGACTACCTGATTCCATCAGAGGAAAACCCACACGAGGTAAGGCTAGTGGAAGAAATGAGTTTTGGCAGATCATCAAAAGGAAAAGATACCAAATTATTAAAAATGGGAATGTTTACCGCACTGGCTATTGCGATTCACAACTTTCCTGAGGGGCTGGCTACTTTTACTGCTGCTTTGGAAGATCCAAGCCTGGGTATTGCCATAGCTGTGGCGATAGCTATTCATAATGTTCCTGAAGGAATTGCTGTTTCAGTACCTATTTATTATGCTACAGGAAATAAAAAGAAAGCCTTTATTCATTCTTTCCTTTCTGGTTTGGCTGAACCAGTTGGCGCATTAGTTGGTTATCTGATCCTAATGCCTTTCATGACTCCTGCTGTTTTTGGTATTTTGTTTGCCGCAGTGGCTGGCATCATGGTTTTTATCTCCATTGACGAGCTGCTTCCCGCAGCAAGGGAATACGGAAAACATCACTATTCAATTTATGGTATGATAGGAGGAATGGCTGTAATGGCCTTAAGCTTATTACTCTTTGCCTGATTTGTTTTATGAGTTAAAAAATTAACCAGTTTGTTTATTTTTTTTCAGTTCTTCGCCGGTGTTTAAA
The DNA here is from genome assembly GCA_964461045.1 of uncultured Bacteroidales bacterium. Classification (GTDB taxonomy): domain Bacteria; phylum Bacteroidota; class Bacteroidia; order Bacteroidales; family UBA12077; genus JAGXLC01. The sequence goes on along the minus strand of CAYWSJ010000068.1, from coordinate 16,624 downwards.
GCATAGATAGCAAATGAACCCAGCCAGTGTCCTCCTTCGTAGCTATCTCCTACTAAATTGGGTAATGAATATTGAATATGTTTATTGGCAATTTCAATAAGATGCTGGTATTGTGGTAAGGTCTCTGCAATCCCATAAAAACACCACGCCCTGCTAAAATTTAACCCATCAAGATGAACCAGGTGTCCATCTTCCCGGTCTGATACTTTTCCCGGCTCCAGATTGAAATCCGGATCCGACAATTGAGGAAGGAAATTTGTTAGCCATTCAGAAAACTGATCTTTGGTCAGAACCCTGCGCATAATGTCGACTTCTTCGAGGCAGGGAGAGAGGAAATCAAAACCGCTTGGTTCCCATGAGAGCGGGCAATTTTTATCATTCATATAAAATTCTTTTGCTTTTTGTGCAATCATGTTTTTCAGGCTGTCAATTTGCATGGTCTGGGCATAGTCGTAGGCAAATGTAAGTCCGAATGCAGTATTTTCATGTGTTCCTGCGCGAACCGGGTAATTGAGCTTTGGGAGAAACTTCATATATCTTTTTATAATCAGATCGGTGAGAGGCTGAAGGTTCTTTTCCAGCTTTTTTCCGGTTGGTGTTTCCCAGGTATGAAGCTCTTCTGCAAGCTTTAATAACCATGCCCACCCATATGTTCTTTCAAATGTTTTGGCATGCTTGCCTTTGAAGTAATCTACCTCTGCTTGTATATTCTCCTTGGAAAGGTGTTTAATTAGTTTTTCCTTTGCTTTTTTACTCTTTTTGAGTTCGGGAAATTGCTTAAGCAGACTTACTAATGACCAGTGGCCGTGAACGGAAGAGTGCCAATCAAAACAACCGTAAAAAGCAGGATGCAATTTCCTGGGAGGCGCCAGGTCTTCATCGCTGTCAAGTACCTGTCCGGGTTTGTTGGGATATTCAGTTCCGATGCATTCAAGAGGTAAAGCAAGGAGCTTTCCGGCTTCTTCTGAGGTTAGCGAAGGAGCTGTTGTCTTTTCTCTTTCAGTTGCTTCTTTTTTAGACTCTTTTTGATCACCACAGGAAAACAAAAAGATCATTGCAATAAAAATGGCAAGGTTTCTCATGAGTCATTAAGTTTTATTAGTTCGAATATAAGGTTTTTTAATGACTTACCTGAAGTTCTGCCATCCAATTTTTTAACAAACGAGTGCTTCTGGATCAGAGGAGTTTTGTCGATTCCTTCGGTTTGGGAACCTTTATTACCAGTACCCTGAGTACTTCATTGCTTTTGTTGTACCAGCAATGGGGAATTTTTGCCGGACTGTCAATCAACGTATCTTTTTCCACTTCTTCTAGTTCTTCTCCGATTTCAACCAGACCGTTGCCCTCTAACACATAGAATATTGCATCCACAGGTGTAATGTGCCTTTTGAGTTGCTCCCCCGGTTCAAGCCTGATATGTGTTACCATGGCATGTTCTGAGTCGTAAAGTTTTCTTGCATCTACGTTATGTGGATTTTTACGGGCTTCTGCTTTACTTATTTTTATAGTTTTCATATTTATTCTTTTATCTTTTGTTACATAAAAAACCTGCAGGATGTTTATAAATTATCCTGCAGGATTCATTTTACTGTTTATGATTAAGCCATCATGGCTTTCATGTCTTCTTCCACATTGTTAATTCCGCTTATTCCAAATTTGTCTACCAATACATTTGCTACATTTGGAGATAAGAAGGCCGGTAATGTGGGTCCCAGTTTGATATCTTTTACACCCAGGTAGAGAAGGGCCAGCAATACAATTACAGCTTTCTGTTCATACCAGGCAATGTTGTATTCAATTGGCAGTTCGTTGATATCGTTCATTTTGAATATTTCTTTTAGCTTGAGAGCAATAACTGCCAGTGAATAGGAATCGTTGCACTGTCCTGCATCCAGGATTCGCGGTATTCCTCCGATATCTCCAAGATCGAGTTTGTTGTATCGATACTTGGCACATCCTGCAGTTAATATTACTGTATCATTTGGTAATTCTTCCGCAAAGCGGGTATAGTATTCACGGCTCTTGAACCGTCCGTCGCAGCCAGCCATGACGAAAAACTTTTTAATCGCACCGCTCTTAACCGCATCAACTACTTTATCTGCTAGTTGCTCAACCTGGTTGTGTGCAAATCCACCTACGATTTTACCGGTTTCAATTTCTTTTGGCGGATCACATTTCTTCGCATGTTCTATGATCTGAGAGAAATCTTTAGGTTTGCCGTCTTCTCTTTCGGGGATATGAGTACAACCTTCCAGTCCTGATGCACCGGTTGTATAAATTCGCTCTTTGTAAGTAGCATTTTTCGAAGGAGGAACAATACAATTGGTTGTGAAGAGAATCGGACCGTTGAAGGTTTCAAACTCTTCTTTCTGCTTCCACCAGGAATTTCCGTAATTTCCCACAAAGTGGTTATACTTTTTAAATGCCGGATAATAGTTGGCCGGAAGCATTTCGCTGTGAGTATACACATCTACACCTGAGTCTTTGGTTTGCTCAAGCAGTTCTTCCATGTCTTTCAGGTCGTGTCCGCTGATGAGGATTCCCGGACGATCGCCTACGCCTATGTTCACTTCGCTGATTTCCGGATGACCGTAAGCGCTTGTGTTGGCTTTGTCCAACAGGGCCATTACGTCTACTCCGTGTTTCCCTGTATCCATAACCCAGTTAATAAGATCGTCCGAACCAAGGTCGTCATTTGTAGTAGCTACGAGGGCATCCTGCATGAAGTTGTAAATGTCTTCGCTTTTATGATCCAGGTTATGCGCATGCTCTGCATAAGCTGCTATTCCCTTTACTCCGTATATGATTAGTTCTCTTAGTGATCGGATATCCTCGTTCTCTGTATCCAGCACACCGATAGCCTGACCTTTTCTTTCGAATTCATCTGGAGTAAATCCCTGCCAAGTAGCAGCATCGTGAAGGTCATTGTTTTTATATTCAATACCGGCCTGTTTTAAATTTAGTTTGATGTCGTTTCTTATATCCAACCCTTTTCTTACATATTCTGTGATAGCTTCTTTATCAAAATTAGCATTGGTAATTGTAGCAAACAAACCATCAATTACGAATCGATCAGTGGTTTCTTTGTCATAATCCACATTATTTTCCCTGGCTTTCTGAGAAAATATTGAAATTCCCTTGATAATATAAACCAATAAGTCCATCATATTGGCTTCTTCATCTGACTTGCCGCAAACGCCTTTTATTGTGCATCCTGTATTTTTTGCAGCTTCCTGGCATTGAAAACAAAACATCTTAGCATCCATAGTAGTAATTATTTTTGTGATTTAACAATTTGATTTTTGTCCTTTTGATTAATTAATTATTAAGTAAGTGGTTTAATTTTGACTTATCTGTATTTTAATAAAGTTAAGTTTATTATTGCTTGCAGTCAATTAATTATAAAGGAATTATAACCACTCTTCTGATTTAACTTCTCCTTCTATACTTACTGTGATAGCCTTTATTGGTACCTTTCTTTGTACATTTTCAAGGGCCATCTGTGCCATTTGGAGAATACCACCACAACAGGGCACCTCCATTTTCATTACAGTGAGTGTATTAACCTTTGCCTCATTAATGAGGGCAATTAGTTTCTGTACATATACTTCCTTGTTTGAGTCTAATTTGGGGCATGCGATAGCCAGCGCTTTTCCTTTTAGATATTTCTGGTGAAAATTTCCCATGGAAAAAGCAACACAATCTGCAGCCAACAAGAGGTCTGCGTTTTGATACTGCTGCGCGCCCGGATTTATCAGGTGCATCTGTACCGGCCAATGGTTTAGGTTTGAAGAAGCTTCCACTTTCGTTTCCTGTTTGTCTGCTGTATTTTTGGGTGGAGCTAATGATTTTGACTGACTACCAGGGCAGCCGCCTCCATCATGGTGATGGTTCTGGCATCCATTTTCTTCAGTATGTTCATGTGCCATAACAGGTTCTTTCTTCTTTTCCTGGTTGTCGCCATGCACTTTTGCTACTGTCTCATCCAGGTTGAAATCCAGTTCTTCCCGGTGCTCTTGCAGGTAACGAACGCCCTGTTTGAGATACCCAAATTCTTTGTAGTCTTTGAGATGTCTTAAATGTGCGATGATGGTGTTTTTTCCTTTTGGGATCATTTCCTTTATAACTAATTCCTCATCATAAGGTGCAGCTTCACGTTCTTCAATTGTAATAGCACCGCGTGGGCAATGTCCGATGCAAGCACCCAGTCCATCGCAGCGCAAATCACTGATAAGTCGTGCCTTACCATCAATTAACTGCAAAGCCCCTTCATGGCAGTTAGGAATGCATAATCCGCAGCCATTGCATTTTTCTTCATTAATTTTTATTATTTCTCTTTTCATTTTATATGAATTTCGGTAATTAATTACCAAAATAAACAATACTTTTTTGTTTTGCCAAAAAAATATCGGATAAATTTATCTTAAATTGATTGTTTAGATTGATTACAAATAACTATTGATTCGGAATTTTTACCTCACCAAATTTTAAAGATTTTATTTCACTTGCCCTGTCCTATCTTTAGGGCTTGGGATAAGTTAAACTATAATTTCCCTCAGATTTCTTTAAATTAAGTAAATTAAGATAAAAAATTTATAGAAATCATAGACGAAAGAGGCATTTGAATTACTGCACTAAAGGACGGGGTTATCCTTTTTAATATCAAAGAAAAAAGCTTCGTACAAAAAATGTTGCTTTTCGTATAAAAACAGTCACCTTTCCTGTATTTAAGAGGGAAAAAATTTTGTCAACAATTATAAATTGTTATTTTTACAACAAAGCAGGCAAAAATTTAAAAGTAGGTAATTCAAGCAAATGAGTAAGGATTTTACGACCCATATTTTTTCTATTATAGTAGGGCTTATTTTATTTATTTCCGGGTTTGGTAAATTGTTGGATATGAGTTCTTTTGAGGACTTGATCATCAGTTATGGCATAGGAAATTTGTATTTTCTGGCACCATTTATTGTACTAGCCGAGATTGTTTTGGCTGTAAATCTTATATTACAGATTTTTCCAAAATTTTCCGCATTTGTAAGTATGATTATGTTTATTGGACTTACAATTATCTATGCCTATGGAAATATTTTCAATGATGTTACAGATTGCGGATGTTTTGGTTCTGTCTCATCTATGAATATGAGTTCTCTTTCTGTTTATATAAGAAATATAATTTTAATTGTACTAACTTTTTATTTGTGGAAACAGATTCCCTCTTATAAAAAAATTAGTAATGAGAGAATATGGAAGGTTTTAATTTTAGCATTGTTTGTTATATCTACAAGTTTTATTGCAGGTTTGGGATTTGAATACAGATCGGTATCCGAAGATAAGCAATTATTGATGTATGAGTCAGATAAGGAACATAACTTCCATCAAAAGAGTATAAATCAAACTATTTTGTCCGAATATGGCAATACTTCTTCTGATTCCACCTATGTTTTTTATGTTTTTTCATATGGATGTCCGCATTGCTGGAATTCTATAGAAAATGTAAAGAGTTATGAGGAATACGGAATTGTTGACAGATCGGTTTTAATAGCCACTGGCACCGCCCAGTATAAAAGAAATTTTCATAAATACTATAACGATTTAGATATAAAAGAAACGACACCGGAGAAGATTGGAGAGATCACTGACAAAGTACCCATTGCTTTTTTTGTTAAGAACAATACAATTACAAAAATAATTAACTCAGAAATGCCTTCAGGGTACTTTCTGAGATCATTTAGTAACAAATAAATTAATGCTTATGAGAAAGAATGCTTTTAAAAACCTGAGAAATTTTATTTTGATTTTTTCTGTTGTAGCTCTTACAGTTTATGGAATGACTTCCTGTACAGGAGCATTTTGGAATTGCCCTGATGATGAGGAGTGTCCTTCTGATACGCCCTGGTGGGGTGGTGGAGATTATTGTTACTCCACACAGGATTACTGTGAAGAATATTATGATGAATGCTGGGATTGCAGCTAGAAAAGAAACGTGTTTTTTTTAATTTACGCAGAAAATAATTATAAATTAAATTCCCCTGTTCTTATCTTTAAAGGACAGGGGAATTTTTATTATAGATGTCAGATTATTAATTTTTGTTTTCTTCTAATTGATTTAAAGTATTTTTTAATTTTTTCATTGCTTTGGCAGCCTTCTCGAAGTTCCCTTCACCTGTAAGTTTAAGATAGTCATTCAACGCCTGATTTGCCTGTTTTATTAGTTCACCTGAACTTTCTTTTCTTTCTTCTTTTTTCTTAAGTGGTACTTTTGGGGCGACTTCTTCTGAAAAGATTCCTTTAAGAGCATCTTCAAAATTGGTGGCATAGCTTAATTGGTCATTATGCATTACAGCCACCAATCTTAATTCGGGATATGCTGCTGTTTCTGATTGTAAATAAATGGGTTCAACATATATAATTGTGTTGTTTACAGGAATTGCCAACACATTACCGCGGATTACATTTGAGCCTCTCTGATCCCAGAGTGTAAGCTGCCCAGAAAGATTGGCATCCTGATCTATTTTGGTTTCGACTTGTTGCGGTCCTAAAATTCTTTTTTCTTTTGGGAATTTATAAGCAAGGAAATTGCCATAATTTTCCCCGTCGCACATACCCGCAACCCATCCGATCAGTACCTGGCGGTTTTTAGGTGTGAAGGGCTGCATCAGCACGTATTCAGGTTTTTTAGATTCAGGTCTTTCCCAGATGATATAATAAGGTTCTACAGGTTTAATTGAACTGTAATATTTTTCAGTTGCTCTTACCCATAAGTCTTCCTGGTTATAAAATACTGTAGGATCAGTCATGTGATACTTTGCATATACCTGTCCCTGAACCAGCATTTTGTCAATAGGATATCTTATGTGAGAACTTAATTCTTCTGGCATTTCATCTTTCCCCTGAAACATATCCGGGAAAATTTTTTGCCAGACATTAATAATTGGATCTTCCTCATTGAATACGTAAAAATCCATGTTACCATTGAATGCATTTATGGTAATTTTTACAGAATTTCTCATATAGTTAACACCGTGAAGATGACTGGCAACTCGTGTGTTTAATTCTCTTTTTGTATCTCCTTCCTGGAATTCAATTGTTTCTCTCGAGTCGTAACTTTTGCTGTATGGAAACGATCTGGAGGTTGTATAGGCATCTATAATCCAGTAAAGATTTCCATCTGCCAAAACCACATACGGATCCCTGTCAAATTTAAGAAATGGAGCAATCTTATTTACTCTTTCCCTGATGTTTCTATTGAACATAATACGGCTATTTTCATTAGGATAACCGGAGAAAAAGAAGCGTGTACCGTCAAATTTCCAACCAAAAAGAAATTTGCGCCACAGATTGGTTAATTGTACGCCCCCATTTCCATCATAGTTTGTATATACATTTTTGTCTCCACTGGGGTAATCAAACTCTTTCTCATCTGAATTGCTTACTACATGGGAGTTTGTTAACTCTCCATAATAAATCTCAGGTCTCTTCACTTCCAGTTCGGGGTATTTATGTTTTGGGGGAATGTCTCTTATAAGCAGATTAGGTAAACCGTTTTCTGTAAACTCATTTACTTTTGTCAGTGTAATTCCATAACCGTGGGTATATTTAAATCTTTTGTTTACAAAGGTTTTGCTTTGCTCCGGCAGGTTGCCTGTTTCCATTTCTCTTGCAGAAACCATAACCTGCTGGTAGGTACTATCGATATAATACCTGTCTATGTCAATATTTTCAAACTCGTAATATAGCCGGATTTCCTGGAATTGTTTATAAACTTCATCCAGTGCGCGCCAGTCCCAGAGCCGGATATTTGAAAAAACGCCCGGATTTTCGTCTACGGTTTTCTGGTTAAAGGTTTCTGAAACAGGGTATTCCTTCTCTTCAATATTATTTAATTCAAATGCATAGCGTGTTAAATCGATATTGTTTTTAATGTAAGGACTTTCCATGGTTATTTCATTCGGTTCAACTCTGAGCCATTGAAAGCCGCCGGGAATAATATTCAGAACAAGCAACCATACCACAAGCATACTTCCGAAAAGTATTCCAAAAACAGCAGGTGTGTTCCTTTCATAAGGAACGTTCTTTTTCTGTAGGAATTTTGCTATCTTGTTTCTCCAGGCCGGGAAAGCGAATATAAGTCCGATAATAAGCGTAAGAATTGCAGTTATCAATAAACCTGGCAATTTAACATGCACATCTGTCCAGCCAGGGCCAGCAACCGATCCGAAATCTGAAAACAGAATGTCGAATCGTGCGATGTATTTTTGTATTGCTAAAAGAAAGAACAAGGCAGAACCGCCAAGAATAAGCATCCTGCCTTCTTTTTTTGTAGCAACGTGGATGTCTGTTTTTACCGGTCCATTTCGGTTGCCTGATAACATGGAAAGCAAAACAGCGCCAGCGCTGATAATGAAAATAATGATAATGAAGTTGAGTATTTCTTCATAAAATGGAAGGTTGAAAAGGTAAAACGAGGCATCTTGATTCAGAATTGGCTCGGTTATTCCTGCAGTTACCCGGTTGAAGAATCTAAGCACCAGGTCCCAGTTTGAATGTCCCCAGATAACTCCATATAGAACTCCAATTCCCAGCCCAAGGTAATGATAAAATATGTTTTCTTTTCTTATAGGACGTGTCAAATAATAAACCAGGATGAAACTAATTATAGCTCCTGTTAGAATAAGTGCCGCTTTGGTTATGATCTCCAGCCAAAAACGCTGACCAAACCCTGCAGAATCGAACCATAACTTATCGGCCCAGAATGACATAAACCAAAAAAACAAGGCTGTCAATCCGAGTATGACTGCACCTGTAATGATCTTTCTTTTTTTTGTATTTTGAATACCGAGGTATATCAACCTAATACCTAAAAAGACAAGAATAAGCAAAATAACCGTATACATATCCGAGAGTTTAAATATTTAGGTGTAAGTTAATAAATGCTGCCCATAATTCACAGGAATGGATTAATATTTTTAATACTCTGCCGGATAAATTAATTTTTAATTCATTGGTTTGTTATTTCCCTTTAAATTTGGTTTCCAGCAATACAAATTTTAATTTTACAGCTAGGTATACTTTAACAGGATAATTTGTATGAGAAAGAAACTGGTAGTTTTGACCGGATCGGGAATAAGCGCGGAAAGTGGGCTGAAAACTTTTCGGGATATGGGAGGCCTGTGGGAACAGTATGATGTTACAGAGGTGGCTAGTCCTGAGGCATGGGAAAGAGATCCTGAACTGGTTCTGCGTTTTTATAATGAAAGGCGTAAACAATTATTGAATTCAGAGCCAAACGAGGCTCATAAAGCGCTGGCTGATCTGGAAAATTATTTTGATGTGCAGATTATTACCCAAAACGTTGATGACTTGCATGAGCGTGCAGGAAGTTCAAAAGTATTGCACCTGCATGGTGAAATAAGAAAAGCGCGTAGTACTGCAGATCCGGGTTTGATTTATGATATTGAAGGCCCGGAATTAAATCCTGGAGATACCTGTGAAAAAGGTTCACAACTACGACCTCATGTAGTATGGTTTGGGGAGGCTGTTCCTGCTATTCGGGATGCTGCAGAATTATCAGGGCAGGCAGAAATATATGCTGTTGTTGGGACTTCCCTCCAGGTTTATCCTGCAGCAGGATTGCTTGATTTTGTTCCTTCCGGGGTTCCGGTTTACCTTGTTGATCCGAATGCTGTCCATGCTTCCGGAGAGAAAAATATCACGTATATCAGAGAAAAAGCAGGTACAGGAGTACAAAAAATGAAAAAGGAAATAATTCAGAAATATGTGGAATAAATAAATATGAAAACCCTGATTTATCATATAGGACGGTACATTATGCTGATGGGAAGAGTGTTTGCCCCGCCTGAAAAGAAAAGAATGTACTATAAGCAGACCCTCCGTGAAATTGAATATCTTGGAATAAATTCTATAGGGATTGTTGCCATTATTTCCGTTTTTATTGGCGCAGTAATTACAATTCAAACTGCTTATAACACAGAAAGTCCTTTGTATCCCAGGTATTTGATTGGTCTGGCTGCCAGGGATGTACTTTTGCTGGAGTTTTCCTCTACTATTGTCGCGTTAATTCTGGCCGGTAAAATCGGTTCAAATATAGCCTCGGAAATAGGTACTATGCGTGTAACAGAGCAGATTGACGCACTTGAGATTATGGGTGTTAATTCAGCCAGCTACCTGATTATGCCAAAGATTGTGGCAGCCGTATTTTTTACTCCTTTCCTTACCATAATTAGTATTTTTGTCGGACTTATCGGGGGATGGATCGGAGGTGTCGCTACCGGTGTTGTAACCTCGGCAGATTATCTGTATGGGATTCAATATGCATTTATTCCTTATTATATAACTTACACCCTGATTAAAGCAGCTGTTTTTGGGTTTCTTATCACCTCAGTTTCTGCATATTACGGCTATTATGCCTACGGAGGCTCTCTGCAGGTGGGGAGGTCAAGTACTAAGGCTGTGGTTCACAGTAGTATCGTTATCCTGGCAGTAAATTATATTCTTACACAATTATTACTCACATGATCAAAGTAGATAACATATCAAAGTCTTTTAACGGAACTAATGTCTTAAAGAATGTTTCTGTAAACTTTGAAGAGGAAAAAACCAACCTGATAATAGGACAGAGTGGTTCAGGGAAAACAGTACTGCTGAAGTGTATTGTCGGACTGCATGAAATAGACCAGGGAAGGGTGATGTATGATGACCTGGAGTTCAATAAACTGAATTTCAAAGAGAGAAAAATAATACAAAAGGACATTGGTATGGTATTCCAGGGAGGTGCGCTGTTTGACTCTTCTACGGTTGAAGAAAACGTGAAATTTCCTCTTGATATGTTTTCCGATATGACTGAGGAAGAGAAATTTGAACGCGTTAACGATTCATTGGAGAGAGTAAATATTAAGAATGCCAATTCTTTGCTTCCGGCTGAAATAAGTGGAGGGATGAAAAAAAGAGTGGCTATTGCACGGGCGATTGTTTTAAGGCCCAAATATTTGTTTTTTGATGAGCCTATTTCCGGACTGGACCCCAAGACCGGGCTTCTGATTGATCGTCTGATTAAGGAATTGACAGAAGAATTTAAAACAACTACCATTATTAATACCCACGATATGAACTCTGTAATGGAAATTGGCGACAAAGTTGTTTTTATTCATGAAGGAACAAAAAGGTGGGAAGGTTCGCGTCATGAAATTCTGGATTCTGAAGATCCGGAACTCAATAATTTTGTTTTTGCCACCAATTTGGCAAAAGAGGTCAGAGATTTAAGGTCAGGGTACAGCAAGTCAGAAGATTAGCCCAGATCGTATATTTTTTGAAGCCGCTCAGGCTGATTAATAGTTATGAATTTCCCTTCAATATTAATGATGCCGTCTTTGCGAAATTCCGAGAGGATACGAATGACATTTTCTGTGCTCATATCTATCAACTGGGCAATTTCTTTCCTGCTTATGGGGAGTTCAAAATGTTTGTTTTCGTAAATATGGTCGGCGAAAAACAGGAGAATAAATGCGATTCTTCCTCTTAATTGTTTTGTGTTGATGTTTAGTCTTGTATTTAGCACATCATCAGACACTTTGCTTATTTTTTCTATGAAATCAAGAGCAAATTCACCGTTGTTTTTCATTAGTTGTTTAATAATATTCAGATCTACAAAACAAATTGTTGAATTCTCAAGTACTGATATAGTGTTAATATGTTTTTTGTTGGAAAAAATACCCAGTAACCCAATGAAATCTAATGGTTTGGCTATACTAATAATATGCTCTTTGTCGTTTTTTTCTGTTTTATAAAGTTTAACCAACCCCTTTTGCAGGTAGAGAAAGTTTTCAACTGGTGTACCCTCCCTGCAGATAATTTCTCCTTTTTCGTAATAAACTTCTTTTTTATTTTGATTGATTAAATCCAGTTCTTCCCGGGTTAATTTATCAAAAGCCCAGGTCCGGAAAACACATGATTTACAGTCTGTTTGCTCTAAAATTTCAGCCATTTTCACTCATTAATAATTTATGATATATGTCATTCCTGATATTTATTAGTCAAATAAAAGTATCTAAATATTTAGATATACGTTTATTTGTAAAAATATGTTATTAGATTAACAATTAAATGAACTTAAAGTTAAATAAAAATTTCTGATATGAAAAAGATAGTAATACTTGGAGCCGGTACGGGCGGTACCATTATGGCCAACAAGCTGAGAAAAACATTAAGTCGTGATGAATGGGAGATCACTATTGTAGATAATGATAAAACGCATTATTATCAACCAGGTTTCTTGTTTATTCCCTTTGGAATTTATAACAGGGATGATGTGATTAAACCCAAAGCTGATTTTATTCCTTCCGGGGTAAAAATGATCTTTCAATCGATAGATAAAATTGAGCCCGAAAACAACAGGGTGCTGTTAGAAGGAGGCCAGGTGCTTAATTACGATTACATGATTCTGGCCACAGGGACAAATATTGACCCTGATGAGACTCCTGGCTTAAAGGGTGAATTATGGAGGAAGCAAATATTTGATTTTTATACATTGGATGGTGCTGTTGCCTTGCGTGAATTTTTCAGAGACTGGGAAGGAGGAAATTTGGTCATAAATATAGCAGAACAGCCAATTAAATGTCCGGTTGCTCCTCTTGAATTTTCATTTTTAGCAGATGCTTACTTCACAGAAATTGGCATAAGAGATAAAGTAAACATCAGCTATGTAACTCCTTTACCGGGTGCCTTTACAAAGCCTAAAGCTTCCAAAATGCTTGGAGAGCTGATGGAAGAGAAGAACATCAGGGTTATTCCAGATTTTTATTTGGAGAAAGTAGATACAGAAAATAAAGTGATACAATCGTATGATGAGCAGAAAATACCTTTTGATGTTTTATCTATAATTCCAACAAATAAAGGAAGTGCATTAGTAGAGAGAAGCGGTATGGGTGATGATCTGAATTTTGTTCCTACAGATAAATATACGCTGCGTTCCAGGAACTATGAAAATATTTTTGTTTTGGGCGATGCTTCGGATATTCCTACTTCAAAGGCAGGCTCTGTTGTTCACTTTGCCTCTGATGTGGTTTATGAGAATCTGCTCAGTGCAATAGAAGGAAGAGAACTTAAGGCAAAATTCGATGGTCATTCGAATTGTTACATTGAAACAGGTTTTGGAAAAGGTTCTATCATTGATTTTAATTATGATACAGAACCCCTGCCGGGAACGTTTCCTTTGCCGGGTATTGGCCCATTCGGTTTGTTAAAGAACACTAAGATGAATCATTACGGTAAAGTACTTTTCCGATGGATTTACTGGCATATTCTGTTGAAAGGAAAAGAATTGCCTATAGAGTCTGAAATGACCATGGCCGGTAAAAAACATTAATTAAAAGAAGTGCAATTATGGCTGAAAATAATCAGGATTTACAAAAACAAATAAACGATATAAACCAGAAGCTTGACATGGTGCTCGAACATGTAAACAAACAGCGCCTGAAAAGCGAAATGGTGGATGATCTTGTTGCAGATGCATCAATCATAACAAAAGATGCATGGGATACTACTGTAAATGAACTGGATGACCAGGGAATTGAACTGGATGTAGATGATATCAAGCAACTTTTTTTCAAATTTCTCAAGAACATCAAAAGCTTCACCCAGGCCATCGAACTATTTGAAAGCACCAATGATTTCATGAAAGATGCCGGCCCGGTCGTGAATGAGATAGGAGTGGATGCAATTCATAAACTTCATGAATTTGAACAGAAAGGTTATTTCGAATTTTTCAACGAAATGGGAAAGGTCATGGATAAGGTTGTGACTCATTATTCTCCTGAGGATGTCAGGAAACTTGGTGAAAATATTATTCCTCTTATGGATACAGTATCTAATATGACGCGCCCTGAAATGCTCAAAACCATGAACAATGCTTTAAATGCATACCAGGAGATGGAAAATGAAGAAATTGAAGAGTATAGCCTGTGGAAAGCATTCAGAACACTCAACTCAAAAGAAATGAGAAAAAACATTGGGTTTGCTATGACTTTTATGAAAAAAATGGCACAAAATTCAAACAATCAAACAACTAATAAATAAAAGAAATAATTCTAAACACTAAAAAATCAAAATTATGGCACAAAAAACAATAGCCGGCGTTACAGTAGATGTAACAGATGATGGATACCTGAACGATTATACACAGTGGTCGCAGGATATAGCAAAAGAACTTGCAAAAGAGGAAGGAATTGAATTAACCGACAAACATTTTGAGGTAATCGAATTTCTCCGAAAACAATATGAGGAAGGAACTGCACTGACTATACGTAAAGTTGGGAAATCCGGTGTAACAGACATTAAAGGATTCTATCAGTTATTTCCGGGCGGTCCGCTCAAAAAAGCATCAAAAATTGCAGGAATTCCCAAACCAACAAGTTGTGTTTAATTTAAAATATTGAGTTATGGATAACAACGAGAAGAACCATAAAATAAAAAAGGTGGCAGTCATCTGCGCAAAAGGAAACCTTGAAGATGTTTATGCATCACTGGTATTAGCTAATGGTGCGGTAATGGATGGTATGGAAGCGAAATTGTTTTTCACTTTTTTTGGAATGGATGCCATTATCAAAAAAAGAATGAATAAGCTGCAAACTGCTTCTGTAGGTAATCCTGCGTTAAGATTACCAAATGGTGCCAGGATGCCCAAATGGCTTGGAATGATTCCCGGAATGCAGGGAATGATTTCTAAGATGATGAAAAAAGAGATGGATAAGCTGGATGTTCCTCCTGTTGATGAATTCCTGGATATGATCACAGCCGGAGGTGGCGAAATATATGCCTGTCAGCTCGCTTTTGATATGTTTAAGCTAAAAAAGGAAGACTTAAGCGAACATGTATCTGATATATTAACTGTAGGCGAGTTTTATGAAAAAGCATCCGGAGAGGATTCACAGATAATTTTTACCTAGTAGTTCATATCATGCATTTTTAAAGTCATTCTTTCTCCTTTCTGGAGAGAGGATGACTTTTATTCATCTACTTCCTCGTAATCAATATACTCCCCATCTCCTTTATCAAATTTCTTTTTCTCTTTTCGTTTCTTGTCATTCAGTGTAACAGTGCCTTCTTTTTGTTTGTAGTGTGATTGTGATCTGTCTTTGTACCTGAAATGCTGATTGGTTCTGTCCTGCATCTTTTTGAAAACCCTGTGCATGAATATTCGGGCTAAGAATCCCAAAACGAAGACAATGGATACAAAAACCAGGAATATTTTAAGTAATGTGAACATTTTATATTTTTTTATAATTACAAAATTAACAAATTGAGGAATAAAATAGATGTTTATCCTTTGTTATTTTTTCTATTATTTATTCTTAGAAGATAAATTATTAAGCAGTTCTTGTTTTTCTTTAATAATCCTGTTTTAATAAATTTTAAAATATGCTTTTTACAAGCCTGTCCTAAAAGTAAGGACTATGTATCATAAAAAATTATAATTTGTTAAAGCAGGATTAATTGAATTACTTTTATATTTTTGCAAAATTAGCTAAGCTATTAAACAAAATTAATTTTAAGCAACATGGAAAAAGTCGTCAGCGGAATCAGATCTACAGGTAATTTACATCTGGGGAATTATTACGGAGCACTCAGAAATTTTGTAAAGATGCAGCATGAACACGAATGTTACTTTTTTATAGCTGATTTTCATTCGCTTACTACCTACCCTACACCTGAAGACCTGCATGGAAATGTAAAACATGTTCTTTCTGAATACCTTGCAGCAGGAATAGATCCGGAGGTAGCCACACTTTACCTGCAAAGTGATATACCAGAGATTCCGGAACTTTACCTTCTTATGAATATGAATGCTTATGTAGGTGAACTTCAGAGAACCACTTCCTTTAAAGATAAGGTAAGAAGTCAGCCCAACAACGTAAATGCAGGGTTGCTTACTTATCCGGTATTAATGGCCACAGATATTATCATTCATCATGCTACAAAAGTACCTGTAGGAAAAGACCAGGAACAAAACCTGGAGATGACGCGAAAGTTTGCAAGACGATTCAATACGATGTACAAAACTGAATATTTTCCTGAACCTTCACCCTATAATTTTGGTGAAGCTTTAATTAAAATCCCCGGATTGGATGGATCAGGAAAGATGGGCAAAACCGAAGGAAATGGAATTTACCTGGTAGACGAGCCAAAAGTAATTAAAAAGAAAGTTATGCGAGCTGTTACAGACGAGGGACCTAAAGAGATGAACCAGGAAAAACCAGAACCAATAGAGAATATTTTTACACTGATGAGAGCCGTCTCTTCAGAAGAAACGCTGGAATTTTTTGAAGAACAATATAATACCTGTAAGATACGCTATGGCGATATGAAAAAACAACTTGCACAGGATATTATTGATTTTACTGAGCCCATCAGGGAACGATTCAAATCGATTTACAGCGATGATGATTACCTGCGCAAGGTGGCAGAAAAAGGCGCAGAAAAGGCCAGAGAGAGTGCTGCTAAAACCCTTAAAGAAGTACGAAATATTATTGGTTTTAAACCTTTTTAGAACTGGATACAATAAAAATAAAAGGCCATTCCTTTTTGGGAATGGCCTTTTTTATTAGCTCTG
>CAYWSJ010000067.1:11836-18589 GCA_964461045.1 uncultured Bacteroidales bacterium | reverse complement strand
TTCCGATATTACAGGACTAAATGAAAACAACATTTACTATTTAAGACCTTATGTAAAGAACAATGATGAAACGATTTACGGTGATGAAAAATCATTTTCTACATTTCACTCTTTTGTAAAGCCTTCAGGTGAAGGAACACAAGAGAATCCCTATGAAATAGCCAATTTAAATAACTTAGAATGGTTAATGTTATCTGATACTGCATGGGGGAAAAATTACATTCAAACTGCTGATATTAATGCTTCGGAATCAGCCAACTGGTGCAGTGGAAAAGGATTTTTTCCTATCGGGAATGCAGATAAAAAATTTACAGGCACGTATAACGGGCAATATCATAAGATTGACAGTTTGTATATCAACCGTGGAAGTGAAACAAGAATTGGCCTTTTTGGTATGCTAAAAGGTGAATCTGCCACAATAGAAAAATTAACTCTTACAGACGTTGATATCACAGGAAAGAAAATTGTAGGATCTATCGTTGCGGACAACCGTGGCACTATTAATGAATGTTCTTCTTCAGGTGATGTGGAAGCTACGGGATCAGAGATACATACAATGGCAGGAGGTCTTGTTGGATTAAATAAAGATACAATAAAAAGCAGCTTCAGCAGTGTTCATGTTAGCTCATCGGGTCACTTAGCCGGAGGTTTGTCAGGGAAAAATGGTGCTTCAGCATTAATTATAAATTGTTATAGCCAGGGCCAGGTTTGGGGAATAGACCATATAGGAGGTCTTGTTGGAGAAAATTATGAAGGAGAAGTAAAATACTGCTATAGTACTGCCTCTGTCAGTGGTTATTCATATGTTGGCGGATTAATAGGAAAATCTTTTGGAGGATCTATTCAAAAAAGCTTCTGGGATACTCAAGCTTCTGGAGAATCTTACAGTGATGGAGGAACCGGCCTAACAACATCTGAAATGCATGATTTTTATACATATTATGATGCAGAATGGAACTTTATGAATAGCTGGGGTTTTAACGAAGCAGAGAATAATGGTTATCCGTTTCTTGCATGGGAAGGATTTATAAATGATATACCCTTTTTGGTTGTTGCAACAGATGAAAATTATAATGTAGCTGTTTCTACAGCAATAGTAAGTGGGGCTATTCTTGGACTGGGAGACTCAAACCCAACTGACTATGGTATATGCTGGAATCAAACCGGAATGCCTACGGTTGAGGATGACACAACAAATCTGGGGACAGCAGATACAACAAAAAATTTTAATAGTCAACTCTATGGCTTAGAGGCTGATACTACTTATTATGTCCGGGCTTATGCAACGGATAATAATACTACGGTTTATGGCCGTGAAATTTCATTCTCCACTCTTGAAACCTACGAACTACATATTGGAGGAAGCTTTTCTGTTGCAGATAAAGTCTATGATGGAACCAAAGACGCAACTATTACAGAAAATAATTTGACACTGGAAGGGTTAACTGGTCAAGATGAAATACAGCTTTCAAATGTTGATGTGAGCTTTGCCCAGTCTGAAATTGGTACAGATATTACTGTAAGTATAGATTCGGCCGAACTTGCAGGCGCTGATACTTCAAAATATACTTTATCTCTGGCAAACGCACCTACAGCTAAAGCAGATATTACAGAAGTTAATGATATAAATATTGCAGAGAAAGAAAATATAAAAATATATCCTAATCCATTTCAGAATTTTATAAAAATTGAATCAGAAAGTGAGATTAAGAAGATTGAAGTAATCGATATGTCCGGAAAGTTGCGGATTAGGAAGAATTCAGTAAGACGGTTTAATACTCCTGAATTAGAACCAGGCGTTTATATAATTATTTTAGAAGATGCACATGGAAACAAGTATCAGAGCAAAATGATAAAAAGATAAAACAGACTGATAAGTAGAAGAAAGGGGCTGGGTCAGAGGATACCGCCCCTTTTTTTGTAGTCCGAATTGGATACAATGTTTTTCTGAGATTTTTATTTCTATGGTCTCTTTGCCTGGTTTGTTTTATAGGAATGACAAAAAAAGGCAACAATTTTCTTATTTGGCTTGTTTAATAAATAAAGAAAATGTTAAGAATCATAAATTTACTGTTATTAATCTTCATAATGGCACAAACAGTACAATCACAGAAGTTTCCTTCAATAGAAGCAGAAACCTTGTCTCAAAAGAAAGTAGTTTTTCCGGAAGTAACGAAGGGAAAATATGCTTTAATTTTGGTTGCTTTCAGACGCCAAACACAGGGACAGGTTGATTCCTGGCTTGATCCTTTTATCCGGGAATTTGGTGAAAATGAAGAAATAACCTTTTACGAAATTCCAATGATTTCTAATAACTGGAAATGGATGTCGGGTTGGATTGACTCGGGAATGCGAGCCGGAGTACCGAAGTATAAACATGATCATGTGGCTACCTACTACGGTAAGCTTTCTCCTTATTTCGATTTTTTTGATATTGAAGACAAAAGCCTTTGCTATGTTTTTCTTCTAAATAAGTCAGGAGAAATTGTTTGGAGAGAAAAGGGGGCTTTAGATTCTGAAAAATATAATGAGTTAAAAAAAACATTGAATTCTTTTTTATAAAGAATATGAACAAACGGCTTAGCTGTTTTAAACTGCTAAGCCGTTTGTTTGCAATAAAAATATTGTTTACCAGCCTCCGGTAGCGCCACCGCCTCCGAAGCTTCCACCTCCGAAACCTCCGAAGCCGCCACCGCCGCCTCCGCCGAAGCCGCCAAAATCTCCGGATCCTGAACTAAAGTTGCTATAAGATCCGTGCTGGCGATGTGATGCTGCTCCTAACATTGTTAGTGCTGCCCAGAATGAGATGTCGTGTCCCATTGAATAGTGTCGGGCCCGTTTTACTCTTCCAACAATCGAGAATATAATCACCAGGAGAAAAACAATTCCTATCGGGTAAGGTGCTTTGGATTGTCTGTCTCCTCCTGTCTTTTCTCTGTATTGATCAGCTGTGTATTCTCCGCGGGTAAGATCAAATAAGACGGTTGTGGCTTCATCCAATCCTTTAAAGTAATTACCTTGTTTGAAGTTTGGCGAAATTTCTTTATCTATAATTCTTTGAGCAATAGCATCAGGAACTGCCCCTTCTAATCCGTAACCTGTAGCAATGGTAACTTTTCTTCTTTTAGGGCTTATGAGAATCAAAATACCATTGTCTTTCTCTTTCATACCAATACCCCACTCTTCGCCTAGTCTGAATGCATAATCATCAATAGGATGTCCTTGTAAATCGTCCAGAGTAACAATAGCTATTTGTGAAGATGTTTGCTGATCAAATTGAATAAGTTTTTGTTCCAATTTGGCCTCTTCCGCATCAGTGAGTATGTCAGCAAAGTCATTTACTATTTTTGGGGGGTGAGGTCTTTGCGGGAACTCAGTATTTTGAGCAGAAACATTTAGAACTGTTAAAAATAAGAGGCATGTTATAATATATTTTATAGTTGTTTTCATAGTAGTTTTTTATTGTTTTCCAAAAGAGATATCGTCAGAGAGTTCATTCACATCATCAGTCTGGTATGGAAAATGTTCTTTCAGAGCCTTCCCTGCCATGCGAATGCCTTTGGACAATCCTTCAGCGTATTTCCCTTCTTTAAATAAATTGATTACCACATCTTTGATTTCATCCCAAAAATCATTGGGAGTTACTGCATTAATTCCGGCATCTCCCAGAATAGCAAACTGTCTGTTTTCTATCGCCAGGTAGAATAAAACACCGTTTCTTTTCTCTGTTTTGTGCATCTTGAGTTTATCAAAGATGTAAGCCGCGCGGTCTAATGTATTGACTTTGCACTTTTTTTCAACATGCAGTCTAATTTCACCGGATGTATTCAATTCAGCTTCTTTGATGGCATCCGTGATCTGTTTTTTTTGTTCTTTTGTGAAAAATTTGGCTGGATTCATTTTTATATTTTTAAAGTCTTTAAAGACTTAATTTCTATTAGTTATATCTAAAATTCTACTTCTGGTGCTTTTTCTGCACCTTCCTCTGCTTCGAAGTATGCTTTTTCATCAAAATCAAATAAACCAGCATATATTTTTTGAGGAAATTGGTTAATATAAGTATTATATGATCTTGCAGCTTCATTAAATTTTCTCCGTTCAACACTAATTCTGTTTTCTGTTCCTTCCAGCTGAGCTTGTAACTGCTTAAAATTTTCATTAGCCTTAAGGTTGGGATATCTTTCTACTACAACCATTAATCTTGAAAGTGCAGAACTCAGAGCGCTCTGAGTTTGTTGGAACTGTTTCAACTTCTCTGGAGATAAATTTTCAGCATTAATGTTAGTGGAAGTTGCTTTTGAGCGGGCTTCAATAACTTTCTGGAAAGTTTCCTGCTCATGTTCTGCATAACCTTTTACTGTATTTACCAGGTTGGGAATAAGGTCTGCTCTTCTTTGATAAACATTTTCAACATTAGACCATTGGGATTCAACGGTCTGCTCCAT
Source organism: uncultured Bacteroidales bacterium (assembly GCA_964461045.1). Lineage (GTDB taxonomy): Bacteria > Bacteroidota > Bacteroidia > Bacteroidales > UBA12077 > JAGXLC01. Next base: position 14,144 of record CAYWSJ010000067.1, on the reverse strand, counting down.
TTGAACCATTCGGTTGTATTTGTTTTTAATATTACCGTAAATTATCAGTGCAAGAATGACTATTACGCCAATTATAATCCAGGATTTTTTTATTTTCATGGTTTTAAATTTTAATTTTATTTTTTCAAAGTTACTACGTTTTTCCGATTCACAAAAGATAGATTACGTTAAAAAATGTAAAAACAGTATAAACTCTTGAGAGGGATATGATATTTATTCTATTAAAAATCATTTGAATGTTGTACCTTTACAGGCTGAAAAAAATATCGAAAAAACATACGTTATGAATACAGAAGATTTCAAAAGAGCTATTTTGGAAGGTATTCCCGATGAATTGCCTGAACATAAGCCTTATGACAGAAATATTAATCATGCTCCAAAAAGGAAAGATATCCTGACGATGGAGGAGAAGAAACTGGCACTGAAAAATGCGCTTCGTTATTTTAATAAAAAGCATCATGAAGTGCTTGCCAAAGAATTTGCAGACGAACTTGAGCGATTCGGAAGGATTTATATGCACCGGTTCAGACCGGATTATGAAATTCGTGCCCGGTCAATTGATGAATTTCCCCATAATTCAAAACAAGCCGCTTCTATTATGTTGATGCTGAGTAATAATCTGGATACTGCTGTAGCCCAGCATCCCCATGAACTCATTACGTATGGAGGGAATGGTGCTGTTTTTCAGAACTGGGCGCAATATCGACTGGCGATGAAATATCTCGCAGAGATGACTGATGAGCAAACACTTGTCCTGTATTCTGGTCACCCGATGGGACTGTTCCCGTCTCATAAAGATGCTCCAAGAGTAGTCGTAACCAATGGAATGATGATTCCTAACTATTCAAGCAAAGATGAATATGAGAAATACAATGCTCTGGGTGTAACACAATATGGACAAATGACAGCTGGTTCTTTCATGTATATTGGTCCCCAGGGAATTGTACACGGAACAACCATAACTGTGCTGAATGCCGGAAGAATGACACTAAAAGAAGGCGAAGAAGATCTGTCAGGAAAAGTTTATGTTACTTCTGGTCTTGGCGGCATGTCAGGTGCTCAGCCCAAAGCTACTGTAATAGCTGGTGGAATATGCGTTGTTGCAGAAGTAAACCCCAAAGCTACTCAAAAGCGATATCAACAGGGTTGGGTTGACGAGGTATATGAAGACCTGGAGCAACTTGTTTTCAGGCTCAGGGATGCTGTTGAGAATAAGGAAGCAATTTCGATGGTTTACAAGGGAAATATTGTAGATCTTTGGGAAAAATTGGTTGATGAAGAAATTACAATAGATATGGGTTCGGATCAAACATCTCTGCATAACCCCTTTTCAGGAGGTTATTATCCTGCCGGACTGACAATTGACGAGGCCGATCGAATGATGGCTGAGGAACCCGAAAAATTTAAAGAAAAGGTTCATGACTCCCTGAAACGTCAGGTAAATGCTATTAATAAAATGGTAGACAGAGGAATGTTTTTCTGGGATTATGGTAATGCTTTTCTGCTGGAGTCAAGCAGGGCGGGAGCTGATATCATGAAGGAGGACGGTGAATTTAAGTATCCTTCTTACGTGGAGTCTATCATGGGACCAATGTTTTTTGATTATGGTTTTGGTCCTTTCCGATGGGTTTGTACATCAAATGACCCCAAAGACCTTGAAGCAACAGATAAAATAGCTGCAGAGGTGCTGGAAGAGATTCACGCACATTCCCCAAAGGAAATACAGGGACAGATGGAAGATAATATCCACTGGATTAAAGAAGCAGGAAATAATAAGCTTGTGGTTGGCTCACAGGCACGTATTCTCTATGCTGATGCAGAGGGACGAATAAAAATAGCAAAAGCCTTTAATGATGCCATCAGGGAAGGAAAGATTTCAGCGCCCGTTGTACTGGGCAGAGACCACCACGATGTGTCGGGAACAGACAGTCCGTACCGTGAGACTTCTAACATATACGACGGTTCAATGTTTACAGCCGATATGGCAGTTCAGAACGTGATTGGTGATTCATTCCGCGGTGCCACATGGGTGTCCCTGCACAACGGCGGTGGCGTCGGCTGGGGCGAAGTGATGAACGGCGGTTTTGGTATGGTACTCGATGGTTCAGATGACTCGGAAAGAAGACTGAAAATGATGCTGCACTGGGATGTGAACAATGGCATCGCACGCAGAAGCTGGGCAAGAAACGATGAGGCTATGTTTGCCATTAAGCGAGAGATGGAAAGAACTCCTGAATTAAAAGTGACCTTGCCCAATGTGGCTGATGATGATGTGATTGATGATGCAATTCATTAAACGATAAATTTT
>CAYWSJ010000067.1:0-11736 GCA_964461045.1 uncultured Bacteroidales bacterium | reverse complement strand
GGCAATTTAACAATTGAATTTACCCACAACACCCCGCTTGCCTTAGCCTTAGCCTTAGCCTTAGCCTCAGCCTCAATAAATGTTTCCCTGACAACGCAGCAATTACTATTAACAATTTAACAATGTAACAATAGAACAATGTAACAATAACCCCTAAGACCTTCTTACAGCTGATATTTATACAACCTGGCCAGCACCAGGTAGTATTCTCTCTCAAGCTGCAGATACTCATCGTATATTTTATAGTAATACTGAATTTCCCTGAAATATTCAATGAGAGAAATTTTACCCAGATCTACAGACTTTTTTAACAATCTGATGCTTTGAATATTATCCAGGGCTGATCTGTATTCTTTTAAATCTTCTTTTAAAGAAAGATACGTTTGGTACTGTTTTTTTGTTCTTGATTCAAGTTCCAGTAATTTGTTTTGCACCTCAATTTCTGCATGTTGAAAGTTTGCTTTGGCTGCTTTAACTTTGTTTTTGTTTGACCAAAGCGGAATGTTAAAACCCACCAGCATGCCTTTGAAGCTTGAATTACCAACTGTTTCAGAACCATAGCCGAATGTTAAGTTAGGAAGATTTAAAGACCGTTCCAGTTCAACCATTGATTTTGACTGTGCCTTGTTTTTGTCTGCGATCATTATGGACGGGCTTTCTTCTTTCTTCTCAGAAATCAAAGAATCCAGTCTCAAATCTCTGAAAACAGGATAGCCCATTTTGCTAATCTCCAGCCTTTTCCCTCCATTCAGCTTTGTCAACTGTTGCATGGTTTCATCATGTTCAATCTTAATTTTGTTGAAGGCTCTTTTCATTCTGAGATGGTGGAACTTTGATTTATTCAATTCAAGAACATTAGCATCTCCTGCTTCAACCTTTTTTTCTGTAGCTTCAACTCTTTGCTTTGCGTCCTGAACCCTTTTTTCCAGTCTTTCAAGCCTTTTTTTGCTGAAAATGAGTTGAATCAGTTGCTTTTGCGCCTGAAGAAGAATATCCTGTCTCTGTTTTTCATAGAACAATTCAGCAAGCTCGGTTTGCGAACCAGCCAGCTTTTTCATATCACCATAAGCGCCTGGCCAGTGAAGGGTTTGCGTTATGTTTAACGTTTGTTTCTGATCAACAACAGTATTGTTATCAGGGAAATAGCCATAATTCACCGATAGGGGCATTGGATAGATATCTGTATGTGCTTTCAGGCTCCGCTGTTCTTTTAGTTTTCGGGCTGCCTGTAACTGAAGGTTGTTTTTTTCTATTTCCTTCAAAGGTTCCTTGTGTGATTGTGCCATGCTCAGATTATTTACAGAAATAAAAAGGATGGCCCATATAATTGCTTTAATTTTCATTTTTTGCATTTTTTTGATGAATTAAATAGTAAACCACCGGAATAACGAAAATATTGAGAAAAGTGGAAGTGAGCAGTCCACCCAGAATCACTACTGCCATTGGACTCTGAATTTCGTTTCCAGCCTGGTTCCCGGCAAGAGCCAGAGGGATCAGGGCCAGAGCTGCAGTAAGAGCAGTCATAAGGATGGGGTTCAACCGATCCAGTGAGCCACGAATTACGCTGTCGTAGAGGCTTACATTTTTGGTTCGTAAATTGTTATACCTGGAAACCAGCAAGATTCCGTTCCTTGTGGCAATTCCGAAAAGTGTAATAAAACCAATAATTGCCGGTATGCTCATGTCTCCCGATGTTACCCAAATGGCTATTACACCACCGATAAGAGCGAGTGGGAGATTCAGCAGAACAATTCCTGCCAGTCTTCCGCTGTGAAACTCCTGTAAAAGAATGAGAAAAACCACCAGAATAGCTGCAATGGAAGTCCATGCCAGACGTTTGGTTGCTCTCTCTGCACTCCTGAATTGCCCGCCATATTCAAGGTGATAGTTTTCCGGTAGAGTAATCTGTTTATCTATTTTTCCCTGAATATCTTTCACTACGCTTCCGACATCTCTGTTCGCCACATTAATTGAGACTACGAGTTTTCGGTTTACGTTTTCCCTGCTGATGGTATTCGGACCCGATGAACTTTCAATATCTGCTACATAATAAAGCGGCACATTTTTACCATCATAAGAATCAATCATCGCTTCCCTGATAGCGTCCATGCTTTCCCGATGCGGATCTGCATAACGAAGGACCAGGTCAAATGATTTTTCATCTTCAAAAACGTCCGATACTTTCTCTCCGGCAAAGGCGTAATCAACAAATTCTACAAAATTTTTCATAGGTATGCCGTATTTGGCGAGCATATCACGGTTCGGACGTATTTTAACCTGTGGGATTTCAATTTGTTGTTCCACTGTTAAATCTCCAATTCCTTCAACATTTTGAATTTCAGATTTTATCTGGTTGGCAATCTGGTACATCTCATTGAGCTCTGTTCCAAATAGCTTTATGGCAATGTTGGCTTTCGTTCCCGAAAGCATGTGATCCATTCTGTGCGTAATTGGCTGTCCAACCTCCACATTGACTCCTTTCAGAGTGGATAGTTTTTCCCTGACATCCTTCAGAAAAGCAGCCCTAGAGCGATCTTCTAATTTAAACGGAACGTCTAATTCTGATACGTTTATCCCGAATGAATGCTCTGCCAGTTCAGCTCTTCCGGTTCTTCTGGATAACCGGTCAATTTCGGGAATTTCCAGAAGCAAATGTTCTGCCTTTCTGCCTGTTTTATTAGATTCCTTTAAAGAAATACCAGGTTTTGCACTCAGGTTGATGGTGAGAGAGCCTTCATTAAACGGGGGAAGGAAATTCATCCCGAAACGGGAGAAAACAAGCACTGCCAGGATCAGGAATACTCCTGAAACAATCAAAATGATGCGTTTGCTTTTCATCACCCTTTTTAAGAGAGCTGAATAGATTTTACCGAGGCGATTTTCCAGCCAGCTTCCCTCTTTTTGTTTGGACAGCTTTTTCTCGTTGGTGAGCAGGTAGCTGCATAAAACTGGAGTTATGGTTAAGGCCACGATAAGCGAAGCGAATAAAGCAACGATAAAGGATATTCCCAGTGGTCGCAGCATTCTGCCTTCCATCCCTTCAAGGAAAAAGAGTGGTATAAACGCCACAATAATAATAAATGTAGCATTCATAATAGAGGGCCTGATTTCTTTGGACGCTTCAAAGACCACGGATAACGGCTTTTTTCTGTGTTCCTTTTTACAACCCACATTCTGCCTGAGTCTCTTGTACACATTTTCCACATCAATAATGGCATCATCCACGAGCATTCCGATAGCTATGGCCATACCGCCCAGACTCATTGTATTAATTGTCAGACCCAATAATTCAAGCACAACAATTGTAACAATCAGCGATAGCGGAATTGCTACCAGGGAGATAATGGTAGTTCTGTAATTCATCAAAAAGAGCATGAGGATGATAATCACCAGGATGCCTCCTTCGATGAGTGCTTTTTTAACATTGTTTACCGAGGTTTCGATAAAATGGGCCTGGTTGAAAATGTTGGTGTGAAAATTTACTTCGTCATCTGCATTTTTTTGGATATCCTCAAGCGCCCCGTTAATTCTTTCCGTCAGGTTGATGGTATTGACATTAGGTTGCTTGGTGACTGTCAGTAAGACAGCATCCTCTCCATTGAATGAGCCATCACCGATTTTGGGTGCAGCGCCAATTTCCACGTCGGCTACATCGTTTATTTTTACAGGGAATCCATCAGCCATTTTAATTACGGAATTGCCAATTTCAGTAACTTTTTTTGATCTTCCCAGACCTCTTATCAGGTATCGGTTACCGTATTCATTTATAAACCCGCCCGGAGCGTTGCTGTTCATTCCCTGAACCGTTTTAATCAGGTCGTTGAAGGTAATTTTGTAATGTTTAAGTTTTTCGGGATGCACCAGTATCTGGTATTCTTTAAATTCCCCGCCAATGATGGTTACTTGTGCCACGCCCCCCACAGAGAGAAGCCGGGGACGTAAGTTCCATTCGGCCATGGTACGTAATTCCATTGGGCTTTTATGATCAGAGGTAAGGCCAACGATCATCACTTCCCCCAAAAGCGAAGATTGCGGTGCAATAACCGGTTCTCCCACACCCCGTGGCAGGTCTTCGCTGGCTCTGACCAGTCGTTCTGTTACAGTTTGTCGTGCATTGTAGATGTCTGTTCCCCAATCGAATTCTACCCAAACGATGGAGAAACCCATTGAAGAGGAGCTTCTGACCCTTCGGATATCTGTAGCTCCGTTCACTGCCGTTTCTATCGGGAAAGTTACAAGTTGTTCCACCTCCTCCGGAGCCATGCCATGCGCTTCTGTCATAACAACCACCGTGGGGGCTGTTAGTTCCGGGAAAATGTCAATGTCCATTCGTGTTGTTACGTAGCTGCCTGTTATGATAAGAATAACAGCAGCCATCATTACAATTAACCTGTTTTGTAGAGAATATTGTATTATCTTGTTCAGCATAAGTACCTTTTTTTAGTGTGAATGACCGTGAGCGGGAAGGGAAGAAGCCATCTGTTCCATCTTAACCTGAAAAGCGCCATGCGTAACGACCCTGTCACCTGCCTTAATACCACTTTTTACCAGTATTTTCTTTCCGTCCTCTGCACCTATTGTCACAGCAGTTTTCTGAAATTCATTGTCCTTTTCCACGTAAACGAAGAAGTTGCCTTGTTCCTCGATGAATGCACCTTTAGGCAGTGCCAGCACATCGTGCTTTTTTTCTCCAATCAGAAATATGTGGACAAAACTTCCGGGCACCAGGCCGCTGGTATTATCAATTGAGAAATAAACAGGTAAGTAGAAAGATTCATTGGTAGTGCTTTTGCCTGTAGACACCAATTTACCGTTTAATTCTCCAGTATGGTATAACTTACCGTCTGGGGTTTCAAAATTGGCAGAGGAAAAATCATCCAGCCTGGAAGCATATCTTTGGGAGACTTCTGCCTTCAGCATTAGTCGATTGTTGTTTACCACATAAGCTACTTTCTGACCCGCTTTTACATGGTCTCCTTCCTCAACCAGGACATCCTTAAGGTAACCAGGTATATTTGATTTGACTACCCCTGAATTTTTTTCAACATGCGTTTTCATTGTTTCAAAATCTGATTTCGCATTGAGATAGTGGGTTTTATGCTGCAAATATTCTTTCTCAGAGATCAATTGTTCTTTTTTTAGCTTTTGTGCTCTTTCATAATCCTCTTTTGCCTGCCGGAAGGTGTTTTTTGATTTCTGGTACTTAACCAGAAGATTGTCTTCAGCCACAGACTCCCCGGAGATTTTTAATAAAATTTCATCTTTCTTTACAGATTTACCAGATAGGACAGAATTGTCAGCAAATTCAACTATACCCGAAACGGGAGCAACAAGGTTTGCCTTGTTTTTGGGTAAATGCATGATTTCTCCACTGGTTCTAAGAACCTCGTGAAAAGAGCCAGGTTGAATTTTTTCAACCACGTATTCATGCCCATGATTATGTTCTTCATTTTTCGAATGCTCGTCACCTTCTTGATCAGAATGTGTTTGAGTATGTGATTCATTGTTATTGCCATGTTCATGAGTTTGATCCTGGTCGTGCTCATGAGTATGTTTCTGTTCGTGCTCTTGCTCTTGCTCCTGTTGATGCTCATGAGCCTGATTGGTATTTTCCTGATCATGAACGTGTTGGTCTTCATCATGACTATGTGTTTCTTCAGTATGTTCATGAGGTTGTTCAGTTGAATGGCTTTCTTGTTTGTTTTTGTTCCCTTGTCCTGCATTACACCCCATAAAGAACAGGTATAATACACCTGTTACAATAAATAAAATCCTTTTCATTTGAAATGGTTTTTAATGAAAGTTTAAAATTGAAATAATGATTTGATAGATTTTTCTTCTGTTAAACGAAGAAAGGAGGTGCACGTAGTTGAATATGTTCCAGGAAAACGGAATTCCATTTTTGACTTATGAATTCCTGGTGATATGAAATAACTTTATTGGGTATCTGAAAGTGTACTTCTCCGGTTTTTGGGAAAAAGAAATTATGATCAAGAGAGAAATCTCTAAGCAAGGTAACTGAGAAGTGGCAGTGCTCATGATCAACCATTCCGAATTGTGCATTCTTATCATGAGCATCGTTTTCATGATGAATGGCACAAAGAATTTGTTTATGATAAGAAGATTCATGGTGGTGCGGTATTGAATCATGAGCAAAAATAATGCCCCATGCAAGCAGGAGAGGATAGATGAATATTTTGGTCAGTCGTTGCAAATCAAAAAAATTAATACTCCTTTTTGTTACGATTCAGAGGAGGCAAAGTTGCAAAAAAAAATCCAATTTCTATAGGCGCTAAATATTTAAAAGGTTTTATTTTACTAGCCCCGTCTCTTTAGGGCGGGGTTTAGGTTAAACCTGATACCCATCCGATTTCAATAAATTTTGTATTTTAATTTACAAAATTTATTGAAATCACAGTCGGGGTAGGCATTTGAAACACCCGTCCTAAAGGACGAGGCTAGGGATCAAATAAAACTATTTTATTGAACTAAGAAATCAAACCGGTTTCTTAATGAAATTGCTTATTTTAGCTGTTTGAAAAACTACTGCACATGACTGAAATAGCCATTGTTATATTAAACTGGAATACAAGAGATTATCTGGAGAAGTTTTTGCCTGTTCTCATTGAAAATTCAAAAGGAGAGGGTAATGAGATATATATTGCGGATAATGGATCAGAAGATGATTCTGTAGCATTTATGAAAGCAAATTATCCGGATATTCAGTTAATCGAGTTTGACAAGAATTATGGTTTTACAGGAGGATACAACAAAGCGTTGGAGCAAATTGAGGCTAAATATTATTTGCTTTTGAATTCTGATATTGAAGTCACGCCTGATTGGTTGGCACCACTTAAAAAACTGATGGACAATGATGCAGAAGTAGGTGCCTGTATGCCTAAAATAAAGGCATATTATGAACCTGCTTATTTTGAATATGCCGGTGCTGCCGGAGGTTTTATCGATAAGTATGGCTATCCGTTTTGCAGAGGCCGTATTATGAATGTATTTGAAAAAGATGAAGGGCAGTATGATTATGAGTCTGAGATATTCTGGGCAACAGGTGCCTGTATGATGGTTCGGGCAGATTTGTTTCACGAACTGGGAGGTTTTGACGATGATTTTTTCGCTCACATGGAAGAGATCGATTTGTGCTGGAGAATGAAGAACAGAGGTTATAAGATTATGTATGAGCCCAGCTCCGTTATTTACCATATTGGAGGCGGAACATTACCCAATGAGAGCCCTTTCAAACTTTATCTGAATTATAGGAATAATTTGTTTCTTTTGATAAAAAATTTACCTCCAAAATATATTGGTAATATATTGCGAAAAAGATTTATATTAGATATGATGTCGGCTGTGTTTTACCTTGTAAAAGGACAATTTAATAAGATGAACTCCGTTTTTAAAGCATACAGGCAATTCAGAAGATCGCGGAGGAAGATGCTTAATAAGCGTTCTGTCTTTGAAGAAAATCAAAAGAGGCTACATGCAGCAGTTTTTAAACAAAGCATTATCTTTACTTTCTTTTTTAAAAGGAAAAAGTATTTTAGAAATTTAAATGTTGACAGCTTCAAATAGAAAATCTGTCAATTTTTGTTTCTTTTTGAAAAAAATCAGGTATTTCTACGCTATTAATTTTGTTTTAGTATTCATACTTTTGAACCATAATAGATTTATATGGAAAAGAGCAGGTCAAAAATATTAGTTATAGATGATATGCCGTCGCATCTTCTTCTCTTGCAGACAATCCTGGAAGAAGATGGTTATGAGGTTGTTACACTTGACAATGGAAATGAAGCATTGAAATTAATTGAGAACGATGGTAGTTTTACTCTTATTTTGCTGGATATGATGATGCCCGACATTGATGGTTTTGAATTTTTAGATTTAATGAAAGAAAAGAAAAACCAGATACCAATTGTAGTAGTTTCAGCAAAAGTAGGAACACCCTCTATTAAGAAGGCTCTTCAGAAAGGTGCAACTGACTATATTACAAAGCCTTTGAATATTCACGATATTAAAAATAAAGTTAGTGCTGCTATTAAGAATGCCTAAAGAAAATAGTTGTTATTTCTTTAAATTTTCTTTCTCAAATTAACTTCGACTAATTAATTATCGGTATTAATAAATTTTGTAATGAGCATTTTGCATGCATTTTTGTTTCCTAGTTCGCATGCTTTATGGAAGGCATCTTTTGCATCGTATTTGTTTCCCATTTTGTAGTGCGACATGCCAATATTGTATTGTGCATAATGGTTATTAGGATCTAACTCAAGCACTTTTTTAAAATCTTCAATGGCTTCTTCGTATTTTTCTTTTTTAAAGTAGAGGTATCCTCTGTAGATAAATAAATTTGGGTTTTGTTTGTTGATATTTAGTGATTTGCTATATAAATCCAGGGCTTTTTCAAAATTTCCGGTTTTTTGATATGCCGCCCCAAGGTTCACGTAAATTTTATTTAATGTTTTCTGATCCGGGTCGTCTGCAATATCCAGTGCTTTATTTAAAGAAATTTTAGCTTCATCAAAGTGTTCTTTTTCAATTTCAATTTTTCCTTTGTATAAGTAAAATGGTGTATAATATGGATTATTACTTAAAGCCTGATCAACAAGTTTACCAGCTTTGTTATATTTTTTCATGAGAATTAGCGTTTGTATTTTTGCTTCAATAGCTGGTGGGTAGGAATCATTCATTTCAAGTGCCTTTTCATATTTTTCCATTGCAGCATCATAATCATTTAAACTTAACATATCATCGCCTAATTCTATGATTGAATCAATTTCTTTGTTTTGGGAGTTTGAATTTACGGGCACTAAGAATAATCCAATTAGTATTAATAAACAAATTCCTGAAAGACGTATTTTATTATTTCTTTGCATTGTAATTAGTTAAATATTATTGCTTTGATAATGTATTTTCAAATAATGTCCTGTTCGCAATTGAGTTTCCTAATGTTAGTTCATCTGCATATTCAAGGTCATCTCCAACAGAAACTCCTCTGGCAATTGTTGTTACCTTTATAGAATAATTCCTGAATATTTTGTAAAGATAGAAGTTCGTAGTATCTCCTTCCATAGTTGTACTTAATGCAAGAATTACTTCTTTTACGTTATTATTTTCAATTTTGTTTTGTAATTTTTTAATATTTAAGTCACTCGGGCCAATTCCATCCATTGGAGAGATAAGTCCGCCTAAAACATGATAAATTCCTTTGTATTGATTTGTATTTTCAATAGCCATCACATCTCTGCTGTTTTCAACCACACAAACTGTTGAATTATCTCTGTTTTTATCTGCACATATTGGGCATAATTCTGTATCGGATATAACATTGCATGAATCGCATCTTTTTATCTCATTACGTAATTTTATAATAGTATTTCCAAATTGGTTCACTTCCTCTTCATCCTGATTCAGCAAATGCAGTACGAGCCTAAGTGCAGTTTTTTTCCCAATTCCCGGGAGTTTTGAAAACTCGTTCACTGCATCTTGTAATAGTTTCGAAGATAAATTGTTGATATCCATCTGAAATTTGAATTTGATTCAAATTTAATAATATCCGATTAATAGTTTAATACTTTTAACAAACTTTATAATGTTTTTATTAATCTTGTACCCATTTTTCGTTGATAAGTATTAAATATACATAATAATTATGGATCAGTCTACTGTTTTGTTCATTATCGCAGGATATTTCCTTGTTTTGCTGATTATTTCCTATTATACGGGACGCGGGGCAAACAACAAAACTTTTTTTCTGGGTAATCGCCAATCTCCATGGTATATTGTTGCTTTTGGAATGATAAGCGCCTCTTTGTCGGGGGTTACTTTTATTTCAGTTCCTGGCTGGGTTATGGATAGTCAGTTTTCTTACATGCAGGTTGTTTTGGGTTACCTGGTTGGTTATGCTATTATAGCTAATATCTTAATGCCCATGTACTATAGACTGAATCTGACATCAATTTATACTTATCTGAATACAAGATTTGGCAATCATACTTATAAAACAGGATCTTCTTTCTTTTTGTTATCCCGCACAATTGGTGCTGCTTTTCGACTGTTTCTTGTTGCAAATGTCCTTCAGATTTCCTTGTTCAATGCATGGAATATTCCATTTGAGGTTACAGTGGTAATTACTATTTTATTAATTTGGCTTTATACCAATAAAGGCGGGATTAAAACAATTATATGGACAGACAGCCTGCAAACACTTTTTATGCTTTTAGCAGTTGGAGTTACGGTAGTATTGATCAGTAAGGAAATGAATCTTGATTTTCAAGGGTTAGTTGATACCGTTGCACAGAGTAAACATTCTAAAATTTTCTTTTTAGGGGATTATAAAGGGGAGCAGTATTTTATAAAGCAGTTTTTGTCTGGTGCTTTTATTGCCGTGGTTATGACAGGCCTTGACCAGGATATGATGCAAAAAAATCTTAGCTGCAGAAATATTAAAGAAGCAAAAAAGAATATGTACTGGTTCAGCATCAGTTTAATTCCTGTTAATTTATTATTTATGTCTCTTGGTGCTCTTCTTATTATTTTTGCCCAAACAAAGGGAATAGCACTTCCTGAACAACCCGATGATTTATTTCCATTAATAGCCACCCAAGGTTATCTTTCTCCTGTAGTAGGTTTTTTCTTTTTAATTGGCCTGGTGGCTGCAGCATATTCGAGTGCCGATTCTGCATTAACTTCACTTACTACCTCTTTTACAGTGGATATTCTGGATGCCCGGAATATGGCGGAAAAACCTTTGAGAAAGTTAAGAATGAAGGTTCATGTAGGAGTCTCTGCAGTATTGGCAATTATAATTATTATTTTTAATACTGTTAATGATGAAAGTGTAATCAGTGCTCTCTTCACGATTGCAGGATATACTTACGGACCATTGCTGGGTATGTATTCTTTCGGGTTGTTCACAAGATGGAAGGTGAAAGATAAATGGATACCGCTGGTTGCGGTTATTTCTCCTGTTTTGTGTTATTTCCTCAGTTATTTTTCAGAAGAACTGTTTAATGGATATAAAATAGGATTTGAACTCCTTATTATTAATGGAATACTTACTTTTGCAGGGTTGTGGTTATTAAGAAAGAGAAATGAAAAAATTGAACATCAATAGTTTTATTTTTACCTAAGTTGAGCGGTTTGAACGTAGTGAAAAAGCGCTTTATTTATCCGGCAGCTGCCGGACGACTTAGAAATTGTCGGTTTTCACCGAATAGGTGAGGTGAAAACCATACAATTTCTTTGTCGTGAGCGAGAATCGCTCAATTTGGGTTTTAGCCGATACTATTTTTATTTTTTTGAAGGATAGGTTTGTAAACCTCCTTGTATGAAAATAAAAGAATTACTTCTATAAGAAAGGTAAAATAACCAGCTATTCCACCTGCAGGGTCCAGAAACAGATGATATAGTAAAATTCCCAGGGCAATAGGAGCAAATAGCAGCAGTCCCAAGGGTACGTAACGATTAATCAGTAAGAGGATCCCAACAATTATTTCAACACCAAAAATAAGTGGCATCATAAAACCTGATTGTATCAAACTTCCAAAAAATTCAGATGCTGGTTGCGGTGATTCCGGCATGGGGAGGAAGTTGAAAAAACCATTTAAACCAAAAAGTAACAATATCGCCGCTAATAAATATTGTAAGATTTTAATGTATATTATTTTATTTTTCATAATAATTAATTTTTCAATTTAACACATAAGGCGGAGTTTTGTTCTTTAT
>CAYWSJ010000066.1:0-18606 GCA_964461045.1 uncultured Bacteroidales bacterium | reverse complement strand
GGACGCAAAGCGTCGCAAATACGTTCCCACGCAAAGCGTGGGAACGAGTTGGGAACGAGCTGGGAAGGCATGGGAACGAGCTGGGAAGGCATGGGAACGAGTTGGGAACGAGCTGGGAACGAGTTGGGAAGGCGTGGGAACGAGTTGGGAACTGGAGTGGTAGCTGTGCCGGTAACTGAAACAGGAGGGTAGGCCGGGATCAATGCTGCGAGTTGAAATTGAAAAGACCGGGTGGGATTGCCACTCGGTTTTTTTTGAGATTAAGCAATAAAAATATGGCCCCCTATATGGCCCCCCATGGAAAAACTGCATAAAAAAAGAGCCATGGAAAATCCATAACCCTTTGAATTAACTGGTCGGGGCGAGAGGATTTGAAACTATGTCGCCCCGATTGATCGAAAACCTTGATACACATGGCTTTACCTTTAAAATCAGTTGATTATGCAGAATTTTTTCGTCTTCAATAGCTTCAATGAATTCATAAAATTCAGCCAATTTTAAAAAAAAGTACCAGGATTCTACCAGAGCAGTTACCAACCCTCCAAACCGGGAGAAAAGCCCTCCTGCATTTTTCTTATGCTTCATAACATCCTATAAAATCAAGTTTTAATTGACAGCTTTTCCAGCATGCTTCATAAAAGTATAGGCAGGGCTTGGAAATGTTCAATCATTCAATTGGAAATTAATGCTTTCTCTCGTCTTTCAACATGGTTCACTCCCATCCACTGCGAGGCTGAATTCTGAAGATCGTTTATGCGACGATGCCACATCACTGGGCCTTGTTTATACCCTCGGTCAATATCATCTCGGATTCACGGTTTATAGTCGTAAAAAAGGACGAGGTTTCTAAGCGGTCCTGATGGGTATGAGCGGCCCGGGAATACACCATTCTCAAATTTAAGGGACATAGTGTTTCCAGAAGTGCGAAAGCAGATGCTTATTACAGGTAATCGATATATAAAAGAAATTGATTATACAGCTAAGCGTGATTCACTCCTGCAATTATCAACTATTAAACTCGGTACAAAAAAATATGTTGTGGCTTATCGCATTGGATTGAATGCTGGGGCTTTGCCGCCTGGTAAGCTTGTGGAAGAGGCAGGATATATCCACGGAAGACTGGTTCGCGAAGGATATGCAGAGTTACTTGAGAAGGCAACGCAGGATAATGAGGATTTGGAAAATTAAATTGGGGAGAGGGGCGCGTCGGAGACTTTGAGTTATTATGATTTCCCAAGTCAGCATTGGCGTTCATTGCAGACCCATGATAACCATAAAAAATTTGGTTGGAAATTAGAAAGAGCAACTCATGGACCCTTTTAATTTTTTTGATGTCTTGTGGAGAAGACTAAGAGAGGAGGACCATGATCCCCTATTGGCTTGGTTTCTTGATCCCCAAGGAAACCATCCGTTTGGTTCGGCTATTCTTAATGTCGTCATCAATCTCCTTTATAAAACCAAGCTTCCTGATGATAAATTCACTGTAAACTTGCAGTATGCTTTGGGACCTTCTGCGATTCCAGATATAACGCTTGAAGGGGAGCGATCGCTGATAATTTTTGAAAACAAGGTGTTCAGATCTTCAATTTCTATCGATCAGATTGAGCGCTACATAGACTTGGGATATCAAAGAGCAGCAAACCGGCATTTTTTTTTGATCCTAATGAGTCCTTCACCTCTGGAGACAACACAAATTATATCCAACCCGCCAGCGGCATTTGCGATTCTTAATTGGACTGACTTCTCTAAAATTTTAGAGGAACAGAATAACAAAATAGAAACCTCTTCTTTTATCGCTGAAATAATAAATCAGTATCGGGATTACATCAATCAAACAATTGTGTCAGGCGGGGGTAGTGGAGTTTCAGCCAGACATCCTGCAAGATCTTGGGACGAAGAACTTTTTCTTTCCGAAGCTGAGGAGGCAGTTGACGGCCAGACTCTCAATTCAATGAAACAAATAATTGCATATCTTCATTCTAAATATAACCCTGAATATATGCGATTTGGAGCAGGCGGCAGGATTGGCACAATATCTCTAATTGCTCCTCATTCAGGCAAAGATATAAAAATTTTTAATTTGGATCATGAAGGAACAGTTGTCCCGTATTTTGCCGATGTGGAGAAATATTGCGGGATTGAAATAGTGAATACATTTCGAAATGGCGTCAAAAATATTTTTGGTCCTAATCCAAAACTTGAAAAAAAGTATCCTTTCTTAAAGCTTCAATCAATCAATGAAGAGGAGAAAATATCTGATTTTCTATTGGTTATAGATCAAGTTTTTTCATCAATACAGTCTGAAAAACAAGGTCCTTTATAGAAGAAGAGTTAAATAGCTGGAGAATGAAAAGGGGAAAGAGACTGTTCAGTCGATTGAACAGAGCGCCAATAAAAGGGCTTCCTTAAAATAATTGCAACAATCATGGCAATAATCCGGTGCACTAAAAAACTGCTGTCAGAATTAAAGGTTAAAAATGGTGAGCTTTCACAAACACCTAATGACCTGAATAGCTGGCATGCCAATATTTTTCTGGCTGAGCGCAGAAAATGCGCCATATTTACCCATGACAGAACATTGTACTCCTTTATCGTTCCCGGACTGACAAAGCCTGACTTTCAAAATTTCGAAGAGATTTTCAGGCAAAGACTTTTTAAAAGCCTGTTAGCAGAAGGGCTCCCGCAGAAACATATTGAATTTTTCCTTGAAGACAACCGTAATATTGAATTCACCAAAACCAATAATCGCAGTGTCCTGGGGTCTATGAATGAGCTGGTGTTTCATGCCAAATATCAGATATCAGCTGAGGGTGGACCTTTGAACGTAGACATTGGCAAACTGAACCACTATATAAATCAGATACCGATGAGTGCGATTGAGGAAATTTTCAGTATATATGAATTAAAGAGGTTTCTTGAGGGAATGGAAAAATGATATATTGCCCCTTGGCAATGCTAAATAACTCACTCGAATTATGCAGAAAGTACGCGCCTGGTGTTTGGTGATATGAAGCGCAGTGTGCAGTATATTAGTTGTTAAAAGCAAAGGAATATCAATGGCATGGCATCAAACCACAAAAATAGCATCGCAATCATTTAGATGTGGCTACTGTGGTAATGTTGTAGCTTCCGCATCTGGTTACTTCTACGATGGAAGGAAGGATCGTATACATATTTGCCCTCATTGTGAACAACCTACATTTCTAAAGCCCAATGTTCAGGTGCCAGAAGTTGTTCCTGGTAATGAAGTAGAGCACCTACCAAACGATGTTGCACAGCTATATAAGGAAGCAAGAAATTGTGTATCTGTGTCAGCATATACTGCATCGGTACTGGCGTGCAGAAAATTACTAATGAATATCGCTGTATCACAAGGTGCTGAGGAAGGAAAAAACTTCTTGTATTACGTCGAGTATTTAGCAAATAATGGTTATGTTCCTCCGAATGGCAGAAGGTGGGTAGATCACATTCGAAAGAAAGGCAATGAAGCAACTCATGAGATTGTCGTTATGACAAAAGATAACGCAGTGGAGCTTATTTCTTTTGCGGAAATGTTGCTCAAGTTCATTTTTGAATTCCCAGCAATAGTGCCAGAGGAATGATAGCTTTTAACCACGGCATTAATGCGGCGGCAAAAAAAGCCGCCGGGCGTTAGCATAAGGAAGGGATATGGGGTTACATGATCGTATTTTGCGGTTGGTGCAGGAGCATAATGAGTATGGCTATAACGGCCTTCTTAAGTCCATGCCGCTCAGTTTATGCAAAGTTATCGATCGGGAAGCGACTAATGACAGTTTCGCCGCTGTGGCATCAAAAGAAATATTGACGCTACTCGAATCGTACAATGGTGGGTACACAGAGCAACTAAAGACCGCCTTCGATATGTTTGTTGAATGTTCTATCTATCTTGAGCTTAAGCAAAAAGGCGTAAAAGTAGCTCGTGTTCCAGAAGCCCCAGAAGAATCCAAGCCGGATTTTCACGTGACAGATGCGGAGGACTTATATTTCGAGGCGAAAGCCCTCGGCTGGGCGCGGGGGAGAGAGAATTACGATTCTGCAATGGATAGCGGAATGGCTGCGCAAATCGATATTCAAGAACAAATAGAATCAGGCAAAACGGTGGCTTCAGCAATATCTGAGATTGCACCATTGGGCTATAGCGAAGCATCTTTCGATTGCCCGCCCAAGTATTTCATCGAAGCCGTCGTAAACAAGTTGCGCCAAAATATCAAGGCTAAGCAATTTGCCCTTGGTCCAACGTTTTTGATTTGCGATCTGACCTCCTTGTTGCATCCGTCCAATCCTGTTGAATCAAGCGTGGCTGCGTACCGGGAACAGCAATATTGTTCAATTTGTTCCGGAGAGCTATGGAATATCGCGTTCGGGACAGTCGGTGCTCCTGTGTTTCGACAAATAGAATTCGAGGGAAAGGAGAATATTTGTGGAGCGTTGAGCGTGGATGGAATCTTGATCGAAAACGAATTTGTGAAGGGCATTTTATTCCGAACGCGTTCATTAGGGGACGAAATTCAATACGTTGCTCTTATTAGGTCTGCGGACTTTGACGCTTATGGCAATCTGTTAACGAAGATATGCAATTTTGTGAACGATGAACGTAACTCCTGTGCATTTGAGCTTGAGCACGAATGATAGTATCAAACGCGTCAACTCGGGCAGCGTTATGTTGCTTATGCCCTGCTAAACCGCCTATTTGAAATTGATAGCTTTTATAAATTGAGATTTAAAAACAGAAATTTACGCGCAATTGCTGAAACCATAATAGGAGACGTGGATTTTTTCCCTTACCGCTCTAGCAGTTACATCACACAATTCTTTGAAGAGTGCGATCTTGATTTTGTTCATGATGGCTCAACTCGGTGGGCCTGGACTGCAGACAGGCTATCGGAATTATTGCAAGATCCACAGCCAGCACCTTATGCATTGCCAGAACGCTTTGTGCATGTACTTAGAGTATTGATGCAAAAGTCTGACGCGGAACCAGATGATCCTGACCGTTCAAAAGCACTTGAGGTGTTGAACCAACCCTTGTCACGGGAGGGTTACGAAGCGTTCTATGGTGAAGATGATCTGCTCTATATTCGTCATATCGGAACAAAAACCATATCGACATCTGCTATCCCTCATCGGCCGTTCACTCCAAAGGAGCTCGAAAGAAGGGAGCAGCTTATGGCATATTTGGATAAGTGCTCAGAGGATGAGTTAATTGAAGAAATCTTACTGCCCCTATTTCGACAACTTGGCTTCCATCGCATCACGTCTGCTGGTCATAAAGATAAGGCGCTTGAGTATGGAAAAGATATTTGGATGCGATACATTCTTCCAACGCAACATGTCTTATATTTCGGAGTTCAAGTAAAAAAAGGAAAACTTGATGCCGCAGGTACAAACAAAGGATCGAATGCCAACATAGCAGAAATACATAACCAACTACTTATGATGTTGGGACATGAAATATTTGACCCAGAAACAAACAGGCGAGTCCTTGTCGATCATGCTTTTATTGTTGCGGGGGGAGAGATGACCAAACAAGCTAAAAATTGGTTAGGGCAGAAGCTTGATGCCTCTAAACGCAGCCAGATACTCTTCATGGATCGAGAAGATATTTTAAATTTGTATGTCGTATGTAGCTTACCTTTACCCGAGGGAGCAATTCCAAAGCTGGATACCTTATTTGATGATGATATACCGTTCTGAGGAAATTAACTAAATAGTGAGACAGCCATTAAAATTTATCCGACGCAAAAGCCGCGAGGCTGATTTGCGTTATGTCTTAAAGAGTCATGGATAGCCGAGACGCAAGAAAGCAATATGTCGAGTACGCGAACGCAATCGCATACATCGACGTGGAAAAAGAAAATGGAGATCGATCAATAGGCTCTGCCTTCCATATAGGTGAGGGTGTTTTCGTTACCGCTCGTCATGTGGTTGAAAACTGTCGAATCATTGAAGTTAAGATAACTGAACCCGTGAGCGTTAGCAGTCGAGAGTTTATCCGAGAAATTTTGAAAGTTGACGTGACGGATGAATATATCCGGGAGTACGACGAAACGCTATGCGAGGCAATGGGGCACTCTCCCTTGTTTAAGCACTACCTGAAACCTTTAGAAATCGTGGCTGGACCGCATTTTGCGAAAGAGCCTGGATTTGACGTTGCGGTTTTCCGGGTTCGTGAAATTCACCCAGCGGCGGGAGTTATAAAACTTGGCGTCCACTGGGATGACTGGGTTTACCGAGGGTTATGGCATCTTTCAGATGCCACGGTCTTAGGATTCCCGCCTGTCCCGATGGTAAATGAACCAGTACTTGTTGCGGCCCGTGCTGAGATTCACACTTTCGTCGTGCCTCGCCATGCGCCAGCAGTCCATTTCATCCTGTCAGCTACGCCGCGAGGAGGCTTTAGCGGGGGGGGGGTCGCTATTCATGAGAGGGGCGATGCGTTAGGCGTAATTACCTCGTCTTTCAATAAAAACCATGAGCCTGAGCAACTTGGGTTCTTTGCTGTGGTATCGATTGAGGCAATCATCAAATGTTTGGAGCACAATGACATGTACCCAAAATTTCAAAAAGAGTACCATGACAAGGTTCTTGGCTTATCGGGTGAAAAGACATAACCTGCTGCTTCGGGGGGCAACAAAAGGCATGGTCGCCCCGACCAGCCCGTTGGGCAGATAACGCAAATGCTGGCGCTCTTAATCTGGGATAATGAGGAGGATAACCCATGGCGTATAGAAACGGAAACTACTCAGCATTTTATGTGGCTGAACCTTTTAATGAGAATAATCTGGGAGCACATTCGACCAAAGATTTCGTTTCATACAACTTGTTAAGAGCCTGGAAATCCGATGACAATGCATTTCCGTTCATAGATTCGCACAATAAGAACTACAACGTGCGGGATGGGAGCGACTGGGAGCGCACGCTGAAACCGCGCATACAAGAGCGTCTGTCTAACTCCAAAAACATAATCCTGTTTCTCAGTTCTATCACAAAAAATAGCCGGGCTTTACGGGAAGAGATCAACTTTGGTATTGGTACTAAAGGGCTTCCTGTGATTGTCGTTTACCCTGAATACCAAGAAAAGAGCGATATAATTAACTGCAACTCCGAAACTATTAGAAAGCAGATCAAAGACCTGTGGGACAAAGTTCCGGCATTCCGCAATCAGATGGACAATGTGCCAACAGTACATATCCCATATAAGAAGGCACTGATTAGGATTGCGCTCGACAAAGGCGATTTTCAGGTCGGTTCAAAAAGGTCTCCAGGCGTCTTCTTCTACAAATGCTGACGGCAGTGTGCTACGGATGTGATAGTTGATCAAGAGCCATACTGATGGCGTTATCCAGTAGCGCGAGGTTTTTGTGCGGAATTTTTTTAATACAATCAATAGCAAAGCATACTGGCAATTCGTGCTTTTCTCACGCACGGGCGCTGAATCTGTGTTCGCAATTTTCGGTGGGATTTACCTAGTGGTTGAAATGCTTGACTTTTTTAACGTCTATACCCGAGATGAATATGGGTCGTGGGCGTTTCTTCTCTTTTTGCTAATAGCAATCGTTGGCTCTATTGTCACAAAGCCACCTACGAAGACTGTCTCAGTCAAAATGCCCGGCGGGGACGGGTCGATAGAAGTCAGAGTCGCTGACATTTTCGATGTTCCCGGCGCGGTGATGATTAGCACTAACACAAACTTTGAGGCTGATGTCGCCTCCGGCAAGATCGCTCCCGACAGCTTGCAGGGCCAATTCACAGGCAGATATTTTACGGGGAATCAGACGGAGCTAATTCAACAGATCAACCAAGGTGTTGCAGAATTGGAGGGAAGCGCTCCATATCCAATAGGAACAACGATACCTATAACAACACACGGGAAGACGTTTTATTTTACGGCCATGGCGAATCTGAATGAGCAGGGTAATGCTTATACAAAGCGTGAATATGTAAAGAGTTCGATAGAGGGGCTTTGGAAGCATGTTCGCAAATCTGGAGAATTGCAGGAATTGGCTGTGCCCGTGATTGGGACAGGACGAGGGCGATTGAGAGTATCCAGAAAAACAATGATCGGCCTAATAGCGAACTCATTCGTCAAGGCGTCAGAGGAAGGGAAGATTACGGATAAGCTGATTATAGTAGTCCAGCCAAATGATGCAGATCGATTCGGGGTCAATCTATACGACATAAAGGACTACCTGAATCACCTATTGCATTCATAATGGAGGGGCGAAGGCGAAAGCCATGCCGACCCCGCTGCTTCAAGAGACGGCAAAAAGTGCGGCCTCTGTGCACCCGTTAGCACGTTGACTATGAAGCCAATACAAAAATGGATAGAAGACTGGAACTGCGGTATAGAGCCAAGTCTGGAAAAGGAAACAGCTGAGGAGCTGATCCGGTTATTTCAGGAATTTTGGGAATGGGCTAACCTTGAGTCAAAGAGTAAGACAACAAAACAACGGTATTCAGCAGCATTACATACACTTGGCGGCTATTTAATCGAAGAAACTGAAAAAGGAGTTCGTGAAAACAGAGGGATTTGGGATTTTGTAAAGACTTATGTCGACGCGGAAGATGGCCCTTTGATTTATCATGACAATGAGGCATGGCAAGAAGAGCTTGATACTGTATGCCGCAAACTACACAAGTTTTTAATAGCGACCCGTTAAGAAATCAATGAATTCGTATGAGAATTCCACTGGTGCTCCATTGCCGCCGGTGCTGGCCAGGTTGGATCTCTGTCTCATTATTCATGCGAGGGGTTATGGCGAATACAAAAAGCGAGGATAAAGCGCGTGAGGAACGTATAGTGATGGAGGTCATTGTTGATGCGTACGGGCCTATAGAACAGGCAATGGGCTGGTATTGTTATCTCGAAGAAAATCTTCAGTTCCCATTTTCAGCAATCTGCAATCAGAAGCGCGCTATTTCCCCCTTATATATTGACGATGAAGTGGATGTCATTGTTATGGCGCCGGAAGAGGAGTGTAAAAGAGAAATGTTCGTGACCATTAGATGGGAAAGGGATGGACTGGCAGTTCCATTATCCCAGCTCACTCCCATAAAGCCCACAGACCTTCAAACAAAACAAGCAGTTGAGGATTGGCATTATTGGGTTCAGAGGGGCTACCAGTTTGAATAATGCCTGATGGCCCGACCGCCAGGTTGTAAGAATACTCGCCTCGCAGCTTATGCGTGTAAAATTAAAAACTTACCTTGTTGATCCCCATGAACACCCCATTCAACAATTTAATAGATCTATAATCCCCCGGTTTCCATAGTCACACCCCTTCCGGAATTCATATTCCACCTCCCAGAATAAACTAACCTTCCTATAGGTAGAGGGAATAAATTTTTTCCCCAAAAAACTTATAGGAGGTGATCCATATGCAGGACACATACTCAATTGGTGATGCGGCCAGCATGACCGGCATTACGGAAAAGCAGCTTAGGTATTGGCAGGATAAAAGCTATATTCCTGAGCCGGAACGAGTTGTTTGCGGCGAAAGGTCCTATCGCCGGTATTCCGAGGATCAGATTGAGTTCCTGAAGGATGTGAAGTTCTACCTGGATCAGGGCTATCAACTTCGCAGGGCATTACAGTTAGCAGAAATGGATAAAGGAGGTGAGGCAAATGGCCGGTAAAAGAAACAACAACAGAAAAAGAAAGCATTGTCCGCTAATTGACGCAGAATGCATTGAGGGCGACTGCATGCTTTACCATGAAGAATTTGAGCGCTGCAAATTCGATGTCTTGGCTTATAACCTTTACATTTTAACGGCTGAATTACGTAAACGCAGTGATGACTGATTTTAATTAGAATTTAAGCCCGCTGCAATAATTACGGCGGGCCTTCCCTTACATGCATTACGGCCATACGGCCACCTAAAAATTACAAGGAGGATTTATGAATTATGAATCAATCGGTTACAAAAAGAGAGGTTAATTTAAATGAAATTCCCCAGGAACTGCTGGACAGAGATCAATGGATAGCCTGGAAGGGTGAATATAAAGAAAACGGCAAGATGACCAAGATCCCCATTGACCCGAACACAGGCGGTTGCGCAAAAACAAACGATCCAAATACCTGGAGCAGCCATATAAAGGCTTTTGTATATGCCCGGGACAACAATCTTGAAGGGGTGGGCTTTGTCTTTACTGAAGACGATCCATACGTGGGCATTGACCTGGACAACTGCATTGACGGCAGTTTAAGCCCAACCGCGGAGCAGCTGGTTAAACGATTAAACAGTTACACGGAAATAAGCCCTTCCGGCAAGGGCCTCCATATCATTGTAAAAGGTAAGCTCCCTGCTGGGGGCAAGCGGAAATATAGCATTGAAATTTATAACAGCAGACGGTTCTTCACCATAACCGGTAACCGGCTTGAAAATACACCGGAGACAATCGCTGATGGAGAAAAGGCGATAGAGTTTTTGAATGACACTTTCTTTCGCCCGCAATCTGACCGGCCGGAAAGTGGGAAAGCTGTAAAGGCTTTATCGACAAAGATTTTTACATCGAATATCAATGAAAGAATTATGGCCCTGCTGCGCGGCGACTATAAAGACCATTATCATTCCCAGAGTGAAGCCGACCTTGCCCTTTGTCGCTATCTCGCCGAGTTGTTCGGAAACGATGCGAAATCCATCGATGAGTTTTTCCGCCGTTCGGGTTTATACCGGGACAAATGGAATGAACCCCATTATTCCGACGGGAAGACCTATGGTCAGGCCACTATCCAGAAGGCTATGAAAGCCTGCAACCTTGCCAGCGAAACTCAGCACCACAACGACAATTACCGGGAAGAAACAGAAACCAGCACCGCAACCCAACAGCCGGAGTTTGCCCGCACGGACCTGGGCAATGCTGAGCGTCTGGTTTATCATTTTGGTGATGAAATCCGCTACTGCCATGCCTGGAAGACTTGGTTGAGCTGGGACGGTACGCGGTGGTGTCCGGATGAAACCAACCATATAAGGGAGCTGGCTAAAAAGACGGTTCGCCGCATATACGAGGAAGCAAAGAAAACAGCAGATGACGGGAAGCGCCAAGCTCTAGCCAAGCATGCGGTTTCTTCGGAATCCGAGCCGAAAATTCGGGCCATGATCTCCCTTGCAAAAAGTGACAGCCACGTGGCCATTAAGCCCGATGATTTTGATAAGGACAAGTTTCTGTTCAACTGTTTGAACGGTACGCTGGATCTTCGCACCGGAAAGCTCTTCCCCCAGCGGAAAGAAGACTGCATCACCAAGCTGGCGCATGTTCGTTACGATCCCTATGCCAAATGTCCCCAGTGGATCAACTTTTTGAAGCGGATCATGGATAACAACACCAACCTCATTGATTTTCTAAAGCGTTCAGTGGGCTATTCCCTGACCGGTGATACCTCTGAACAATGCCTTTTCATATTCTTCGGCTCCGGGGCCAATGGCAAAAGCACCTTCCTTCGGGCTGTTAACATGTTAATCGGGGATTACGGCCAGCAGACGGCTACGGAAACCCTCCTGGTGAAACAAAAAGGGGCCATCCCCAATGACATCGCCCGCCTTAAAGGCTCCCGGTTTATTACCGCCTGCGAGGCGGAGGCAGAACAGCGGCTAGCGGAGAGCTTGATCAAGCAGATGACCGGGGGCGACATTATTTCAGCCCGATTTCTTCATCAGGAGTGGTTTGACTTTGAGGCGACGTATAAGATTTTCCTTGGCACCAACCACAAGCCGGTTATTAAGGGCACTGACCATGCCATCTGGCGCCGCATCAAACTAGTGCCTTTTGAGGTAACCATCCCGGAACAAGAAAGGGACGGAAGCCTGTTGGATAAGCTGCAAGATGAACTGTCGGGAATACTCACATGGGCGGTACAGGGATGCCTGGAGTGGCAAAACAATGGCCTGGGCGTTCCAGAAGAGGTTTCCGAGGCTACCAATGAATATAGAGACGAGATGGATATAATGAATGACTTTGTCACCGAGTGCTGTATCCAGGATAAAGGCTACACCGTGTTGTCCAAGGATCTCTACAATGCCTATAAGACCTGGTGCGAGGAGAACGGGGAGTATCCGCTAAAAAAGAATGCCTTTAGCAGGAGGTTAGGAGAAAAGGGATTCGCTACTGGCCGTATCGGTATGGGTGGTGCTAGAGGCTGGAAGGGGATTAAACTGCAAGAGGAATTCTATCCGGTAGAGTGACACATTTTAGCCATAGTGACTCATTTGACACTGATTCCGTATTTTTTTCTATAAGGCTGTTCTTTTATAAAAAAACCTCAAAATTGTGTTGAATCTGTCACTCGAGTCACTCTGCTGCTACCCGACCTTCCGGTAAGGTGGTGACCCGTAGGGGAATGGACAGGCAAGGGGAACAGGCAGATAGAGCAGGAGGATAGGGGGAGGGGTGGTAGCGGATGCTGGTAGACAGATGAATGAATGATAAGCCCACTGGAGAGCTGAGAGCTTCCTGGTGGGCTTTTTTGTTTTTTGATATTAAGAGTGGGAAACTGGTAAGATAGCTTATTTCATTAACGCTATTCAGCTTTTTTCAGGCAATGGAGCAAATAGTTAGAAAATGTTTATCTTAACAATTTGCTTGTTTTTATTTTATTATTTTTTTTGATGACTTAAAAAGCTTAAGTCCTCTTTCAATGCAAAATTTAGCTTTTCTAAAGTGGCATTAATTTCTTTTTGGGTAGTACACATACATTCCCAAATTATAATTAAATTCCAACCACCTTTTTTTAATAAAGCATCATTTTCGGCATCTCTCTTTTTATTT
The DNA here is from genome assembly GCA_964461045.1 of uncultured Bacteroidales bacterium. GTDB lineage: Bacteria > Bacteroidota > Bacteroidia > Bacteroidales > UBA12077 > JAGXLC01. The sequence continues at coordinate 5,819 of CAYWSJ010000066.1, read as the reverse complement.
TTATTAATTTTTTGTTCCCAAAAATCACTTCTAGTTTTTGGAATATGGCTATGTTTGCATCTATGTCCATGCCAAAAGCATCCCCTGACCTGTATAACTGTCTTATATCGGGGAAGAACTATATCAGGCGTTCCAGGAAGATTTGCATCATGAAGTCTGAATCTGAATCCGAGGCGGTGCAATCCCCTTCTGATGGCCATCTCTGGTTTTGTGTCTTTGGATTTGATGCTTCTCATTATTTCTGATCTTTTTTCTCTGGTAAAAATGTCGGACATCTGATTAAGCCAATGATAGGAAGAGAAATTATTTATGTTTATTTTATTGTCTCTTCTTCCTCTTGTTAAAAAATCTATTATCCTGCTCAGCAATAGAACCTGAAGTTACATCCTTCAAAATTGATTCCAGGAAACCTTCACCTTTCTCTTCAGCTTTTTGAAGGAACGTTCTTGTGATAACCTTAGTAATTTCTTCAATGTTGTAACCTGTCTCTTCGGATGCCTGGGCAAATGACGATTGATAAAGCCTCAACAATAATTGAGGCCCAACTTTAGAACGGGTTAAGCATCGGAATGAAGCGTCACCAACCATAACAACAACATTGGGTGCTGCTTTTTCAACTCCTGCCTTTGATCTGTGCCCAACTAAGGTATTTCCGATTAAAGCATGGTAATAAATTTCACCATCATAATGTTCTTCTAAAAATCTAAGTTGATCACCCAGTCGTTTGCCGTCACCTCCCTTTGCAGAGCCACTTTTACTTTTTATTTGGTGAAATTTAGGCCTGTCACCTGCTTCATAAGGCGGTTGAACTAAATCGGAACCTGGAAATGGATTGTTTTCGTAATTAAATTCCTCTTGATTTTTTCCTCTAGGCTCTGGAACCCTGACATTTCCTCGCATTGACCCAAGTACATCTTCATGGAGGTGTCCTAACAAGCCTTCAATCATCATAAGTGCTTTGTGTGAAACAGTAGCTTCTATAGCTGATTCAAAATTGCCACTATACAACAAATATTGTGTGGCAGCCAATATATATGCATCCAAAACATCGCCTTTGTTTTTTCCACATTCAATATGTTCCGCTTTGCTTGGAAAACCATTTACGATTTCAATGACCTTATTTTTTGTCTGTTCGATTATTAAATCAGGCTCACTGAAGGCCCTTATGAGTTGTATGCGATTCGAAAGGTTTTGACTATGAAGAGTTGCCGAATGTTTAGGAACATTGTTTTCTGAAAGAATTTCATAAAATATTTTGACTAAATTGGAATAGTTAGTGTCAGCAAAGTCAGATGCATCAGTTTCTCTTAATTTTTCAGGCAATATTATATTAATCTTTATTTGATCACAGACATCAGAAATTAAGGAAAAAGCATCGGTATAATCGTTTGAAAACAGGTTGGTTTGTGCGTCTATAATTCGCATTTTAAGCGAATCTGCGACCCTATTCATGGGGTGGTCGGCTTGAAGATAGAATAAATTTGTCATACTAAATTTAATTGAATTTGTTTTTTGGGTTTGGCGCGTTTGTTACAGGCGTAAGTTCGTAGTTTCAATATTGCCTCTTCATGCATGTGAAGAAGTTCATCAATTGAAGTTGGTATGAATGCATTTCCTTGACAGGGTTCCATAATGTCGTGGTTCAATATTGTTTCGCCAAGAATTTGACCAAGGTTTACTGGTACTGCATTACCAATTTGTTGATATTTGCTGCTCATTGATCCAGCGAAAACCCAATCATCTGGAAAACCCTGAATTCTTGAATATTCTTTAACGGATAATGGTCTTGTTTCTTCTGGGTGGCATAAGGACGTTCCCTTTCTATTGGGACGAATTGTTAATGTCGGACATAATTCATCCCAGCTGAGCCTTCTCATAAAACCAGTTTTACCGCCACCAGAATAATATGACACACCTAAAGCCTCTTTTTGTTCCTCTACTGATAAAGCTCTCCAGTTTCCTCCAGGGGGGATTTTCTTAAAGAAAGAAGCCATTTTCTCACCATAAGTCGAATGTTCTCCAGGATTTTTTAATAAATCATAAATTGTGTCTTTTATTGTTATATAGGGCGTTAATCCATTACCAGATTCCCCATGCGTTGGGGACGGTAAATCAGGGGCTAATGAATCTCTTGAGCCAATCATTGCAAGTCTAGTTCTCTTTTGCGAAGAACCAAAATCAGCCGAATTAACTATTCCGAATTTTATAGAATAATTCAATTTAACTATTTCAGACAATAAATATCTAAAAGCAGATCCAGATAACTCATCTTCTTTAAGAGGGTCGTTGTCCTCAATTTTAATATTTTTTTCTGATTTTGAATAAGAGCTTAAATTCCATTTTTTACCAGGCCTTTTATCGATTGGGCGATGTTTCAGGGCTGCTGTTATTATGTTAGAAACGTTTTCGAAGACAAAATATTTTGGACGAATCTCTTTAATAAATCTAAAATACTCTAAAATAAGATTACCCCTTGGATCATTTAAACCGGCTCTTTTGCCTGCTGTTGAGAAACTTTGACAAGGCGGTCCTCCTGCCAAGAGAAAGATATCCTTAACCCCAAGATCTTTTAACATCCCTGCAGGAGATATGTTTCTTACGTTATCTTCGATGAGGTGAACACCTGGCCTATTTAAGCGAATGGTTTCACAACAATTTTTGTCCTTTTCAATTGCTGAAATAATTGTCAAACCAGCTCGCTCTAAACCCAGATCTAGACCCATTCCACCTGAAAATAATGAAATTGTATAATAACTTTTTGACTTTTTCACTTTTATCCTGTCAAAGTTTAAAATTTGTTTTTCTCAGAGAGCCATTGGATATAGAACTTTTATTACAAATATATACTGATATCTTATACTTCAAATATCTTGTTATCTGAACTTCACTTTGTTTTATACCACATATTGTACATGTTGAAAAGGATAAACTAAATATAGTATTTTTATGGAAGTTCTGAAGGGTTAAGCCTCCATAAAGCTTCTTCTTTTATTAAGAAAGCCAACAAATATCCATTATCGTTCCTTGCAATTTTTGCTATATATCATCATTTTTATGCTTTATGCAGCACTCTGATTGGGTTTCGGTGTGTGTGTGTATATAATTCCCTGCCAGCAGTTTCTCTTGAATTGGTAAGTTTGTAAATGACTAATCTTAAACGGCTTGTTGCTTAGCGCTATTGTAAGGAACAATAAGATTTTTCGATCGATAGGCTACCATTCCCATTCCCTGTGGCCCGAAATACAATCTCCTTAAATTATAGCAGATAGCGCCAATATAAAATAGCAGAAAATACAGTAAATTTATATTCTTTACGCCTTGTAGTGCCTCTAATTTACAAAATTATTCTCCGAAGCTACAGCCTTCCATAGAGTACGACTGTTTCTGCACACAATAGCAATAGCGTCCCTGTCTTTGCGGTGCCTTAAAAGCAGGTAAGCCTCATCCAAAGATTCAGCCAGGTTTTGACTGCCATAAAATTGAAAACTGCTATCGGATTTCAGATTATTCGCTAAATTGGCAAGCCCTGTTTTGGCTTCTCCCAGAAATTCTTGTGCTAAGCATTCAGTAATGTAGCTGAGCTGTTCCAGTACCAATAGTTTTGGGTTCATTAAAAACTGTTCCTTTTGCGTTCAGCCAGCTTATGGCTGTATGCTTTCGGTATTAACGGTTATCAGCTATTTGCGGCTGCTGTGGCCGGTATCAAATTGTTTAATCGATTGAACACGTAATCATTCATTTGCCTCTATTTGGCGCCGGTCATATTCCAGTAGCTGATCCTTTCTTTTCCGGCTTCTCCTATCTGCATGATGCATTCCTTCCACGACCTGGATTTGGGAGGGAAGCCCTGTTTCCATAAGAAAGTTATAAGCCTGTTTGCCTTGGGCCACTATTAATGAGGGCTGGAGTATTTCAAGCTGTTGGTAGCCCCATTTGTTCCAGCATCGCTGTAGCTGTTTGCTTTTGTAGGATTCCTTAGGCACCGGGCACTGGGCAAGGTTCATCACCGCAATATCATTCAAGTCAACGCCATGCGCTTCTATTGTTTTTCCATATTTTCCGGGCGGCCATCCCCAAACTTTTGACATGGATTCCATAAAGGCTTCACGCATGTATTCATAGGTCTCGGCAGAGGCTTCATGGATAAAAATTTTCTGAAGTTTGTTTAGGCGCTTTGGCCCCGGGGGGCGGAGCTGGGGGAAATAGCCTGCTGGCAGATTCCATTCCCGGCAGGCAGTGACCGCCGCAAAATGTTTTTTGAGTTTCTCGATCTGGGGCTTTGTCATAGACAGTGGGTTTTCCGTACATACGGAAAAATGATTCAAATTTCTATTTCCGGCATTGACACATCTTCATCCGTGATCCTCAGGTCATCGATTAACCAGGCACTAGCTCATAAGCGGCTCCATTAACCCTGGAATTTTCTCCTTCCATTCAAGTTGTTCCTGCAGATCCCTTCGATCCTTGGCCAGCCAGGCGAGGGCTTGGCTTATATCAAACAGGTTCTTGGATTTTGGGGGTGCCCCTGGAACCCTTTTTAGCTTTTCGACGGGTATTGATGAGGGGATATGGTCTTTGTAAGGTCCGAGTATTTTAACATCGTGCCCTGTATCAGCTATGTGATAAGCCCTTGCCGCTGCTTTGAACCCTAAATCTTTCTTTAGGTCCTCATTGATCCAGCTTTCTAATCGATCAGTCTTGATTTCGTGGCCGCGCCATTTTTTAAAATTCTTTTTTTCTTCTTCAGCTCGGTCAATACCGGCAGTGAAAACCTCTCCAATCTCAATTAAAGGAATATCACCGGTGTGCCTTCGTTTAAAGTCAGATTGAGTTACCCCGACAATAAGCCCATTGCTGCACACAAAACGAAACCATCCCATTAAAGCGCGAAATCTGGTACTTCCCTCCACCGAGTTGAAACATTCAAGCCGTAAGGCAAGCTTGTTACCATCGCCTGGATCAAAAGAATATTTTTGGGGCAGAAACATGCTCAGCGCCATTCGCTCACCATATTCTGTGATTTCAATCTTACTCTTGATTTCTGAAGCCTTAATGTCATTATTTTTAAGGGTGTCGGTGGCCACCTTTAAAACTTCGGTATGGGGGATCAGGGTATAATCTTTTGAGACCACGCCTATTGGAACGTAACCAGGGTCGTCTGGGGTCGGCTTTCTTACAATTATGTCTAAATGTTCATTTAGTCGAGTATGGTGGTTTTCAGGCTGGGTGAGAGAGAAACTGCGTCTTTCGAATTCAGGTATGTATTCTTGGATCTCTTTTAGAGAACCTTCATGGCAGGTAATAGGGGAGTTGAACCATTTGGGAGCATGACTTCTCTGAGGTTGCAATGCATTTCGGTTTCTGGTCATTGGAAACCTCGCTGTGATGGATGGTTAATGGCTTGGTTCAGACCCTTTCCGTACATACGGAAAAATGATTCAAATTTCTATTTTCGGCATTGGTGCATCTTCATGATTGCTTTTCAAGGCTTCTTTCCCGGTGGCGGCTTTAATGGTTAAGAGATGCGCCGAGATTATCTTTAGCTCGGAGAGAAATATAGCAGAGCTTCACCGGATGAACAATATGTCATATATGGGAGACCGTAAATGCAGCTTAGGTCAGATATATTTTCGTTTAATATCTGTTTTTTATAGGGTTTTTAAGGACTATTGAGAGTGTAAAACGGTGTTAATTTTTAGTGCCTCCTGTAAAAGATTGTATTGGTAACATTCAATCCCCGAAATACAAAGCGCTATCTTGGCACGTGTGTTGGTTTTCTTTTTAAATAGACTTTTATTTGCTGATTATATTGAACAGTT
>CAYWSJ010000065.1:7271-19122 GCA_964461045.1 uncultured Bacteroidales bacterium | reverse complement strand
GCTTTACCTCTTTTAATTCTTAATACTCTTTCAGATAATCTCTCAACCAAGAAGTTGCTGCTATTCACCGCAGTTTTTTACCAGTCTACTCGTTTTCTGCGAACCGGCATCGTCATGCACCTGGCTCCACCGCCTCCGCGGGGCAGCTCTGAACCATCAAGCGACACCACATACTTCTCATACTTACCGGCATCTTTCTTGCCTTCTATAATGTCTTTTGCAGCCAATATCTCGTATCCGTTCTTGTTCATTTCTTCCATGGTGTAAACATTTCGTCCGTACCCAATAACCTTACCGGGTCCCACTGCAAAAAAGTTGGCGCCACTGTGCCATTGTTCTCTCTCCTGTATCCATAAATCTTTTGTTCCGCCACAAATAACAGGCTTAAGGTCCATACCCAACTGTTTTAAGGCTTTTAAAAGATTCTCTTCTTCTTTAATCGAATGTACCTTTCCATTTTTTATGTGAATATGAATGGTCTGGTATTTATTTGTTTGCAGAATGAGTGGTTCATAAACCATACATTCGTTTTTATTCAGAAAGGTAAATACCATGTCAAGGTGAATGAAAGATTCTGGCTGGTAAGGCAGCTCCTGCACGAGAATATGCCTGTCTTTTTCTCCTTGCTGAATGAGTTGTTCGAGAATAAAATCGATGCCCTGCGAGGATGTCCTGGAACCATCTCCTATTAAGAGGATATCATCGCGGGCTACCAGTACATCGCCGCCCTCAATGGAGGTTTCCGGACTACAGTTCTTTTTATTCAGAGGGTTAACCGTGCGGGTCTTAAAAGTTTCGTGATAATCAAAAATAGCCTCCATAATGAAGGATTCTCTCTCCCTCACATCGTTTGCCATTCTGCCTATTAAAACATCATCAAGTACAGACATTGAAGCATCCCGCGTAAAAAAGAAATTATGAAGCGGGCGCAATGCATAGCGTTCTTTGTTCAGGTATTTGGTTAGCGTATCTTTGGTTTCGATAACACCCTGAATAAGCTGCCTGGACAATTCATCTGGGGCCAGACCCATCAGGTAATCTAAAATATCCGGCTTCTGCTCAAACTTGCAAAGTCTGTCCAACAAATTTTCTTTAATCTTTTCATTTGATAAAATATCTTTCAAAAGATCCTTAACCTGGAAGGTTCGTGTGAGTTTGTTCAGAACTTCTCTGAACTGTTCATATTCTTTTCCTGCTACGGACAAATTCAGAATATCACTATACAAAGCTCTTTCGGCATTTTTTGGTGTCATGTTTTCAACTTCATGTCCCGGAGTATGTAAAACCACACCTTCCAATTCTCCTATTTCTGAACGAACATCTATGGCTAACCTCTTCATTGTTAATTGGTTTTTTTATGTGACAATTTTTAATTGGCAAAGTCGCACAAAATTAATAATTGTAAACAAAATAAACTGTTTTTTTTCAGGAAAAGCCAACGGATTTTATTTTCACTCTCAGAGAACAAGAGGAACAATCAGTGGCACCAGCAGGGTAAGGGCCAACCCGCTAAAAACAGAGAAAGCAACGTATTCAGTTCCCGAATAGCGGGTAATAATTGGCAAGGTTGTATCCATAGCCGTTGCTCCTCCGGATGAAATGGGGGCTAGTTTCCCAAAAATTCTGGCAATCAGGGGAGCAAAAACCAGGGTAAAAATCTCCCTGATAATATTCGAAAGCAGGGCTATCACTCCCAGGCTCTCTCCTGCCATTTCCTTGATAATCACACTGGACAAACTATAATATCCAAAACCTGCTCCAACGGCCCAACATTCGCGCAGGGTCATGTTCGGATCCAGCAATGAATAGATGCCTGTACCAAGAAAAGTGCCTATAATCACCGACAAGGGAATTAAAAGAATCTTAAAATTCACAGATTTCAGCATCTGTAAGGTGTTCTTATTGGCGCCAACTCCTATACCCACCAATACCAAAAGAAAATATAAAACATAAGTAGTCATATCCTCTCCCGAGAAACTATCCGGGAATACAGAAAAAACCCCAAACAAAATACCTGCCACAAAAAAGAAGAGTATGATAACCGTATTTTTCATAAAATTAATTTCTTTTAGAACGATTTTTTAAAATAAACCTGGAGAGCAATGCGGTTACCACAAGGCTGCCAAGCAAAGCCAGCAGCGTTACGCTGATAGCCTGAAAACCAATTTTCTCAAAATTTTTAATAACGCTGTCATTCATTCCTACAGAGACACCTAAAAAAAAGAGCAACAAAAAAATAGAAGCGTCTGTTAATTTGGCAGATATCTTAATAAATCCTTTAAAACTGCGAAGCAAATAACCCGCTGTAACGCCAGCCAATAGTAATAGTATGGCAATAACCGAAAAACTCATAGTGATTAAGAAACTGTTTTGATTTCAATTAAAAATTTCACTTTACCAAATTTTAAATATTTTGTTTTTTACCAGATGACTATCCCAACTATCTATGATTTCTATAAATTTTGTAAATCAAAATACAAAATTTATAGAAATTGAATGGATCTCAGGTTTAATCCAGCAGCCACCCTAAAGGGCGGGGCTAGTTATCATATAAAACTATTTTGTTAAAATAAGAAAAACCAAAATAATTTCTAATTTTTCTACCACGAATAAGATATTAAAACCTTAAAATATAGAATATTAATTAATATTTTTAATAAAATTTAACATAATATTTCTTGACATTCTCCTCAAAATTAAAATAAATTACTTAGAAAGAAAGGAGATATTTTTTTCATAATAACCAAAAAAATGTATAATTATGAAAAACTTTATATTTTCCAATGTACTAAGAGAAATTGTTAGCAACCAGGTAGCCCAGAGTTACCTGCTAAAAAAAATAGATAATCATCTTTACAATACCATCGTGGAAAATGACGGTGAAAACCTCAAAAAAGTCCAGGAGAAAAAGTATCACTTTATGAATTCTATGCTTCAGTCTGCAGTTAGAAATTTTAATAAGGGATATTTTTCTTCTAATGTTTTCAAGCGTCTTACACACGTATTGGTAGAAAATTCATTTTTAAACAAACAAGGTCATAATAATAAGCTGGACGAGTTTAAAGAACAACATGGCGAGTATCCGCCCAATTTCATTGTGCTTTCACCCACTCAAAGGTGTAACCTGAATTGTACAGGATGCTATGCTTCATCCAATGCACATACAACGCCAACCTTACCGTATCATATAGTTGACAAAATCATTGGTGATGTACACGACAAGTTCCACAGCAGATTTGTAACCATAAGTGGTGGAGAGCCTTTCATGTATAAAAGTGAAGGAAAAACATTGCTGGATATTTTTGAAAAATATAGCGACATGTTTTTCCTTGTCTATACAAACGGTACTCTTATTACAAAAGAAGTTGCAGATAAGTTAGCTGAACTGGGAAATGTAACACCTTCTATTTCTGTTGAAGGTTTTGAGAAGGAAACCGATGAAAGAAGAGGTAAAGGAATTTTCAAAAAAATTCTGCAGTCTTTTGAAAATTTAAGAAATGCAGGTGTACCAATTGGCATATCTGTAACAGCTACAAGTAAAAATGAAGACCTCCTGCTCAGTGATGAATTCTATGACTACTTCTTTAAAGAACAAGGAGTCACTTACATGTGGCAATTCCAGTTAATGCCTATAGGAAGAAGTACCCATGCATTTGATTTAATGGTACAGCCTGAAAAAAGAGTACAGTTATACAGAAAATGGGAATACCTGATTAAACAAAAACAATACTGTGTAGCTGATTTCTGGAACAGTGGTGTACTTGTTAATGGATGTATCGCATACGGAAGAAGAGGCGGATATTTTTACATTGACTGGAATGGCAATATTATGCCCTGTGTTTTTGTTCCATATTATGTCGACAATGTATATGAACTGTACAAAAGCGACAAGTCATTGGTAGACGCCCTGTTCTCCGACTTTATGAAAAGAGGAAGAAAATGGATCAGAGATTATGGACAAGCGCATCCAAAAACACCAAACAACTGGCTGATGCCTTGCTCTATTAGAGACCATTATCATAACTTCAGAGAAAACATTCTTCCATACGAAGCAGAGGGTGAAAGCAAAGAGGCTGAAGAATCTCTGAAGGACCCTGAATATTATAGAGTTCTAAGGCAATACGATCAAAAACTCGAAAACCTTACTAAGAATATATGGAAGCGAGAATATGTGGGTCATGAAAAACCAAAAGAGCCACAAGAAGAAAATTAGGGTTTCATAATTGATAATTATCTAAAAAAACCTGTCAGTATAAAAGTCTGACAGGTTTTTTATGTAAGTTCTGAAAAAAGAAAAAGAACAACCCAAAACCTTTTTTTACATAGATATTACACCTTCTTTTTTTATCTTTGGAAGATAATCACAAATAAATAGCAATGAATACGTTTGGCCATTCTTTACGAATTTCAATTTTTGGTGAATCACACGGGAGTACAATTGGCGTGCTTATAGATGGTTGCCCTGCAGGACTTAAAATAGAAGAAAATGAATTCAACACAGATCTTTCGAGGAGAAGGAGTGGAAAAATGGGAACAACTCCCAGAAAAGAAAAAGACAAACCGGAAATACTTTCAGGTATTCACAAATCTTATACAACCGGGGCACCAATAACCATTCTCTTCAACAACGAAAATACCCGTTCAGAAGATTATGATAGTTTCAGAAGAATTCCCCGCCCTGGCCACGCGGACTTTACTGCCTACAAAAAATATGGAGGATACAACGATCCAAGAGGAAGTGGCCCGTTTTCCGGCCGGTTAACACTTGGGATTGTTGCCGCCGGTGTAATAGCCAAAAAAGTTGTTTTCCCATTGCTAATAGATGCAAAATTAATCGAAGCAGGAGGTGAAAAAGATATTGACAAAGCTGTACAAAATGCTATAGAAGAACAAGACACAATTGGTGGAATCATTGAATGCAAGGCTGAAAATGTCCCTGTGGGGCTTGGTGAACCTTTCTTTAATTCTGTAGAATCGATGATCAGCCATTTTATGTTTGCCGTACCTGCTATTAAAGGAATTGAATTTGGATCCGGCATGGCTGCTGCAAAAATGAAAGGAAGCGAGCATAACGATTCTATAATTAATAAAAACGGGCAAACAGATACCAATTATGCCGGAGGAATAAACGGTGGTATAACAAATGGCAATGATGTTGTTTTCAGAGTGGCAGTGAAACCTCCTTCAAGTACACCAAAAAAACAAAAAACCCTGAACTTTGAAACAGCAAAGGTTGAAGATGTTGAAATAAAAGGACGACATGACCTTTGTATAGCGCTCAGAATGCCGGTAATTGTTGAAGCAGTTACAGCTATTGTTATGGCCAATCTGATGCTGGATGCACACCAAGCCAAAAAAGTTTTTAACCCAAAAATGTTTTATTCCGAATAAGTCAGTTCAAGGATTGTCCGTGTATCTTCATCTATTTTAAAACGATCATCAATACGATCGTTAATTAACCATACGATCTTTTCTCCCGATGCCAGTATCCAGCATCTTTCTTTATCGAGTAAAGAATATTTTCTGTCTGTAAAATAATCACTTAACTTTTTAAAATGGCCAAAACCAAAAGGCTTAAAATAATCTCCATGCTGCCACTTCCTGATTATCAAAGGAAAGTCAAGCTTGTCATAATCTATTGCAGCTTTATTTGAATCTACAGGAATTTGATAAGATTCAATGTTTTCAATCTTCCTTATCTCCATAGAAACAGGGTAATTAACAGAAGATTGCTGCTTGTCAATATAATATTTCCGTTCCTCCTCCTTCACCAATGGGGTAACAATCAGGTGTTTACGATCCAGAACAAGTTTATGGGTTGGAGAATAGAAAACTTTACCGGGCTCACCGGAAATTTGTTCATTTATATCAAAAAGAACTTCCCTGTTAAACCTGAAAGATTTCAAGATTTCAAAAAGAAGGCTTTCCCGGAAATCTGACTTTTCAAGACCAGGCTTTAAAATATAAAAGTCCCCGTCAGACTCCTGCACCAATTCCCTTTTAATTTTCTCAACAGAATCTTTATAAATTGCATATGCTTCCTGCATACGTTCTATATTTTCTGTCATTGTATCCAGGAACCTGGGGTTTATTTCCTGAAAATGTGGAATTATATTATGCCGTATTTTGTTTCTGCTGTATTTTACAGTTTTATTGGATGAATCCTCCCTATAATCGATTCCTCTTTCTGACATATAAGAAAGTATCTGTTCTCTTTCTGCAAAAAGAAGAGGCCTTATCAAAAAATGTTTTTTAGGTTGAATTCCCGTCAATCCCTTAATTCCTGTTCCTCTTGCCAGGTTTATTAAAAATGTCTCTGTTACATCATTTTTATTATGTCCAAGTGCTACCCAGTCATATCCCTCCTTTTGTCTTATCTCTTCAAACCAGTTGTAACGCAGTTTACGGGCAGCCATCTGTATCGATATCTTTAGTTGCTCAGCTACACTTTCCGTATTGAATCTTTTCACATAAAAGGGAATATTGAGCTGTTTTGATTTCTGTTGTACAAAATATTCGTCATCATCTGCTTCTTTTCCCCGAAGTTGAAAATTGCAATGAGCAATACCAATCTTAGGATGAATGCGGTACAATAAATCAATAAGAACCATAGAATCTATTCCCCCGCTGACTCCTACCAGGATTCTGTCTGATTCTATAAAAAGATTATTTTCTTCAACAAATTTCTTAAAATCAGTTAGCATTTCAATCCTCCAAAACTTGTTTCATTGCTTTTGCCTTTAACATACATTCCTCATATTCCTTCTGTGGATCAGACAAATATGTAATAGCTCCTCCTACAGAATATGAAATATACATATTTTTTTCATTATAAAACATACTCCGGATCACAACATTAAGATCAAAATCACCAGAAGGTGAAAAATAGCCCACAGAACCACTATATAAACCGCGCTTACTTCTTTCATATTTTTCAATGAGTTCCATTGATTTTACCTTTGGTGCACCTGTCATCGAACCCATAGGAAAAGCATTTTTTATACAACTAACCGTATCATCTTCCTCAATTTCAGAAACAACTGTAGAAATCATCTGATGTACCTGTGGAAAAGTATATATGCCGCACAATTCCTCTACCTCAACACTGCCTTTTTTAGCTGTTCGTGAAAGATCATTTCTTACAAGATCAACGATCATCACATTCTCTGCCCTTTCCTTTATATCGGAAGCCAGTTTTTGCTTTAAAGACTCATCCTCTTCCTTTGTAGATCCTCTTCCTATCGTGCCTTTCATCGGTTGTGAAATAATCTTAGAACCTTTTTTCTTCATAAACCGTTCAGGACTGGCTGACATAAGATAATTTTGATTCATTTTTAAAAAAGCTGAGAACGGGGTGGGTGACAAAGAATTTAATTTCATGTATGTCTCTTGAGGATCAATTTTCGCTTTTGCATAAAACTCCTGGCATAAATTTATTTCATAGATGTCTCCTCTTTTAATATGTTCTTTAAGCTTTTGAACAGTATCAACATATTCTTCTTTGCTAAAACGAGATTTTATGTCAAATTTTTGTTTGTTTCCAAACTTTTGCTCACTATCCTCATTATCCTTTTCCAACAGTTCAATCAATGCATATAATTCATCTGTATTTTCTTTATGTTCGGGGTAATAAAAAGTAACATCCGCATTATCAGCAATAACCAGGAAGGCCGGTTGAAAAAAACAGAGATCCGGAAAATTTAAATGATCTGGATTATTTGAGTGTAAATTCTCAACCTCATTTTTCAGATCATACCCAAAGTAACCAAAAAGCCAATCTTTCTTTTTCTTATAAAATTTTTCAAACGCATAAAAACTATCCTTATCGGTCCCCTCTATCATATCTATAACTCCCCAGGCTGCAATAAAATTATAATTCCGGTAATTTTGCTTGGCCTTATTTATTGAAAAATCAACGCTGTTAAGCAAAGCAAAATATGGTTCATTTTCAGAAATCTCCAACAGATTTTTAAAAATCCGGCTTTGATTTATATTATTTAACACTTTGTAATTTCGCATGTTACAAAAATAAAAAAAGCATCTCAAAACGAGATGCTTTTACTTGTGAAAGCCCCATATTAATTTGCCAGATAATTGGCAATGCTTTCCTGTGTCTCTTTAATGGTTTTGTCTCCTTTGCGCCAATCAGCCGGACAAACTTCTCCATTCTCCTCATAAAACTGAAGAGCATCAACCATTCGCAGGGTTTCATCAACACTTCTACCCAGTGGCATATCATTCACTACCTGATGCCTTACTATACCGTTTTTATCGATGAGGAATAAACCTCTATATGCCTGAGGAATTCCATTAAATTCAGATTCATTTTCTTCATTGATGTCATATTCTCCGGCAAGGACATCAAAATTTTCAGAAATAGTCTTCGAGAGATCTGCTACCAGCGGAAACTTCACTCCTTTAATGCCTCCGTCCTTTTGTTCTGTTTGTAGCCATTTCCAGTGAGAAAAGGCAGAGTCAACAGAACACCCGACAACAGCAACATTCCTTTTTTCGAACTCCTCAATCTTATTTTGAAAAGCAATTATCTCCGTTGGACAAACAAAAGTAAAATCTGCAGGATAAAAGAAAAATACAACATGGTTTTTTCCAATGTATTGTTCTAATGAAAAATCTGTTACTATTTCGTTGCCATTAATAACGGCATCTGTTTTAAAATGAGGTGCTTTTTTACCTGTTAAAACTCCCATAATGTTACAATTTTTAGGGTTAGACTTAAATTTTAGTCAAACAGATATACTTAAATTATGTTCACCCTTTCTTATTATTTTTAATAGCCAATTACAGAAGGGGCTCCTGGTGAATATCTGCCAGGTTTATAAGCCTTTTCACCCGAGAGCTTAAAAAGGACATGCTCACCTGCAGGAAGGGTAGGATAATAACCTATTCTTATCTGGAAGGTTTTAAATACAAGGTTTTCATTACGAATTCTTATTCCTAAACCAAAACCATTATGCATGGCATTTTTTAAAATAAACCGGTTTTCCGGCCCGATAAAGCCCACATCCCAGAAACCATAAAATACAAATCTGAATCCATAATAAAACAAATCGGTAAAACCCACTGTTTCAGCACTAAAAGTTAGTTTTTTAGTACCAAAGTATAAGTTTTCATCAAATCCTCTTATGTCGTCTCTGTCATCAAACCGAACCCGCTCCTGGGGAAACCTGTTTATCGCCCACAAATATTCTAAATTGAAAAATTGTCGCAAACGCATACCAGAAAAGGAAAAGAGTTTACTTATATAATTCGATTCTAAATTTAGAACTCCCTGTTCAAAATTATTTTTATAAATGAAGCTGCCCAGACCGTATTGATTCTTCAGATAACCAAAATTGTTATAATATCGTCCATGCTTATAGGTAATACCAGAATATCCCCTGGTAAAAAAATCTGAAATTTGTAATCCATAAGTAAAGTTTATCAAATCTCCCATTGGAATATCCTCTGTTTTTCCAAAACTGTATATAAGAGAGGTTTTGTAAAATTTTTCCCTGGACCAGCTAAAACTCCCGAGATAAAACTGATAATCTGAAAAAGTATAATAATGTCTGTCAAATATGTTAGGGTTTACAAGATAGTTATGATTAAAATATCTAAATGCAGTAACCAATCGGGTTCCTTTTTTTATCTCTTTATCAAAAGTACGCAATGGCAAAGCATAGCCAACCCATGCATCTACCACTTCTTTTTCAAAAATTTCATTTTCATAGAGACTATCCTTATATGTGAAATTTCTAAAATCTCTTTCTCTTCTTAATTTAAGTCCGCCCACCCACCTGGTCTTGTATGAATAAAATCCCCGGTCAAGGCTCATCCCCAATTGTCCTTCATCAAAAACATTTTCATAAAAGAAATTACTGTTTATAAAAGTCTTCCTTATATTCTTTATCCTGTAAGAAGATTCTATACCAGGGTAATTAGCTATCATGAAATCGAAGACAAAATTAGATGTTATTTTATGTCCCAGGCCCACAAAATTATTGTCATAGATCTCAATTTCATTCGAGTAAACATCCTTAAAATTAACAGAAAAACCCTTTGACCAATAATCCTGTGTAATAATTAGCAGATCAACAGAGTCAGTTGTGTTCCGGGCCGGGATAATCAGAATTCTTGAATCTTTTACACTTTGCAAATTACGAAAGATTCGTTCATTATCGCTCAATAAGGTTGGGTCAACTTCTTCTCCTGGAGAAACCAGGAGGTTGCTTTTTAAAATTTTCTCATTTGTTGGGATATGCAACCAATTTCCAACTTCCTTATACCAGTTTTTGGCCTCATAGGTAGTATCGTCCACACTGGTGCCGAACACAGGTAATTGTTTAAATTCTATATCACGAATAATCTTTCCTTTGTAGTCGCTAAATGGATTTTTTTGTTTATCTATCTGCTTATTTTCAAAAACATCCGGGGTTTTGTTTTTTATAAATAAGAAATCGTGAATCTTTTTTGTAAAATAATTTTTTGAGGCAAAACGCCTTATGGAATCATAAAACTTTTTAGAGTTGTAGAGGGCATTTTTATCTATTGAAAAGGCAATAGTATCCTTATTAAGTAAAGAATCTCGTACAAAATAATATTTTGTTGTATCAGTCTGGCTATAAGCTTTTTTCTCCGAAAACAAAAACAATATCAGCAGCGCCGGAATGATTATCCGGCAGAATAGAGAAAAATTCAGTTTGTGTATTTTATTAATCACAATGCCAACAAAATAACAAAAATAAATATTTTGACATTAAAAATTAAAAAAAATAAAGACCCGAACCATAATATAAAGATCAGGTTCGGGTCTTAAAATTTTTAAATATCTTTATTCCAGTCCAAGAACAGATTTCCCCTGTTTAAATCTGATATCTCTTGGAATTCCTGCTTCATTCACTCTGTCGAGATCTTTCTGTAGATTCTCTTTTATCTTGCCGTCTTCCTCAACCCAGGCTTTAGCTTTTTCAAAATCTCCATCACCCTGAATTTTCAGAATTTTTTCAGCCAAACTTTTCATTGCTTTTCGCATCTTCTCAAAATGTACTTTATATGTACCTGTTTCAGGATCCCGGGTGAAAGCTCCCTTCTCTTTCAGGTAATAAAATCTCATCATATTTGCTTTTCCATGTGCGCTTGCTACTCCAAAACGAGATGATCTGAAAATACTTGTAAAGAAAGTCACATAGTAATCCATAAGGTCAACATCACCAAGCTCGCCCATTTCATAAAGCTGATCAACAATATAAAGTCCTAAAATATCAGCTTTACCTTCTTCAATTGAGGTATAGTATTTTTTCAATGCCCCTCTTACGGATGTTTCTTTGTCTTCAGCCAGGTAACTTAAGCCCAGTCCGTGACCAACTTCATGAAACATAGTGTTTGCAAAAAATGCATCGAATGTAACATTCTCTCTTTGTGAAGGATCGATAAGTTCTTTAGATATTGGAACAAGTATATTGTCAAATTTGGCTTTCATTGAATTTTTCAGCTGCAATTTTCGCGAACCGCTCTTTTCTCTGACAACCGGATCATTAGGCAGGTTAATAGCAATGGTTTTACTTCCATAATTGCAATCACCTGCATAATAAACAGCATCATAAACATTCAATTGATTTCCTGAAGATCCTGGGGTTTCGTTTTTATACTTTTGCTCAACAGGAAGCATTTTCTGCAACTTTGGAAGCAATGAAGTATACTTCGATAATTTCTTACTCCACTCCTTGTCTTTAATTAAAATAAATGATTCATGAGCTGCTTTATTTCCATATAATTGATCCTGGTATGTTTCAATCGGACCAACAATAAAATCTATATCATTATCAGTCATTTCTAACCAGGCAAAATCACT
>CAYWSJ010000065.1:0-7171 GCA_964461045.1 uncultured Bacteroidales bacterium | reverse complement strand
GTCCAAAAGATATCATCCATAATCTTTGCTGCATCAAAAAGATAAGTCAACATTTCTTTTTGATTTTCAGACAAATGACTAAGGTCTGTTTTTAATTCTACCTTGGCAAAAGATTCTACCTTTTTCTCAATTTCACGTAAAGGAATTTTATACTTATCCTCTTTTTCTTTCTCATCTCCTGAAGGCTTGCATCCTCCAAGAATAGCGAGTGCTAAAAACACGCTTAAAATTGTTAACAATTTGTTGTTCATAGGGTTAGATTTTAGTTAATAATATTATTAAAAAATAACTTTTTTGATGAATGAATTAAACAATTCAATTACCTAACAAATATACAAGATTGAGATTACACTATTGAAAAAAAATTAAATAAATTTATAACCTATTTTCATATATTACGTTTAGAGAAAATAAATGGCAAGATTCCAATGGATAAGCAAAAAGAAGAACAACTACTATATCGGATATCAGAATTAATCAAAGAAAACAAAGAACTTACCCAGCAAATAAAAGACCTTAGTTCTGAAAAACAAAAGCTTACAAAAGAAAGAGATAAATTAGAAGGAATAATTGCCAAAGTACCCTCCGAACATCTTCCAAAAGGTGTTAAGTATCCTGGCAAAACACGTTCACTCCGGTTTGAAATGGCAACAGTACTTTATGCTGACGTACAAGGACTTAAAAAAATTGCCGCGTTAGATGCCACCACCGAGATTATGGATGAGCTGGATAATATTTTCTTGCAGTTCAACAAAATAGTTAAAAAATACAAGATTGAAAAAATTAAGACTATTGGAGATGCCTATATGTGCGCAGGGGGTGTTCCAAAAAAGAATATCACAAACCCGATTGATGTAGTTCTTGCAGCGCTTGAAATGCAGGACTATATGAACTCACTGAAGAAAGAATATGAAGAGCAGGAAAGAGAATTCTGGGATTTCAGAATAGGAATCCACACAGGGCCGGTTACTGCTACATTTCACGGGAGAAAAAAGCTCAGCTATGATCTGAAAGGAGATACTGTTCATATTGCCACAAGAATAGCTTCGGCAAGTGATTTTGGTGAAGTAAACCTTTCAATCATGACTTATGAAATGATAAAACAGTATTTTACATGTGATTACAGCGGTAAGATACCTGTAAAATATAAAGGGAACATGGAGATGCTGAGACTGAAAAAAATAAAACCTGCCTATGCTGAAAATCGGAAAGAAGGCAGAAACCCGAACCAGATTTTCATGACCAAATACCTGCTCCGTCAGTTTACCGATCTTCAGGAACTCATACTCGACAGACTTGAAAAAGAATTACCCGAATACTTATACTATCATAATGTAAAACATACAATTGATGTGATTAACCAGGCAGAATTGATTGGTTATGGTGAAGGAGTAGATGATGAGGCAATCCTGCTTCTTAAAACTGCTGCCTTGTTTCATGACGCAGGCCACATAATTGGGTACAATAACCATGAATATTATGGTGCAGAAATGGCTAAGGAATATTTGCCAAAATTCAGTTATAACCAGGATCAGATTGATAAAATAACTGACCTGATTATGGCTACTCAAATACCGCCATCACCAGAAGACTTGCTGGAAAAAATAATGTGTGATGCTGATTTGGATTACCTGGGAAGAAGTGATTTCATTCCGGTTTCAAATACCCTCTACAAAGAAATGAAAGAACAAAATAAAATAGGTTCTTTAAATGACTGGAATAATTTACAACTAAAATTTATATCAGGGCATCAATACTTTACAGAAACAGCGCTTAATCTTCGGGAAGTTAATAAACAAAAACAGATCGAGAGAATCAAAGAGCTTATAGAAAATCACGAGGAAGAAAAATCAGATAATTGATTCCGAAAATAAATCCTCCTAAATTTATTGATTTCCAAGTACCTTAATCTCTGTCCTTCTGTTGCGGGCTCTACCTTCTGCAGTACTATTTGGCGCAATGGGCTGACTTTCACCATATCCCTTATATTCGAGCCGCTGCTTTGAAATGCCTTTCTTTGTTAAATAATAATAAACAGACCGAGCCCGCTTATCTGACAATTCTTCATTGTAATGATCTGTGCCTACACTATCCGTATGCCCCGAAATTTCAATTCTCAATCCTGGGTTCTCCTGTAAAAACTGATAAAGCTTATTCAGTTCAACTCTAGATTGTGTTTTTAACCGGAATGAATCTGTTTCGAAAAAAATATTTCTGAGAACAATTCGCTCTCCTTCTTTAATCGGTTTTAAAGGAATATCTTTTTGAAAAGGCTGAGTTATTTCATGAGTCCCCTTAAAACTAAAATTGTCTGAATAAAACAAGTAGCCTTTTCTTGATACATTAAGGACATAATCATTATTCACCGGTAAACAAACCAGAAAATTTCCTGTTTTTTGATCGGAATATGCATTCATGATCATTTTTCCCGAATCAAGTGTTAGCAATTCAAATTCAGCTTTCAAAGGCTTTTTTGTTTCTGCATCATAAACCAAACCCTCCATATATGAACTTGGAGTAGGCCTGGATTCTTCGGGAAGTACAAAAGTATAAATATCTCTCTTCCTATCACTCCTTCGGTTGCTAACATAATAAGCATTTTTCCCCTGCGCCTCAACAATAAGTCCAAATTCATCTTTATGGGTATTTATTGGGTAACCTAGATTCTCCGGAACAGTCCACGAATTTTCATCTTTTTTGGAAGTTTTGTACAAATCCATTCCCCCCATTCCCAGATGCCCGTCCGATGAAAAATAGAGCGTCTGATTATCCATATGAATAAAAGGAGCCATTTCTGTTTCGGGCGTATTTACAGAGTCCCCAAGGTTTTTGGGTTCCGACCAGGAACCATCCTTCTTCTTCCGGCTCATCCATATATCTTTTTTACCCTCTCCTCCTTTCCTGTTACTGGCAAAATAAAGAACCTGTCCATCAGGAGATATAGAGGGTTGCGATTCCCATGAAGGAGTATTTACCGGAGCCCCGATATTCTCAGGTTTACTCCATTGTCCGTTTTGTTTTTTTGAGTAATAAATATCACAACTGCCTTTCCCATCATCTTTGTTGCAGGCGCTAAAATACATCTCATTCCCATCGGAGGAAAGGCTCTGAGCTCCCTCATTATGTTCCGTATTGATAGGACTCCCAATACTAACAGCCTGTTTCCAGAGACTGTCTTTTTTATTACTTACAAAAAAATCTTCCTGTTTTTTTGAAATTACAGACTCCATAAAAGCTCGCTGTCTTTCATTCAACTCATCCAATCTTTGCTCTATTTCAGACAGATCATTCCGTGGTATCAGCCGGGTGAAAACCAATGTTTTACCATCTGCAGAAATAGAGGGCCAGTATTCACTAAACTGGCTATTAATGCTATCTCCTAAATTTTCAGGGTGAAAAGAAACGGGATTATCTTTCCGGCGTATTGCAAAAAGACAGGAACGTTTTATCTCCCTGGCTTTTTTCTTTAATTTTAAGGTTATATCCTCTCTAGCAATAAACCTGTCAAGATACTCTTTTGATTTCTTATAACTACCTTGCTGAAAATAAATTAACCCCATGCTTAAAAATACATTGGGAAAAAAATCAGGATTAATTTCCAAAACCTTTTCGTAATTTTCGAGGGCTTGCTGGCCTTTCCCTGTATGTTCATACACCTGGGCTTTAATTATATATGCCTCAACAAACTGATCATCCTTTTCCAATGCCTCACTCATCTTTTCCAAAGCAACTTTAAAATCACCGCGCTGATAACTGGCAAGCCCTTCCTTAAAATATTTCACAGCCCTCTTGTTATCGGTCGTAAATTCTTGCTGAGCCTGTAAAGATGGTAATAAAGAAAAAATAAAAAAGATCAAAAACAAATATTTCATCATAAAAACAATTTCAGGTTTAAGGAATATGCATAAATTTATGTGCCTGAAGAGAAACATTCCATTGAGGATTCCTTTTTACAAACTCAACAACCGCGGGTATGATTATTTCATAACGACTCCATTCCGGCTGCAGATATAGTCTGCACTCTGAATTTACAAGTTTAGCTGCTTCTTCGGCCCAAAGAATATCTTCTTCATCAAATATAATAACTTTCAATTCGTCTGCTTTATTATAAAATACGTTTTCCGGCGGACTTTGTTTTTTTGGTGACAAACAAATCCAGTCCCATCGACCTGATAGAAAGCCTGTTCCAGATGTTTCCAGGAAAGTTTTCACACCTAAAGGCTTTAAAGCTGTGCATAAAGGATCAAGATTATATAAAGAGGGCTCTCCTCCGGTAACAACAATGGACTTGGCAGGAGTATCAGCTACTGATCTCTTAATATCCTCAATATCTACCAAAGGATGTACGGCAGGATCCCAGGTCAGTTTTGAATCACACCAATGACATCCTATATCGCACCCTCCAATTCTTATAAAATAGGCAGGTTTACCCATATGATATCCTTCCCCCTGGATTGTGTAAAACTGCTCTACCAGAGGCAGTTTATGCCCTCCGTAATCATCAAATTTTTTCTCTTCCTTCTTTGTCATAAATTAAGAATTATTAACAAAACAATCTATTTAAAATTGTTCAAAATAACTAAAGATTTTTTATCTTCGGGCAATATAATTTTATAAATTAAAAAAATCTGTTTTATGGAAGACATAAAAAAGTATATTGAAGACAATAAGCAACGGTTTTTAGACGAATTATTTGAAGTTATCAGAATTCCTTCAATCAGTTCTGAAAAGGAACACAAAGATGACATGAAGAAAGCTGCAGACCACCTGAAGCAAAAACTGTTAGATGCTGGTGCAGAAAAAGCTGAAGTAATGCCAAGCGATGGCAACCCAGTAGTATATGCAGAAAAAATACTTGACACCAATAAACCTACAGTATTGGTTTACGGACACTACGATGTGATGCCTGTGGACCCAATTGAAAAATGGGATTCAAAACCTTTTGAACCGGAAATAAGAGATGGAAAAATATATGCCAGGGGCGCCGACGATGATAAAGGTCAGTCATTCATGCATATTAAAGCATTTGAATATCTTGTAAAAAGCAACAAACTAGATTGTAACGTAAAATTCATGCTTGAGGGAGAAGAAGAAATAGGTTCTCCTAGTCTCGGAAAATTCTGTGAACAGAATAAAGAAATGCTCCAGGCTGATACAATCCTTGTTTCAGACACAAGCATGCTTGGTGAAGACCTTCCTTCTATTACAACTGGTCTGCGAGGACTGGCCTACATGGAAGTTGAAGTTACAGGTCCGAACAAAGACCTCCACTCAGGAATATTCGGAGGCGCTGTAGCTAACCCGGCTAATGTGCTGGCTGAAATGATCGCCAAACTTAAAGACGAAAACAACAAAGTAACGATCCCCGGATTTTATGACGATGTGCTGGAAGCCAGTGACGAAGAAAGAAAAGAGATGGCAAAAGCGCCATTCAACCTGGAAGAATACAAAAAAGCCCTTGACATAGAAGAAGTTGATGGAGAAAAAGGATATACAACTATGGAAAGAACAGGAATAAGACCTTCCTGTGACGTAAACGGAATGTGGAGTGGTTATACAGGTGAAGGAGCTAAAACTGTTCTCCCGGCAACTGCAGGGGCAAAGATATCAATGCGGCTGGTGCCTAACCAGGACCACAAAAAAATTGCAAGACTTTTTAAAGAATATTTTGAGTCAATCGCTCCTAAATCAGTAAAAGTTAATGTAAAAGAATTGCATGGCGGACAGGGTTATGTTTGCCCGATTGATTTACCTGCTTACAAGGCAGCAAGCCAGGCTATGGAAGAAGTACTGGGTAAAAAACCTGTCCCTGTAAGAAGTGGAGGTAGTATACCAATTATTGCTTCTTTTGATCAGATCCTGGGAATTAAATCTGTATTGGTAGGTTTCGGACTCGAATCTGATGCGATCCACTCACCTAATGAAAATTATCCTTTAAACCAATTTTATAATGGTATAGAAACCATAGCCAAATTCTATGAAAAATTCGCTGAACTAAGCAAATAAGTATCGAATAATTCCGTAAAAAATCCGGTGATCGCTCACCGGATTTTTTTATTGCCATTCCCCTAATAAAACACACCTTTAAATTTTATTTGAGTGTTTATTTAAAAAATACCCCTTAAAATATTAGGGGTTATATTAAAAATATACGTAAATTTGTCAATTTAACCATCAAATTTTAGGGGTATGTCAACAATTCGATTCAAATCCATTGAGAAAGTCCTGGAAAGAACCTCCGTTCCGGTAGAACTTCCTTCAGTAAAAACATCCAAATATTTTGGAGAGAATGTCTTCAATCCACAAAAAATGCAGGAATATTTATCCCGGGAGGCTTATGAAAATGTATTAAAAGCCATTGAAAAAGGAGCAAAAATAGACAGAAAATATGCAGATCAGGTGGCCTCAGGAATGAAAGCATGGGCCATTGACCGTGGAGCTACTCACTATACACATTGGTTCCATCCGCTTAATGGTACGACTGCGGAAAAACATGATGCTTTTTTCGAGCCCGCTGACAATGGTGGAATTGTTGAAAATTTCCAGGGAGAAATGCTTGTTCAGCAGGAATCTGATGCTTCCAGTTTTCCAAGCGGAGGACTAAGAAATACATTTGAAGCAAGGGGGTATACAGCCTGGGATCCCTCCTCTCCTGCCTTTGTATATGAAAGAACACTTTGCATTCCCACAATTTTTGTCTCATATACAGGCGAAGCCCTGGATTATAAAACTCCCCTGTTAAAATCACTCAACCGCATCGATGATGCAGCAAAAGAGGTATGTAAGTATTTTGATAAGAACGTTGAAAAAGTAAATGTCATGCTGGGTTGGGAACAAGAATATTTCCTGGTAGATGATGCTTTTTACAATGCCAGACCAGACCTATACCTTACAGGAAGAACCCTTATAGGACATGCTTCTGCTAAAGATCAGCAACTTAATGATCACTATTTTGGCTCAATAACGGAAAGGGTTAAAAATTTTATGCGTGAGTTCGAAAAAGAAGCCTATATACTGGGAATTCCAATAAAAACCAGACACAATGAAGTAGCCCCTAATCAGTTTGAATGTGCTCCCCGTTACGAAGAAGCAAATCTTGCGGTAGATCATAACCAGCTTTTAATGATCTTAATGGAAAAAATTGCAAAAAAACACAAATTCAGGGTTCTCT